>JBLIOI010000086.1:0-21400 GCA_047639675.1 Planctomycetota bacterium | reverse complement strand
GCGCCCCCCCTTCTTCGTCCAGTCCAATGCGTTGCTCACGAAGTTACGCACAGCCGCCAGCATGGCCTCGCGATCCCCACGCATCAGCCCATCACCTTCAACCTCGATATCGAATTCGACACCAACACGTTCTGCTCGATTGATTTCACGCTGCAACCTGAAGCGCGCCTCTTGAAATAAATCGAACGACTCTGTCTGCGTAGCTTCAGCAGCCTTTCGCGCGGAACACAAAGCTACCAGGTTGGTGACCGCGTCCCCCATGTGCCGCATCTCGTCTAGTTGACTCGCTAACAGTTCAGAGAAGTCCGCCGGTAGGTTCTCCGCCATCAAGGTAACCTCCGTCTCGCCGATCATATTTTGAATCGGGGCACGTAATTCGTGCGCCATGCCCGCGATCAAGGTTCGCGATGCTTCGGTTTCCGAACGAATGTTGTGCAGCATATCTTCGAGGGCTTCAACCACCTCGTAGACCTCTTCGGGCAAGTCCTCATTCGAGAGCTCCATGGTTCCTGTCGTCGCTTGAACTTCGCGTGCGCGCCTGGCGATGCGCGAGAGGATCCCGGATAGCTTGGTCGAAAAGGCGCGTCCCACTAAGAAAATGCTGGCGAAGCCAGCAGCGATGCAGATCAGAGCAACAACAATGTACTGGTCTACTATTCGGCGAAAGGGAGCATCGTTTAGAAGTAGCGCAATTGTGTGCCCACTCTTGAGTTGGACCGCACGCCAACGATAGCCGTCTTTCAATTGCTGTGTTTCCATCAGCGGGCTCGCCATGGGCGCACCTGGCTTCAGAGTTTCAGTGGCACCCACTTCTCCAATGAGCTCTGATCCATCTGGAGACCAAACCCGCCATGCCAATTGATTGCCCGGATGATGTGAACTGATCCCCGTGGCGAATTCAGCGAAGGCCCCCATATCAAAATCGCGGAAGAGGAAGGCCACTCGAGCCTCATCCAACTCTTCCTGCAATAGCGCTTCCGCTTGGCGGTCCGCAGCAGTATGAACGAACCCCAATCCAGTCAGGGACATCACCAGTGCAACAACCCCGGTCGTCAGCGCTAACCAGCGCATCATGCGCGAGCGCAGTGACCACTCTCTGCCCTGCAAGTTACTCATCGTCATCGGTGCTCAAGTAGTAGCCTTGGCCGCGCACCGTTTGGATCAAGCGGGCTCCATAGGGACGCAATCGGTTGCGCAGACGCGCGATGAATACGTCGACCACATTCGTCTCAGGATCGAAATCGATGCCCCAAACGGTATGACGCAATTCTGATCGATCGACGACGGCCCCGTCCGCCCTCGCGAGCGCAAGCAGTAGATCAAACTCCTTTGAAGAGAGCTCCCGCTTCTCGCCCCGGATAACCACCGAGCGCTCAGCCAAGTGAATCACGAGGGGGCCACGAGTGATCTTTGGCATAGTCTCGCGGCGACGCAATACGGCTTCAATCCGTGCCAGAAGTTCGCTGAAATCAAAGGGCTTGATGATGTAGTCATCACCCCCAAGCTCCAGGCCTTTGACCCGCTCTTCCACGGCGTCACGCGCGGTGACAAAGATCGCGGGAGTCCTGTCATCCCTAGATCGCATCTGACTCAAGACTTCCCAGCCATCCACACCGGGCATCATCACATCGAGCAAGACCAGATCAAAGCGATCCTGATCGTGGTCCGCAAGTCGGGCGAGCGCCTCGTCCCCGGTTGAAGCTACCTCACTCTCGATCCCATGACCCGCGAGCCCTCGTTGTATGACGCTCCGAAGTTTGGGGTCATCGTCGACGATCAAGATTCTGGTCATCGGGCTAGTGTAACTACAGTGGCACTGCCAATCTTCGTACGAGCGGCTAAATGACGCCGATGTAATCTGCTTTTCGCGACTTCTGCCGATAGTCTTTGATGCTGTTCAATTCTGTTTGCCAACTCTCCAAGCTAAATGATTTCCAATCCCCTCCGCCATTTGTCGCCACTGGGGCTCGCGATCGCCCTCGTTGCCTGTGCTGCGACGAGTTGTAATACCGTTGAATTCTACGACACAGAGCGCTTGGGAGACTCTGTGATGAATTTGGACGACGGTGCTATGGAAGCCCACTTCTATCAGAAGGTCTTCTACTCCATGGAAGGGAGCGCTGGTGGTATTGGCACGACGGCAGGCGGAGGTTGTGGGTGCTACTAAAGCAACTCGCACTGTTTGGCGTTCTGGTGGGACTCTGCGTCTCATCCGCAGCGGCCCAGACCATCGGCGAGGAAGGCGCGGGTCACTTCGGCGTTCAGTTGGGCTATTACGATCACTCGGACGGCGGAAGTGACGGCAACCCTTTCCTTGACGAGAGCTTGACCGTTCTCGAGCCGCTGATCGTCTTCGATTACAACGTGACCGATCGCATGACTCTGGGAGCGACGGTTTCCTGGGACATAGTCTCCTCCGCTTCAATTGACAGGCTTTCCGAGTTCCCAGAACAATCCGGCGCAAGCGGCGACAACTACATTGGAGCGGACTTCTCGCTGCTCTACCAGAAGACCGAGAATTGGCAAGTTGGAGGGCACCTGGGCTACTCGTTCGAATACGACTACTCCTCTCTCGGAGTCGGCTTCGGCGCCAATCAGGAACTCCCTGATTCGGACGCGAGCATGTCGTACAACATCGATGCTTACTTCGATTCGGTAGACGTCATTCGCTACAACGGTATCGAGGACGGATCAGACAGCCGCACCTCCGTAAGCGGGACCGTGAACTGGTATCAGATCCTATCGCCAACTTCCCATGGCACCTTCGGCGTGACTCTTGCGCAGCAGAACGGATTCCTTGAGACGCCCTATAACTCGGTGGTCTACGATGAAGCCCTGTTCCCCACGATCCCTTCGGAAGACACCGAAGAACTGCCGGACAGTCGTACACGTGCAGCACTCTTCGGTCGCGTGCGCACATCGATCAGCCGCGACAAGGCTTGGGAATTGGGAGGACGTCTCTACTCCGACACTTGGGGCATTAGCAGCATCGCGGTGGAACCGCGTATGTACATGACGTTGATCGACACCAAACTCGATTTGCGACTGCGCTATCGTTTCTACACGCAAACAGAAGCCGATGACTACGGGGAACACTTCGACATGCCCTTTACAGGGGACTCGGATTACCGCACCCAAGACTCGGACCTAGCTGCCTTTGATGCGCACACACTTGGCACCAAGTGGACCTGGTACAGAAGCAAGGAGGATACCTGGGACTTGAACCTGGACTACACCATGCGCAGCGACGGTCTCGACCAAGTCTTTGCCAGTATCGCTTGGCGTTGGAGCTTCTAAACTAGACACATGAAAAGCATTCCTACGAGCTTCTTCCTCCTCACCCTGCTTGTTTCCGCTTGCAGCACAACGAGCGAGCCGATTGCCAGCAACACTCCGGTTAGCTCGGCCCCACTGACTGTGGTCGATCGCCAAGGCACCAGCCATGACCTCGATGCAACGCTCAAAGCGGGCCGCCCCGTCGCTCTGATCTTCTGGCAGAGTTGGTGTGTGTCATGCCTCGAAGAGGCGCCGCAACTCGCAAAGGACTCCAAAAACTGGGGAGAGAAGATCCAGTTTCTTGGAGTCGTGCCCGGGCCGGACAAGACTGTAGATGAATCCGCTATCGACATGGCGCTGAATAAGTTCGGGCTAAGCTATCCACAGATCCGCGATCGTGACCTCTTGCTCACTCGCAGATTTGCTGTTGAAGGGACACCGACTATTATCGTGCTCGGTGCGAACAACGAAGTTCTGTACCGTGGACACCAGCCCCCGGAAGACTGGGGGCTTTGGGCCAAGTGATCTCACCCCACTCCGCGCGCTGCATCCGATGAGCCTTCTAAGTCGCCGCTCCCTACTTCAGACCGCCGCCGCGCTATTCCTAGCCAGTTCGGCCTTCTCGCAAGCCACCGATGTCATGCGCGAGCGTGTCACTTCGGTGATGGGAACGAGCCTTGAGCTGCGCGTGATCGGTGAAGACCCGCAATTGCTTGAGGAGGTCCTCGACGAAGCATTGAAGGAGATTCAGCGCGTCGAGGATGTGATGACAGATTGGCGTCCTTCGCCACTAGAAAACTTGAACAACGCGGCCGGCAAGGGACCGCAAGTCGTTTCAATCGAGGTATTTGATCTGATCGAGCGTAGCCTCAAGATCAGCGAATTGACGGGTGGTGCCTTCGATGTCACCTATGCCGGGGCCGGAAGGCTCTGGGACTTCAAAAGTGACCCCCCGCGAATTCCCAGCGAGCAGGCGATTGCAGATGCCCTGAAGAACGTGGGCTGGTGTCGCCTTGCGCTCGACGCAGAAAAACACACGATCGATTTACCCGCCAACATGCGCATCGGGCTCGGCGGCATCGCCAAAGGCTATGGAGTCGATCGAGCCATGAAGGTTCTGCTCGATCGCGGAATCAAGCACGGCATGGTTAACGCAGGCGGCGACCTCAAAGCCCTCGGGACCAAGTTTGGCAAGCCGTGGGAAATCGCCATTCGTCATCCAAGAGATCGCAATCGCGTACTTGCCCTGCTTCCCGTTTCTAACACCTGCGTGGTTACGTCCGGTGATTATGAGCGCTTCATCGAAGTCGATGGCAAGCGCTACCACCACATCATTGATCCGCGCACGGGTTCCTCTTCGACGGGCTGCATGAGCGCAACCGTTTCCGCACCGGTCGCCCTTCTGGCGGACTCACTGGCTACAGCGCTTTGCGTGCTCAGCCCCGAAGAGGGTTTGAAATTGATCGAGACGCTTCCGCGTGTGGAAGCAGTAGTGATTGGGCTCGACGGAAAAGTCCGCTACTCAAGCGGGTTGGCCGGGGCCAATCCCGCATCCAAAGAGTAGCGCAAGCTCTTTCCACGCTACTGCTGCCCCATCGACTCGCGCATCGACTTCGATTGACCTTCGATCGCTCCCTTCGGCAAAGGCAAGAACAGTTCCTCCGTCTCGCTGATCTGCAAAGTCACGTCCTTCATGATCGACTCCCCGCCCCAGCTCGCGGAAACTTTCCAGTCGCCCTCGGGTAGGTTCGGGATGCTCAGTCGTTCGCCAGGAGCAAGAACAGCCACTGAGGGCTTCCCGTTGACTACGTATTGGACGGGCAAGGCTTGAAAGCGCGTCGAGGTTTCAATCAGGAACCCAGCCTTTCCATTCACGGCTTCCTTCAGATGCAGTTCAACGTTGTTTTCACCGACTCGCACGATGGAGCCCGCCCAAGACTTTCCGTCCGGGCTCTTGGCGGTCAGGTAGCGCACTGCGGACAAGTGCTCCGCAGCTGAGAACTGAAAGGCGCCACTCACACCGGTAACACTGGTTTGCACCGCCGGAGGCATCTGACTCAGCAGCCCCATTTCAAGCGTGGCACGACCGAAAGGCACGCGCATCGCGGAAACTGAGGCTCCGGTCACGTCCGGCGCTTCGAGACGCACCAAGGCGCCTTCGAACGGCTTGCCCTCCATTTTGACAACTCCCACAAGGACCGGTGCAGCCTTCAGGTGAAAGGTCACCGTGCGTTTGCTTCCAGCAACTAGCGTGTCGTGAATGATCGGAGGAGTCACTTCTGTTCCAGCGCGGAAGTACTGCAGGCGAATCGGGCCGGCAGCCAAGCCTCCAATCTCGATCGTCTCGCCGCCGAAGAGGCTCACAGGACTCTTCAGGTGCCACGGAAATTTGCGCTCCACGATTCGATCCAAGCCACCAGTGATGTACAGCTGCCCAGGTGGCCCCGTTCCAACCCGTTCGGGAATCACGACAGTCAGAATCGCTTCCTTGGCCAGGGTGTACTTGATCTTGCCCGGAGGAACCACCATGCCAGCTGTGACCGATGTCATCTCGCGATAGTCCGCATAGCCTGTTTTCGACACGTAGACGGGCACCTTGCCGGAAGTGATACGCGAGAAGTAGAACAGCCCGTTCTCATCCGTTTTCGTCGTCTTACCATCCATTGTGACCGAGGCCGTTGGGATGGGATTGTTCTGCCTGTCGCGCACTGATCCACGCACGGTAGCAGGCCTGCCGAAGCCAATGTTAAGTTGCGTTTCACGGTTCTCGCGCAGGAGCACTTCGCGTTCGGCGACCGGAACGCTGGGGCCGCCGATGATGACCAGAGATAAGCCACTCAATAAATCATTGGCGCCAAACATCCCCTGCTCGTTGGCATCGATCACGCGCCCCTTGTTGGGTCCTGCAACGAACTCGACATAGCCATCAACACCGAGTCCGTCCGAGCCATGAATCGAACCACGCAACTTTGCGCTGGCCGCTGATCCCAAAGCCGGCGACTGGTCATCATCCAAGAGAGCCTTGGCGTTCGTGATCTCGAAGGTGAGTTTGAGTGGAATGATGACAGTCGTGGAGAGGTCCTTGTCCAAACGCACCATGGTTGAGAGCTGCGTATCTCCGGCGGGGAGCAGATCGGCCTCCCTCGAATTGCTCGAGTTCGAATCAACCGCGACCCGCAGCCCGTCGCTCTCCACGGGCTGCTCATCCCCCAACAGGGTCCACAGTCCTCCCCCCAAGACAACGAGGGCTAGGACCAGGAACGGTAATAGGAGCTTCTCTTTCATGCGGAGGAATTCGGCGGGGTGCGGACGGCTATCCTAACGCGGATCGCAGGCGTAATGTGGTCTATGCAAGCTCTGAGCCAAGGGGTACAACTCGAATGAGATGGCGCGTGAATCGTCAAAAGACGCGTAATGCGCCTTCAGATTCCCAATTCCTGTCAATTCCCGGCCCAAATAGTCGTGCGGCAAGCGCACGCCTCCAGCCACAAAGCGAACGCTAGCGGTCCGCGGCGAGCTTGCCTAGGCGGCTCGCGGCAAGGGTCGCATCTTTGATCCCACCGGCCAATGACGCCAGACGCGCGGCCTCGAAGTAGTGCTGGATGTCACGGGCGCGCTCCTCGTGTTGAACGAGCATCGGATTGGTTTGGGCGCCGTTCAAGTAGGAGAGGAACGCCAGTCCAGCCTTGTAGTGACGGGTAGGATTCTCGAAAAGGTGCCGGCCGAGCACTTCGCAAGGTGTCATCAGTTCGGTGAATTTCGCCTCATTACCATGTGCCAGAAAGCGCAAAGCACAACTCGCCGGTTCAAAAATGGCGTCGAAGATGCCCAAGAGCCCATGACTGAAATCTCCTAGGGGAACGCTGCGGCCCGCGAGCTCCGTTTGACGATCCCCAGTTCCCCCGACCATCAATTCGCCGAAGTTGAAGTCATCGCCCGTCAGCATGATCTGGTCGCGGGTAAGCAACTCGCGCCGCAAGCGCCGCTCGAAGTCCGCATCAAGCAGCGAGAGCTTGGCCCCGCGCAGCTTGTGCGCATCGAGCGCCATGATCCGCGAGAAGCTCTTCCCCGGAAAGTAACCCGCCAGCTCGGGCAAGAACATCTCACCGAGCCAGTGAATGAAGAGCGGTCCGGACAGTCCCTCAATGATACGGCCATAGATTCGAACGTAGTCGTCCTCCAGTAGGCCGTTCTGGGGCAACCAAATAAGCGGCAGTAGGATCACTGTGCCCCCCGCCGCTTGAATCAGCCGCGCTTGATAGATGACGCCGGCGACCAAGTCGTCCTCGCTCTCAATGCTCTCCAAGTGATCCACGCCGGCACCAGCGATGAAACCATTCTTGAGACGCAGCGCGCCTGTGCACTCGATCAAGTGTTGCGCATTGTCCCAACCAATTTGAAAGCGTTGCGCGGTGTCCATAGCTTCCGCAATACCAAAACCAAGCTGCCCTAAGCGCTTGCGTAGGGAGAGCGTCGATTCCCAGTCTATGTAGGGCGCTATCTCCTGCGGCGCAACGGGAGTGTCCAGGGAGTGATTCACCTGCGCGTACTCTTCGCGCATCACAAGGTGCGCAGCGGCATAGACGAGGCGTACGGGAGGCGTGCGGCCCAAGCGTTCTAACTCTTCCCGATAGGGAGTTAGGACTCCGTCATCCAAAGCGAAACTGGTCCCCCCCCACGTGAACTGAACCTTCAACTTATGAGGCTCTCGTACCAGCCAGGGGCTTCCGTCCAAGCGAACCAGCCGAGAAAGCCCACGAGAACAGCTGTGCTAATCACCATGCCCACAGTCCACACGGTTGCCAAGGCACCAGTCGGCGTGTCCCCCTTCAAAAAGGCTCGATTGCGATTGAGCTTGATGAAACCGATGTAGGAGATCGGCAGCAGGAATCCGCAGAAGACGTTGGTGGGAACGGCAATCCAAAGTCGCATGTCATTCCACAGGACGGCACCAAGTACTCCTACCGCCGGCAAGAGTAGGCCGAATTTATAGCGCGGACCACTCGCCTCCCATCCGAACATCTCGCACAGAGCAAAGCCCGACGAGAGCATTTGCATGGTGATCGAAGAGAGCGCCATGGCAACAATTCCAAGGCCGAAGACCCACATCCCAACGGTCGGTCCAAGACGGTCGGGGGCAGCCAAAACTTCCGCAGCTTGCCAAGGAGTGATCTTCTTGCCGACGAATAGATCCGGGTCGCCGTAGTAGAAGACACTGGCCGAAGCGATGACCATCAAGCTGGCGGCAATTGCATAGGGCACGAACATGCCAAAGACCAAGTCGATGCGCGCCAAGCGGCGATGGCCTCGCCCCCAGCCGCGCTTGCGAAGGGTGTAGGGGTAGACGAAGACCATGTTGGCGCCAACGGCGGCGGCCAGGCCAGAGACCACCAGTGTTATGCCTTGCACTCCTTCGTTTTCGCCGGGAATGCGAAAGGGCACGAGCCCGGCCAATAGGTCCTCAGGGTGAGGAATACCAGTTTTGAACACAACCAAGCCAAAGCAGGCGATGATGAACCACACCATGCCCTTGATGATGTTCTCGTAAAGCCGCACCAAGCTCGGCCGCGAGTCGTAGAGCATCGCCACGGTCACGCAACAGGCGAGCGCCACAAGCCCCATCACCCAGTTCTCTACTTCGAAGCCCGCGTTTTTCGCGACCGCCACCAGCATCGAACTCGCCAGAGCGTATTGCGCGAACTGCCAAATGATCGAAGATGCGATGCCCCCAATCGCCCAGCCGTAGGCGAAGAATGGGCCCGCGTGACGCTTCATGGCTTGAAAGGGGTTCTCGCCGCTTGAGAGCGTTTGGTGCGCCACCGCCGACAAGACCACGATGCCCAAGAGCATCGCTAGCGGCGCGACCCACAAGAGCTGGTAGCCAAAGGCCGCACCAGCGAAGATCGATGCGAACGCCGTACCGCCACCGAGCGTCATGGCGGACTGCATATAGCCCGGACCGATGTGACGCAAGTACCCAAAGGTGCGCGGAACGAAGGTCTTCGAATCTAAATCCGCCAGTATCTGTGTGCTATCGTCTGATTCGTTCAACTGAGTCGCTCCTTGATCTCGCGTAGAGTTTTGGCATCTGGCGAAGCCTTGTAGTGATCGTCAAGCGGGAAACATCCGCTGCGCAATCCATTGCGCGGTGCAGTCGTGCAATCGCTAAAGGTCCGGCAGATCTTCTTGCGCTCCATCTTCTTGCCAGCCAAGGCGTCCCGCGGCATTTCGGGATAACTCAAGACCATGCGCCCGATCCCCACGAAGTCGACGTGCCCGCCAGCGACTTCGTGTTCAGCCACGTTGGGCAGCCACTCTTGCAAGTAGGAATAGCCGGTACCGACGTAGGCTAACTCGGGAACTGCGGCTTTGCATTGGCGCACAACTCGCAAGTGTTCCGCAACTTGGTTCAAAGGGTCCTCTGGCGGTTGGTAACCGTCACTGGGCGGATAGGAAGCCGGGCGTTGCAGGTGCGGATTGTAGTAAGGCGAACCGAGGGTAAGGTTCACCAAGCGAATGCCCATCTCGCGCAGAAGCTGCAAGAAGCGCAAACTCTCTCCCAGGTCAATTTTGCGCGGATCGTTTTCGCTGACGCCGAAGCCGTAGACGTAGGGCACGCACTCTTCCCAGCCACTCGGTTCGCCACGCAGATCGGCGCCGCGCGAGAACGGAAAGAGGTCAGCAATCGAAACGCGCACGCCGATGTCCAGTCCGGGACACTCGGCGCGAATGGCTGCCACAGTCTCGCGGAAGAAACGCGTGCGATTCTCAAAACAGCCTCCGTAGGCACCGGGACGTGACTTGGCTCCAAGCAATTCGTGTAGTAAGTAGCCGTGACAACACTTCACATCAACAAAGTCGAAGCCGGCAGTTTGAGCTGCGCGCGCTGCTGCCACGTAGCCGCTCATGATGTGGGATAACTCCCCATCCGTCAGCAAGGCTGAATCCGAATTAATCCCAAATCGTGCGTCGAGCACGGGATGTTTATAGGCCGTTCGCGGCTTGGCCCCATCCGTCGTAGGGCGTGAGAAACGCCCCGAATGAGTCAATTGGAGGCCCATGTACAAATCGCTTGTGCTCTCCCCGATTGACTCGTGCCCGGCGAGCAAGGAGCTGCGTAGGCTCGCAAATCCTGTGGCGCTGTCCACCTCGGGATTCAAGAACAACTGGTGCGGGTTCGCGCGACCGTCGGCGGTCACCGCCACCGCTTCGCCACCCCAGATGAGCTTGGCACCACTCATGCCAAAGCGCTCCCAACGACGCAAAGTGTCCGTTGAAGGCAGTCCTTGCGTTGTGCCGTCCCAACCTTCCATCGGATGGATCGCCCAGCGATTTCCGATCGTGCGCTCGCCTAGCTGAAAGGGCTGCGCCAGAGCGCTACGACCAGAGGGCAAACTCGCTGCACAACCGAGATCAGGCGCAAGAGCCTTCCAGTGCGCCGTAAAGCCCTCGATAGATTTATGCTTCCCAGGTGTCTTGAAATCCATTCTTAGCGCTCCTGAAAGCTCCACTCGGATTGCGGTATGCGAGACTTCCAGTCAATCTCTGCGCTGTAGCCATAGCCGACACCTTGCAGTGAAGTTAGATCGAGCTCGCCGTTCTCCACCCGCAATTGTGTGACACCATTCGACTGCTCCCAGAGCCCGGGATGCGCGGCCTTCGCGCTGTCTGCTTCGCGCTGCGACAGGTGTGACAATCCGCGGAAGTAGTGATGGCCGTTACGTTCCACGTGGGTCAGCCCCAAGGCGGCGACGGTGGTCAAGTCTTGCTGCAAGGCCAAAACACCAAGGTTGGTTAGATCCTCGGCAGATTGAAAAGCGCCACGCTTCTCGCACAATCCGCGCTGCAACATAGCGCGCATCACGCCCTTGCAATTCTTCATGGAGACCCCGCCATAGCCAAGTTCCAGGGCGCGCGGCAAAGCTTCAATTCCGTGATCAGCCTCGTCGAGGATCACCGGAGCAATTTCGCTCAGCGCCGCCAACCCGTGGCGCGCTTCCGGCGCAAAGCTCAAGGAGCGCGGCAAGGGCTGTTCGATACACACCAAGCGATCCAACACGGCCCTGCCCCGCGTATCGGAACCGAGTTCTGCAAGAAACGCAACCAGCTTATCCAAGTCGCTGTACTGCTCGTTACCGTCCACCGTAACCGAGTATTCACCCTTCACGTTCTGAGACAAGACATCAGCAAAAGCCAAGGTACGCGGTAAGTCGATCGCTCGATCGCCACACAGTTTAAGCTTGAACCAACGCAGCCCGTAGGCGCGGATGTCTTCTTCGAGACACTCCGGCAAACCATCGTCTACACGCTCGGACAAATCCTCTGCACGCAGAGCATCCACCAATCCAATCGTGTGCCGCAGGGCGACTCGTTGCAGCGGCTCAGTTGGCAAACTCTCCGCCAATGACCAGCCGTCCAATTCGGGGTAGACCCGTTCGGGGCGCACTCCAAACAAGTCCTTCTTGAAGGCCTCGAAGAAACTCACACTCCCCGCCCGGCAGGTCGCATCCATCACGGCTCGTTCGATTAAAGCGACACCAAACCCGCGCAACAAACGGTCGGGTGCATCTGCAGGCTGGCCGTGAACCCGGTCGTTATAGGTTCGCCACCAGAGGTCAAAGACCGTTTCTTCTTTAGCGTCGCACGCAACCTCTCCTGCTCGAGTAGCGCTGGCCATCAGCCCTTCGATATCGTTGCGTAGGGACTTTTCGGGGTCTTTTTCGAACCACTTCGGAACCAAAAGATCCGCCGCATAACCAATCGCGGGCCCCGTTTCTGTTTCCAACTCAACTCGCGCAGTCAGGGTCGGCGCCCAAGTCATCGTGTTCCCGCCGAAGCGAAATGGGAGGCGCGTGACACAGTCGGTTACCGCCAGGGAAAACTCTCTAATTCGAACGCGCATGGCGAGCACAATACGGGCTTCCGATCGATCTTACTATCACGCCTTCTCCCTCGATTGGCCGAGGCCACTGCCATTCTCGCTACAGATCCCGGATTCCCACTCGAATTGGCGCCAATCCTCTTATCCTCCTGCGCTTCAGGTCATTCCCACTGTTCCACGCTTTCGGCCCGCGAAGAGGCCCGCCACCATGAAGTCGTACAAGATCGTTGAACTCCTCGGAGACGGCATCTCTGCAGAACTCTCCACCAGCGTCCACCGCATCGCCGAGAGCCTGCCCTTCAAGTTGGAATTCGTTCCGGTTGACCTGTCCGAAGAAGCTCGCGAGAAGGGTGGCGTCGAGATGTACGACAAGGTCGTGAGCAAGATGAAAGAGCACAAGATCTCTCTCAAGTATCCGACCGCCACTACGCGCGAGAGCCCGAACAAGGTGCTGCGAGAGAAGTGCCAATTCTCCGTAATCCACCGTCCGGTCTCGACCATTCCGAACATCCCGACGAATTTCACAAAGCCCCTGGACATCGACGTAGTGCGCGTTGCGACCGGCGGAACCTATGATGACGCTGGGCAACGGATTGGTCCCGACACGGCCGTATCCTTGCGGGTCATTTCTCGCGGTCCTTGTCGCCATGCGGCGCGCTACGCTTTCCGCATCGCGATGCTGCGGAAGACCAGCGTTTGCTCCACTTCCAAGTGGACAATTCAACGTGAGACCGACGGCTTGTTCGAAGAGGTCGCGGGCAAGGTCGCCAACGACTATCCGGGCATTCCCTACCGCCGCGAATTGTTCGACGCTTTGCTTGCGGGCATCATCATGCACCCGGAACGCTACGGCGTCATCGTTTGCCCGAACGAGTACGGCGACTTCTTATCGGATTCCGCCTGCGGTTTGATCGGATCCGTTGGACTCGGTGATTCGTCGTCTTTCGCTTTTGACGATGAAGGACAAATTACGACGGCTATGTTTGACCCAGCCGGCGGTACAGCTCCCGACATTGCGGGCCAAGATATCTGCAACCCGACAGCAGCCCTATTTGCTATGCGCAACATGTTGGCGCATCTCGGTGAACTCGACGCCAGCAAGGCTCTACGCGCCGCAATACTTGCGGCGATCGCTGCCGGAGAAACGACGGCGGACATTGGCGGAAGCTTAGGTACTCAGGCCTTTACCGAAGTCGTCATCAAGCGCATGGCTTCGAGCTTGCAGAGCTGCTAGCTATCCCCCATGCAGCAGCCTGTCGATCGGATTTCTTTCGAGAGGCGCGGCGCGCGAGCAGGGCTCCCCTCGGGAGTCCGGCTTAATGAGACTCACCCCAAAGGCCGCGGTGATGTACTCCGGCGGAATCGTCAAGCGCAGATTGGGAATTACCAAATGGACCATGCGCGAGAGCCCAAGAACCAGGACGGTTCCCAGCGCACCGCCCGCTAAGTCGAGCACTACAACTTCCGTCACAAGCAGGCCTAAGACTTGGCCAGAAGTGGCTCAAATGGCCTTTATTAGTCCCATCTCGTGGATTCGGTCACCATCGCAAATTCGCACCATCCTCAGGATCCCCACGGAACTGGCGATGGGCGAGAGCTATGCACGACGCCCCATGGGAATCGTACCTGCTCGTGCGTTCAAAACCGTGGAGTCGATCGGGCCGCACAGCACTTCATCGATGCCTACCGCGACAAGCTTGAGCTTCAGGATCGTGCACTTGGCAGCGATCACGGGCACCAGGACAATCAGGCGGAAGATCTAGCCCTCCATCTCGTCACTCACCCAAGCGCCAAAACGGCTCTCCGCCAAAGCGACCTTTTCGCTATTCAATCGATCGAGCTTCGCCTGTGGCGATACCCTCTGCCCCGTGTCCGCCGCCCCTCAATCCAAGACCCTCATACAACGTGTCCAGAGCGGCACGCTATTGCTCGTTCTAGGTAGAATTTGGGGATCAGCTTGCACCTTTGTCGCGCTCTATCTCCTCGCTAAACAACTCACCGGCGACGACTTTGGCCGCTACACCTTCTACCTGGCCGCGTTCATGCTGCTCGACAGCTTCGTCGATTGCGGGACTGGGGCAATCGCTGTGCAACGCACCGCCGACGACGAGGGCTTGATAGGTCCGGTTCTTGGCGCCACTCGCCGAATCCGCCTAGTAGCCGGCTTGATCGGAGTGGCACTGGTAGGCGGCGGCGCCTTTTTGGCCAACGAACCAGGGGCTGGCTGGATCCTGCTCGCGAGTTTCTATCCCGTCACCCACGTCCTCGAACTCTCCGCGACAGTGTTTCGCACTCGAATCGCTTGGGGCATTCCGGTGGCCGTTCGCGCTTTCTCAAGCGGGTTGAGCCTGGCATTCATCCTGCTGCTGCTCCTTCTCGATGTTAGCCAACCTGGTCTATATCTTTGCGGATTGGCTCTCGGTAGTGCGTCTGCCAACGTCGTATTGCATCTCGTCTCACGCAAACACCTTCCGCATGCACGCGTCGCACCTGCTGCCTGGAGACCAATTCTAGCCGCTGCATTGCCCCTTGGCTTAGCGGGAGTTTGCCAACAAACGTACTTCTACGTCGACAACATCTTCATCCGCTCTTTGCTTGGAGAGGTTCCGCTTGGCCACTACAACGTCGGCATACGCATGATGTCCATGTGCATCATGGTCGGCGTGTACGCGGCGCTTGTCTCACTGCCGTGGTTTAAGCGCCAACACACAGCTGGCAAACTGGGGCCGGCTGTTGCACGCCTTGCACAGCCGCTATTTGCCGCAGCGGGGCTAGCAGCTGGCCTACTCTTCCCCTGGAGCGCGGAGCTGTTACGCATTTTTGGTGACGAGTTCACTTCAGCAAGTGACAGCCTTCGTTGGTTACTCGGCGCAGCGGTACTCGTCTACGTTGGCGCCGTCGTACTCAACGCACTGGTAGCCACCGGCCACACGGGCCTGGTCTTAGCCGTTGCTGTGGGCGGACTTCTGACCAATCTCCTCGGCAATGCCCTCCTCGTTCCGCACTTGGGCATCGACGGCGCCGCCATCGCAACCTTCGCTACGGAGGGAATTGTGGTCGTCGGCGGCATTCTAGCCCTACGAAAGGCGGGAGTTAGCGGACTGGCAGGCCAAGCAGGCTGGCGCTGGGTCGGCGGTCCGTTACTCTTTTGCGCCGCCCTCTTGATCTCTAGAGAACTCCCCATCCTCGACCTAATCGCCGCCTTCTAACTCCGTGAGCCAGTTCAAGATCAAAGTTGGAGTCGACTACCGTTCGGCTCTCGTCAACCGCGAGGGTATCGGCCGCTATACGCGGGAACTCGTGCGCGCACTGCTGCTGCTCGAAGATGATTTTGATTTGAGCTTATTCGGGTTCACATTCGCCAAGAAGAAATTCACAAGCCAGCAACTTGGCATTGCGGGAACAAAAGCGCAGCTCGAACGAATGCGTATCCCTTCTCGTTTTCTGCCTTGGATCATGAAGCGCATGAAACGCGGAGCAGACGACCTTTTGGGTGGTTGCCACATCTACCATCACACCCAACCCAACCTGCTCGACATTAGCAATGCGATCGAAGTCGCCACAATCTTTGATTGCATCTACACCCTTGACGCTGGCTACATGGAACCCGCCGCTGCGGAACGCATGACGCAAGTTGCCTTTCGCCAGGTAAGGCGCGCCAAGCGCATTCTGGTGCCCTGCCAATTCGTCGGTGCCGAAGTTGTGATGGGTCTCGGAGCCCACCCCGGCAGCATCGTTGTGACACAGTTGGGCTGCGAGCATGTCCTACGCCACATGCCCAAGGACGGTTTCCCTAAGGCCAAGGACCCCTATCTCCTAACCGTTTGCCGAGTTGATCCGCGCAAGAACCACCTTCGCATCCTGCAGGCATTCGAGTTGCTTGTACGCGACGGCTACCCCCAGCGCTGGGTCATAGCAGGCCCGCGCGGTTGGCGCGCAGACATCTTTGAACAAGCGCTAGCAGATTCTCCGGCACGCAAACGTGTCCAATGGCTTGGCGACGTTTCAGAAGCAGAACTCACCAAACTCTACTCCCAAGCCGACGCACTGCTCTTCCCTAGCCTGAACGAAGGCTTCGGCCTCCCTCCTTTGGAATCCATGGCCTGTGGAACTCCGGTGGTAACCAGCCCAATCACCGCCACTGGAGAAATATGCGAAGGCGCCGCCATGATGGTCGAACCGACAGATGTTGAAGACATCTATCTCGCCACTAAGAAGCTGCTCGACAACCGCGACATCTACGACGAGCTGGTCGGGTTGGGTAGAGAGCGAGCTGCGGAGTACAACTGGGAAAGATGCGCCAAGCAGACCTTGATGGCCTATCAAGGAACAGTGATGAAGCGAGGCGACGGGGATCCGAAGCTCCACTATCACTTGTAGGGAGTGCCCGCTCTTGAAGTAGTCCGGCCACGCATGCTCCGCAAACCTACGCTTTTAGGGACGGGGGCTTTCAGCCGAGCGGCGTGGACTGCGGGTTGATTGGTCTTGGTTGGTTGCAGTTGGAGAGCAACTAGGGATTGGAACTCGCGGGGGCTTCGCAGACGACTTCTACGGGAGGGTCTGGAGTTCGCGGGGAGTTTGGCGGTTCGGTTATTGAAAGAAAAATCAGCCCGGGACGTGACGGAGGGAGAATGGGGCGCAGCGTTGTTTCCAGCCGAGGGTGACTCGCCAGCCTCCTGTGGAGACGACGGAGTTCTTGCCGTCTGGATCGCGCAAGCGCTTGAAGTCGCTCCAGCCGTCGAAGTAGTCGCCGGAGGAATAGCTGTCGGGACGGCCAGCCTCTGATTCCTGCTTATGCTTCAAGTGGTTGTTCAAAACGTAGCGCAACGCGTTGCGCACCTGTTGAAAGCCCTCGAGTAGCACTTGGTGAAACCGTTTGGCGAACACTTTGCCTTTGCGACCCCAGGCCTTGTTCAAAGCCTTGGCGATTCGGCAACCGAGTCCGCGCATGCTGTTGGCCAAGAGTTCGCGATTAAGAGCCTCGACAATCATGTGAATATGATCGTTCTGAATCGAAAAGTGAATAACCCGCAGCCCAGCGAGCTTGGCCTTCCGTAACGCATCAAAAATCGCACGAGCCGCCGTGCTGTTGGGCAAAGACGGCAACTCCTTCCGCAACTTCCAAGTGAGATGCATCACATCACTTTTCTTAACCCGCGGCCTCGCCACATACGCCATCCCCGACTTGCGTTTCCGAGGACCACTTCCCTTTCTCCAACCACCCCAACCATTCGGAAACATCATTTGACTCTGCATACATACATAGATGTATGAGCCCCTAAGAGTTCCAGCTAAAGTGCCAAAGATTAGCTCGATCTAGCAAATAGAGCCTGTTTGCGACAACCTAAAACCAACTTGAACTCGGCACTCTTTCCGAATGCCGAAAGCCCCCAGAACCTAAGTTTTATCCGTAACCTCCGTTCAACAACCGCATCTCAAAACTCGCCGCGAGTTCAAAGCCCCCGCAAACTCTAGACCTTCCCGTAGAAGTCCTCTGCGAAGCCCCCGCGAGTTCCAAATCTCAGTTGCCTTTCAACTGCAACCAACCAAGACCAATCAACCCGCAGTCCACGCCGCCCGGTCAAGAGCCCCCGCCCCTGCAAGCGTAGGTTTGCGGAGCAAGCGTGGCCGTCCACTCCTCTACACCGAAACGCAACGAAACGTAATATTGATCCGGGCGCTATGAACCCTCCTCCGCTTCGGTACTTGATGAACCCACGCGTGCTGACATTCCCCTGCCATCCATAGAAGGCTCCCCGCAGGCAACTCAAGATCCAAACGAGGCGCGCCCTCCAAGGACTTGTGCTTGAGTTGGAAACTACGCTCAACCCCAATGGACACTGAAGCGATCTTCGGACATCGCCCCAACTCGATCTCATCGTCACTGTGCCAACCAACACTGTCGTCACCATCACGGTAGAGAGTGAGTAGCGCACTGTTGAAGCACGTCTTCGTCGCAGCCTCCACCAACTTTTTCAGCTGGGATAGTTCCGGCGTCCATCTGCGCGGGCAATGGCTCACTCCGGAGTACTTGTACTCGCTCCCGGGATCCCCGTACCAGGCAGTCAACCGTGGCGATAAGAGCTTGCGACCGTACATCTGGATCGGATCCTGTTCCCACGGAGTGTTCGCATGCAGGGCATCAAATAGAGTGCAACCCGCGCCCTTCGAAAGCAGCCCATACATCAACCAAATTTCGGCATCGGGCACGTCGAAAGTCTCGACTACGGGTTCTCCATCCGAAAATAAGTCTGCTTGCATATTCCGAAGGGGCTAAGCCGGAGAGAGGTCGACTCGGGTTGAGTAGTACGTCGTACCACCGCCCAGGTCGCTCACATCCGGCGCACTTAGAACATTAATGCTAACCCCTTCGGGAACCTCTTCAGGGCGTGGAAAACCATCGACACGGACTAAGCCGCGGGGCATGCCTTCGTCAAGTGCAACATGAAGAGTGATACGACCGTAATCGTTGTGCAGAGTCACCGCGCCACGCTCTACTAAACTATGTTCTTCTGCGTCCAGCGGATTAACAAAGCAACTTGGTCTGCCCGCACGCTTGGCGTGACGATCCGATTCCAAGTAGGTCGTATTGTGCGTGTCTTTCGATGGGGCGCTGACTAGCCAAAAAGCGCGCCCTTCTCCGATACCGGGGTCGCAGCTCCACTCGGCCAGCGCCGATTGGCCTTCATCTTTTGCAAGCTGGCTCACGAGTTCGACCTTTCCGCTTGGCGTCCCCCAAGTTCCCCCACTGCTACTCTGTCGCGTTCCCTGCGGCGGCTCAAAGACAGTTGGGTCACCGGCGCGCAGAGTCGCTAGTTGCTCGGGAGAAATTTGGTCAGTGACCGAGGCCATGAGCTCTTCGCAAAGGGAAGCTTCTGTCACATTCCAAGCGACCTCGGGCAGTTTCAATTCACGAGCTACCATCGCAAAGGCTGCAACATTGCTCTTGGGGCCCGGCGGAGGCGCAATCGCGCGTCGACCATATTGAGCAACTCGGTGTCCATAGCTGCGGTAGATGTCCGAGTGTTCAATGAACATCGTTGCGGGCAAAACCACGTCGGCCAGCTTCGCGGTTTCAGTCATCACTTGTTCGTGAACGACTAAGAAGAGGTCATCGCGCGCGAAGCCTCGAGTCGTGGCTGCATTGTCGGGCAAGGTTAGGGCAGGGTTGTGGCCCCAGACCACCACAGCCTTGAATCGACCTGCGCTCAGTTCGCGACCAAGCTGCACCTGTTTGAAGAGCGGCGGCGCGGGTGCTGGCCTCAAGTCGGGCCGAGCGATCAAATCCGTATCAAAGGGAAAGATATCAGCCGACTCGTAGTGCACACGGTCGGCTTTTCCGAGTACCGCCGCCAAGGAACAAACGGCACGCATTCCCATGGCGCCGTTGGTGCGCCGAGTCCAACCGGAACCTGTCCTCAAGAACAGTGCTTGCGAGTTGTACAAGAGAGCTCCCAACGCCTCGATGTCCTCGAGCCGTGCGCCCGTGATCTCCGCTGCGGATTGGAGCGAAGGAGCTCCAGCGAGATGCGCTTCGAATTCTTGAGCGCCATGACATTCGGCGGCCAAGAAAGCCCGGTCCACGTGGCCACGCTCGAAGGCGGCGCGGGCCAAGGCGAGCGCTAAAACAGAATCGCTGCCCGGCCGAATCACCAAGCCGAGCCCTCCCCAGCGTTCGACGGCAGCCATCGTCTCCGTGCGATAGACGTCAATGACGTGCACGGGAACGCCCGCAGCAGCGCGCGCTTTTACCATAGGGAAGAGGTGTTGAATCGTACGCTTGACATCGCTGCCCCAGATTATGATTCCATCGGCATTCTCGGCCTCGAGCATATCGATGCCGATTATATTTCCGAGCACGGCTTCGTAGCCAGCGCTAGATGTACTGTCGCAAACGCCGGCATCGTGGGCCGTCGCGCCCAAGGCGTGCATCATGCGCATCGGGAACTTGCGTGCGACCATCCCCATCGATCCCGCGTATTCCATTGTCAGAATATCTGGCCCACGCACAGCATCCAAACGCTCAGCGATCAAGCCAACAGCTACCTCCCAACTGGCTTCGCGAAAGCCCCCTGCCTCTCGAATGAGTGGACTCAAGAGACGCTTCGAACTCGTCACTCGCTCGTGGTAGGAGTTCGTCTTGGAGCACAACACTCCACGAGAATAAGGATGCTCCGGATTGCCGCGAACTCTCACGAGTTGCCCAGCGTCGTCGGTCTCCACTAGCACTCCGCAAGCATCGGGGCAATCGAGTGGACAAGTCGTCTTGTGTAGTGCCATCTATACCTCCCTGTTTATCTACGTCCGTCCCGAATAGGTAGTGATGCGTGGTTCAGCCGTTTCCACATGAACCAAGCGAACCCCATGGCTGGAATGATCAGAACCGGTGCATAGAATAGCCTAGAGAAGAGCTGGTACTGCATAAAGCCCCAGACTCCGGCAACAGAACCCGCGATCAGCCCGACAGTCATCTGGTTAGTCCCCGCCGCCTGCGTGTACTTGCGCGTAAAGGGCGCTTCGATTCCGTTCACGGTGAGTAGCCAAGAACAAACCGCCAAGGTGAGACTTGCCGAGAGCAAGAACCCGAGGATACCGCGCATGTCCAGACTCATCACCGAAAGCAATCCGATCAAGAAGATCGGCAAAATGGCGAAACGTATGTAGCTGGCTTTCATCGCTCCCCGAGTGAACCCTTCCAGGGACTCGTGTGACATATCGCGCAGAATCCAATTCCCAGAATAAGCTTCGGAAAAGCGTGCTACCTGCCAAATCAGCGGAACGATCAAGAGCAGGTAGTACGGGACGTAGGGCAGCAAAACGGGGGCCAGTTCAGGCCCTGTATCCCCCAACCCAAGAACAGCGAGGGGTACTATCATTGTTGCCGCAAGCGGTAGGCAACGACCCTTGAACACCCGGTCACTGGAGCACATCGCGAGGAAGAAATTCCAGCCAGCGCGCTCCATGGGCCCCTTGGCTAAACGCGACCCAAAACGCCCGGTAAGGCCATGACGATTCGCGCGCTTGCGAACCTTGCCACCAGCGGAATCCAACTGAACAAGTTGTGTCACTATTCCATCGCGGGCCAGGAATACAGCCCAACCAACCGCAATCAAGAAGACCATGACCCCGGCGATGAGAATGCGCCAGTCATAGGCTTCGCCTTGTCCAAGCAGCAAGCGCCAAAGAGCTCCGCCAGCGGCAGTGGGTAGCAGCACCAGGTATTCCGGCTTATCCGCCAAGTAA
>JBLIOI010000085.1:0-21869 GCA_047639675.1 Planctomycetota bacterium | reverse complement strand
CTCAGGATCGAAGATGAACTTGTACTTGTCGTCTCGCAAGGCAAAGAGTGACCGCGGTGCTTCGGGGGGGTGTGTCTCTGCAATGAGTAGTCGATCGGCGCTGTGAAGAAGCGACTCCCCAGATGCGCCAGATAGGTTCGGAAGCCCTAGCCATTCAAGGAGCGTCGGAGCGATATCGATGTGGCGCGCGATTGAGCGTTGCGCAGTCAAGAGCCCGGCGCTCTTCTCATCGTCAGGCAAGCGGATGACGAGCGGAACATGCAGCATTTCGTCATACAGGTTTACAACGTGGCCAATGGTCCCGTGTTCACCGAGCGATTCGCCATGATCGGCAGTCAATACGATCACTGTGTTGTCCCAGAGATCGCGTTCGCGCAATTCGCGGATCAACTCTCCGATGGCGGCGTCCGCAGCACTTACTTCACTCGCGTAACGTGAATGGATCTCGCCGGTGGAGGGGGCGTCGCAGATCCAGGCACGGAGTCGAACCTGGCGTGATTCCGTAGCTGGGTTGGTTACTTCGATGGCAACTTCGGAGCGTGGCTCCATTAGTTCGCCACTCTTTAGCTTGTGATCGATCGTACCGCCGGAGCTCTGCGCCTCAAATGAACGCAGCTTGAACGTGGCGTCAGACTTGAAGGTGAGCCTGTGAGTTCCGGGAGAGAGTAAGACATCCATTTCCCACCAGGACATGGATGACGTGGTAACTTCGGCAAGCTCCTTGTCGTTGATTGTAATCGTTGCGCGGTTTGCTTCACCGGGGCCCTCGAACCACGGAGCGTGCTCGTTGTAGGGCTCGTGCGGATCCGAAAGGTGCGCAAACATGAAGAATGGCTTTTCTGGATCGAGCGCGTCGAGGGTGCTTGCAAAGCGCGGCACCATCTTTTCAGCGGATAGTACTTCTTCGGTGCCCTTGTTGAAGATTTGGAACCCGCGATCAACACCTTCCCCCTTTTTGAGCGGCCAAAGCGTAGCAAGGCTGACAACCGCTGCGGTTTGGTAGCCTGCGCCCTCCAAGTTCTCAGCCAACATCGGAACTTCCGCTGGGATAGCGTCTCCGTTGTTGTAGACGCCAGACTCGAACGCTTGTCGTGCCGAGAACATCGCAACATGCGAAGGCAAGGTCATCGGCGCGTGCGCATAGGCCCGCGGAAATGAAATGCCCGTAGCAACGAGGTCCGCGATGTTTGGCGTTTCGACATTACCCAGCCTTGTTGAGACTGAATCTGCACGCAACGTATCAACTACGATGAACACAATGTTGGGCCGTTTCTCTAGCTTGATGCCCGTTGCTAGAACGACCGAGACTCCAACCAAGACACTCCCCAGCGCCGGTAGAATATATTTAGGTAGCGACACGCTTGCTCCAATTATCCCGCTTGGCTAGCGCGGATAGCGCCAGCTCTAACGGACCTCATCGGTAAGCAAGGTTGCCAATCGAGAGGAAAAAACCGGAACTTATTTCCCCACGTAGCCGATCTGCCCGAGGGTCTCTCTGAAACGGCGCATTTCCTCCGTTTCGGGGCCCTTGCGGGCCTCTGGGGAGTACGGCCGTCGCGAGAGAATTGCCAAAACGTGGCGTTCGAGGGTTTCGATTACGTCCGGGTGATCCTGGGCGACGTCGATTAATTCGCCTGGATCGACGGACAAATCGTACAGCTCGTCCGTGCCCTCGGGCCGGTGGTAGTACTTCCAGCGCGAAGTTGTCAGCCCGAACTTCAATCCATCCTTCTCGTCAGCTCCGGGTTCCCAATCGCGTTCGCGCACGGAGCGCTGGGAGTAGGCAAAGCGTCGCAGGTATTCACCACTGAAGAGATCTTCGCCGGATGCTTGGTCGAGTAGCTCGGCGGCGGACACAGTGTCAAGCCGAGCCATGATGGTAGGAAATATGTCTACGGAAGAGACCACGTCGCTGACACGCATGGGTTGTTCAATGACATCTCCGGGGAAGTACATGACAAGCGGTACGTGTACGTTCTCTCCCTGGATCCGGCCGTGCTCGAGCCAGTCGTGTTGCCCGAGGGCTTGTCCGTGATCAGAGGTAAAGATGAACAGCGAGTCATCGAAGAAGGAGCGATCGCTCAGACTGTCCATCAAACGGCCCAGCGCGGCATCCGTAGCCAGCACGTCTGCATCGTAGCGGTTGAGGAGTTGGCGTATCGCCTCACGGTCAATGGTCGGCAATTCGATCTCGCCACCATTGCGGCCCCAGGCGGGACTAAATAGCCGGGCTAATTCTTCCTCGTCAAAATTCTCTGCGAGGACTTCCGGCTGGATTTTGCGCTCATCAATCAACAGTTCCTGGGCGGCGTCGGACTGAAAGTGCGCAGCGTAGGGTTCTTCTGGAATGTTGGGCTCATGGGGATCCCAGAAGTGCACCCACAGGAAGAAGGGCTCGCTTGGTGCATTCTCAAGCCAGTTGATGGCCTTTTCAACGGTTTCGGAGCTGGGGCGCGAGGTGCTCGCCATGGACTTCAATGCAACGAACTCGTGCTGGTCCCACTCATCAAAGCCCGCGTTCAAGCCTGTGATTTTTGCGACGGTCGGACCAGAGACGAAGGCTGCGGTGCGGTAGCCATCCTTGCTCAAGAATTCCGCAATCGCGCGGCGGCCCGCGCCCGACTGAAATCCTCCGGACATCGCCCCATGGTTGGCTACATATCCATGCTGATGCGGATAGAGCCCGGTCATGATCGAGAGGTGGGCCGGCAGGGTTGTGCCCATGGTCGAGTAGGCGGATTCGAATAGCACTCCCTTGCTCGCTAGACGTTCTAGATTCGGCGAGGTCTCGCGGTAGTAGCCGTAGGCGGACATGTGGTCCGCTCGCAAGGTGTCGACCGTTACCAGGATGATGTTGGGCTGGCCCGCGAGTTTGCCGGCCGTGGTGACGGTCTGGTCTGGTCCCTCGTTCTCACTGCCGCAGCTTTGGCAGATGACTAGAACGAGGAGTGCTTGGAATTTGAGGATGCAATTCATAAGGGGAGCGGCCATGGCTGCACACAATATATCGGCGAAGCCAGTCAGGCAGGGGAGACTTCTCGAGACCTCTGCCTACCAAAAAAAGTATGCTGCGCCCCAGAGAGGTTCCTGTCGGAGCCTGACAATCCCCTGAGCCCCGGGAGAGCGACTTCTGGGCCTTGACAACCTTCGAGCCCGGGTGGGCTGGAGACGAGAAATGGACACGAAAATTCAACGGGCGCTAATTAGCGTTTCGGACAAGGCTGGCATCGAAAAATTCGCTGGAGCCTTAGCCCAGATGGGTGTCGAGATCCTCTCGACAGGCGGCACCTACGCCGCCATTGCGAAGGCCGGAGTCCCGGTCAAAGAGGTTTCGGAGTACACCGGCTTTCCTGAAATGATGGATGGTCGAGTGAAAACCCTTCACCCGAAAGTCCACGGCGGGATTCTCGCGCTGCGTGACGAGCCCAGCCACACAAGTGCGATGGAAGCTCACGGCATCGAAGGCATCGGCTTGGTCGTAGTGAACCTCTATCCTTTCGAGTCAACGGTTGCCAAACCCAACGTTGTGCGTGCTGAAGCGATCGAGCAGATCGACATTGGCGGACCCTCGATGGTGCGCTCAGCGGCCAAGAACCACCGCTTCGTGGGCGTCGTAACAGACCCCGCTGACTACGACAAGGTTCTTGAAGAGTTGCAGAAGCATGAGTCGACCTTGTCGGAGAAGCTCTGCCGTGAACTGGCTTGCAAGGCCTTTGCACTGACCGCGCGCTACGACGCCGCGATCAGCCGCTGGATGTTCGAGCAGGAATCGGCCGATGGCTTGGCAGAGTCGACCTTCGCACCCAGTTTTGCGACCGCCGGTATCAAGACTTTGGAGTTGCGGTATGGCGAAAACCCCCACCAGCAGGCCGCATTCTACCGTTCTGGAGGGAGTGAGGAGCCCTCGGTAGCGGGCGCGGAGGTGCTGAACGGCAAGGCTCTCTCTTACAACAACATCGTTGACCTCGATGCGGCGCACGCCCTCGCCAAAGAATTCGACGGACCTTTCGTCGCCGTGACCAAGCACAATAACCCCTGCGGGGCCGCGGCTGCGGAAGCGATCGAAGAGGCTCTCGAAGCCGCTTGGGCTGGCGATCCTCTGTCGGCCTTTGGTTCCGTGTTGGCCTTCACGCGTCCTGTTAACTTGGCCTGCGCAAATTTCTTGGTGTCGGGCAATCGGTTCGTCGAAGCGATCATCGCACCGTCCTTTGACGAGGACGCTTTCGACCTGTTAACGGGTAAACCCAAGTGGGGCAAATCGGTGCGTTTGCTGGCCTGTGGTGAGTATCAACCGAGTAATCGACTTGTGAATGACATCGAGGTCAAGAAAGTGACCGGCGGTTTCCTTTTGCAAGAGCGCGACTTGAAGGTGACGAACCGCGAGGCGCTGAAGGGTGTGACCAAAGTTGCTGCGACCGATGAACAAATCAAAGCGATGCTTTTCGCTGAGAAAATAGCAAAGCACGTCAAGTCAAACGCGATCGTACTCGCCAAGGGCACGCAGGTCTTGGGAGTGGGCGCCGGCCAGATGAGTCGAGTCGACGCGGTGCGGATGGCCATTCACAAGGCCGGCGACGGAATCGACGGAGCGGTCTTGGCTTCCGACGCCTTTTTCCCATTCCCGGATGGAGTTGAAACCGCGATCGATGCAGGCGTAAAAGCGATCCTAGAACCGGGCGGTTCTGTGCGAGATGGTGAGGTGATCGCGGCCTGTGATGAGCGTGGCGCAGCGATGGTCTTCACCGGAGAGCGCCACTTCAGGCACTAGGGAAATTCTAGAGCAAGAACCCGAACTGCGCGCTGTTTCGTGGTGGCATATTGAGCCGCGAATTGTGATCCTGACTGCCTAGCAAGCCCCGGCCATAGCA
The DNA here is from genome assembly GCA_047639675.1 of Planctomycetota bacterium. GTDB lineage: Bacteria > Planctomycetota > UBA1135 > UBA1135 > JABACD01. Next base: position 17,001 of record JBLIOI010000085.1, on the reverse strand, counting down.
AAGGCCAAAACTCTTAGCCTCCCCCCGCAAACCTTCAAAACCTATCGGGAAAATCATGAACACCTGGCAAGCCACTCCCCTGTATCGAATCAGACGCAACACATTACTATTGGTTGGGGCAACGCTTCTTGGCTCTTCAGCCGTTGCGAACTCTGGCGAGACCGAAGTGCCGACCGAGGAGGCCTTGGCTGAAACTTCACTTGCTTTGCCGCAGGGAATGAATGGTTTCAGGGAAGCTCTAGCCGCCGGTAATTTCTGGGTCTCTGCTCGCTATCGCTTCGAGAACGTGGACCAGGATGGCTTCTCAAAGCAGGCCCGGGCGTCAACTTTGCAGACTCGCTTGGGCTACGAAACCGGAAACTTCAATGGCTTCACCGGCGTGCTTGAGTTCTCGAATGTGTCGAATGTTAGCGGGAGCAGCGATGACTACAACGACGACCCCAGCGGTCCGGTCGGTCCGCGTCCCGTAGTCGCTGATCCCACAGGAACTGTGGTGAATCAGGTCTATGCTAACTACTCCGCAGACATGGGCGATTTTCGCCTCGGTCGCCAGCGAATCCGGTTGGACAATGCTCGCTTCATTGGAAACCGGGTATTCAGGCAAACCGAGCAGACCTTCGACTCGATCAGCTACAACAAAGAGTGGGATGCTGGCGGCCGCGTCTACTACGCGTACCTAGACAGCGTTAATAGCTCCGCACAGACGAATCAGAACAGCAACTCGCACATCCTGAACCTCAGCAATAACTGGGAGAACTTAGGCCGCCTAACCGCTTACGGTTACTACCTGGATTTTGACCAGCAACCGATGCTCAGCACTTTCACTTATGGTGCGCGCTTTGCTGGTGATCACAACATGGGCGAGTGGGCAATGATCTACGGGCTTGAGTACGCGCTGCAAGGCGACGTCGAAGACAACCCGAATGATGTGGACGCGACCTACTCCCACGTAAACTTGGGTGTCAAGGCAAGTGGGGTTCAGGCGAAGCTTGGCTTCGAGTCACTCGAAGGTTCCAGTAGCACAGGCGGCGCTTTCCAGACTCCGCTTGCCAACAGGAACGCTTTCAACGGCTGGGCGGACCAATTTGCCAATGGTATTCCGACGACCGGTCTCGACGACACTTATCTTGACCTCGGCTACGAAAATAAGACCTTCGGCCTTGGCGTGATTTTCCACCAGTTCGAGCCGGAGCGTGGCTCCGCATCGGACTACGGTGACGAGATCGACGCCTACGCAAAAGTGACCTTGGCGGAAGACTTGACTATCGGGATTCAGTACGCGGACTTCGATGCAGACAGCTCAACTACTTTACCAGGGCTGGTCGATGTCCAGAAGCTCTGGATCTGGCTCACCTTCAAGTTCTAAGGGCCGCGTCTAACAAAGAATCCCCCCCGTACCGACAAGGCACGGGGGGGATTCTCTTTTGTATCTCGTTTGTCTCGTGCGTTACTTCGGAACTACGTGCCCATGACCAGCGTCTTCAAGCCACTCGTAGATCACATCGAGTGGCGTGACGAGCCCCATGTGAGGCACGACGGTTGGCCGCAGACTTCCATGAGTGTAGATCTTGGAGAAGATGCCCAGTAGCTCGTGAGTCTCCGCGTCGAAGATTCCGCCGCCAGAGTTTCCAATATAGGTCGGGGCGCTGATCATCCAGTAGCCTTCGCCGTCAACCTTGTGATGGGTGTCAGCGATCTCACCGTAGGTCGGAATCGGATCGTTGCCGAGCGGGCAGCCCACAGCATAGATCGGATCGAATACGCGCCGTGAGTAAAGGAACTCGCGCGCAGGGAGTCGTACACCATGCTCGAAGGGCACATCGGTTGTCATAACGAGTAATGCGGTGTCGAGGCGCACGTCATGATCGACCAACTTGGCAAACTCTTGGTTTCGATCTCCGTTTGGCTCGTAAATGAACAGCGGGATTTGTTCGTCGCTGTCGCCGGGCGAGTCAAGGATGTCACGTACGACATGCCAAGCGGTTAGCAGATAGGTTTTCCATTGACCGTTGGGCAAGAGCCGCGACTCGAGCAAGACGCCGCTACCCACCGTTGATTCGTCGGCGATTTGAACTGTGGGACCCAAGAGGTCGCCCCACATGGTTTGAACATCGCGTGCCGGTGCTTGGTTGGCAGGCATGTCGCGGACGAGGTCGGCAAAGCTCAGGCGATTGCTCTCTGCAATTTGCGCGGTGGCTTCCAAGGTGCGAGAGACACTGCTCCAGCGTTCCTCAAGGTTGTGATTTAGGTGTTCGAGCTTCTCTCCGACAGCCTCGCGCAGGAGCAAATCTTGCCGTTCTTCGACGCCTGCGATTTCGCCCGACTGAGCGGCTATGGTCTCCAGCGTCTCAGCGAGTTGCTGTTCAAGGAGCCTAACTTGCTGCTTGAGCTTGGCTTGTCTGATCAGATCGAATTCGATCTTCTTCAACTTGGCGTCCGAAGCCTGTAGCTCCTCGCGCAGCTCTGAAAGCTGTGTTGTGAGGCGGGTCAAGGACCGCGGTTGATTGTCTTGGACGGTCTCGATGCGAGCAAAGCGCCCATCGAGATTGCCCACGAACGTGACCCCGGCGGTGCCGATGATCGAGAGGAGACAGAGAGAGAAGAGCCACTTGCTCATAGCGCGATCTATAGATTGGGGACTGGGCGGAATGGCCCTGATAGACCCACTTTCGGCAGGATCACTCCTGGGAATGGAGCGGGCTTTGTCCACAACGACAGCTTCGCTTGTGGAAACACCTAAGTGCTGGATTTGTAGAGGTTTGAAGCCTCGACGTGGCCTCTTTCCACAGCCCAAATGGGCGTATTGGGGGCAATCTGTGGATAACACGGGGTAGGAAAAAATTGTCGGATCAGGAGCTCGAATTCGGGACGGAGCCGCGCCGTTCTTAAGGGATCCCTGGAGTCCGCCGAGGAAAGCTCTCATGAAGAGCCTCGCGATAGACAAGAAGGGAAAGGGTGCAAGATATGCGTGACTGCGTCATTTTGGGAGCGGATCGATTCGGGACAAACCGGGTTGCTGCTGTACTTGCCGAGTTGGGCTACGAGACCAGCAAGCGGGTTCAGAGCGTATCGATGCCCAAAGGTTTGTTCGAGACGGTGATGACCGCCGGCGGCGAACCGTCCATGCGCTCAGCCACGAAGCTTGTGTGCGTCTTCCGACACCCCAAGCAGGAAGAGCAGGGGGTCCTCGAAGACAGTCAGAACGCATACAACTCGGTCAACCTGGCGATCAACGCAACGGGCGCAGTCGACCTTTGGACCGCCATGTACCGCGAGGTCTTCGCGAGTCACTTGCAGCAGGGTGATTGGTTGTTCCTCCATGCCGATCAACTTCAGGGAGAAGAGGGTCGTGCGCGTTTGCAAGTGTTCCTGGAGATGCCGGATTCCCTGGACGTCTCTGGCTGGACTCTCCCAGAAGGTACGGGGGAACTTGAACTACAACCGGAAACAGCCTCCGTCTACGCCCGCCTATGCGAGCTGGCAGAGTTTGAAGATCTTGGCGTTGCGTCCCACCAGGGCGCCCGGGAACCCGTGATCTCAGTGCTTAGCATCATCAGCGAAGGCCAAGAGTCCGAGGTCGATCGATTGGTGAAGGCTTTTCGATCTCAGCGCGGTATCGAAGCAGAGCTCGTGCTTATCGACCAAACGGCAAAGGGGGAAATCAGTCACCAGGGTACCCGTGTCGTTCGCTGTGATTCCCTGAGTCGTGGAGAAGCGTGGCGAGCAGGCCTCGAAGCCTCTCGCGGCGCGTTCGTCGCTTGGCTTCAACCTGGATGTGTTCCGTTACCGTCACAGTGGAAACGTGCGCTGCAGCTCTTCGAGTCAGACGATCGACTCCGGATCGTGACTTGCGATTACTTCCTGTGCGACGATAAGGATGAACCTATTGAACGCTCGCACCCCGGAGGCATGGGAGAAGCACCTGGCCCTTTCTGGGAAAGTAGTGTTGTGATGCGTCGAGAAGCCTTGAGCGAGATCTCTTCCTTGGTCTTTCATCCGGTCGAGTTGAAACTGTGGCAAAGGCTACGGGCCCAAGGTCATGCCGGACACATTGTCGAGCCCGGCTTCAAGGTACCAAAGGTCGACTACGACGCAGGTTGGGAACGCTCACGCCAGGACGCGGCCTTGCGTGCCTTCGCCGAAAAACCTTTTGTTGGGGAGCGTCCAGAAATTACGGTAACAATCTCCACCATCAATCGCCGTGTTGTAGTTGCGGAGTGCATCGAGGCCTTCTGTCGTCAACTGTTGCCGTACGGAACGTTTGAAATAGTCTTGGTCAGCGATGGCTCGACGGACGGGACTGTGGAAATGTTTGAAGGGCATGAGTTCCCGGTTCCTTTCCAGTTCCTTCACTTCGAAAACCGTGGAGCCGCAGCAGCTAGAAACTCAGCCTTGGAGCTGTCTAGTGGGCGGCTCGTGATGTTCGTTAACGACGATACGATCCCGATTCCTGAGTGCATTGGTCACCACTTGCGCGCTCACGCCAAGATCGGCCCGAACGTCAAAGCGGCGGTTCTCGGGCTCTTTGTGCAACCGCAGGAAGCACAGTCAAATACGCTTCTGCGCTACTTGGAAACTTCAACGGATGTCTTTGCTTATGCGCAGCTAAAACCCGGTGCGCTTCACTCTCCTATGCTCTTCTACACATGCAATGTGAGCGTAAGCCTCGAGGATGTCCGACGAGTCGGGGCATTTGATCCGTCGTTTCGTCACTATGGCTGCGAGGACACAGATCTTGGAATGCGACTTGGCGAGATCGGGTACCGCATTTATTACGAGCCTGCGGCTCTCGCCTATCACCGTCATCTGATGGATCTGGACTACATCAAAAAGCGCCAGCACACGGTTGCTCGCGCCTATGTGCGGTTCTTCCGTAAGCACCCGCAAGTGATTTTGAAATGGGGGATCCAGGACCTTGATCTCGAAAGCAATCTGGACAGGCTAGCTGAAATGGAGGCCCGTCTTGGAGTCTTCGAGAACGCAGCCCGCGAGCTCTCTTCGGTCAATGTCGGGGCGCTCGAAGATGTGGGCGGCGCCTTCGATGTACTTGTCGGCGAAACTCTGGATCGGCTTGGGCAATTGTTCACAAGGCTTAACAGGGTCTGGTGGTTCCAAGGCTATGTAGATGGTTTTAGGGAACACGGAATCCTTGGGTTTGGAGAGTTGTTGGCGGAAGGGGTTGGGCGCTACGAGCTTGATACGCGAGCAGAGCGCAAGCTTTTAGCGTGGCCGAAGTGGGACGATCTCGACCAACTCCAAGAATTGATGGACAGGGTTCGCAGCGTCGCGCTCGACGGTTTTTCAGCGCTCGTATTGTTGCATGACGAGCGTCGTGATCCGGACTATGATATTTCCCTCGCGGCGCTTGAAGCCGCCTACGAAAGATGCTTCGGTGCGACAGATGCGGGGGACCTGGAAGTGCTGATCGAATCAATGCCCAGGGCGCGTAGCAAGGTCTTACAACTTGGACGCAGCGTGAACGCACTTTTGCCTCTGGGAGGCGAGAGCGTTGAGTTCTTGGATCTACTGGGTGCTGAACGCCTGCGAAGCGAAGAAGACGTGGCTAGCTGGCGACGGCGTTACGAGCCTTCGCAACTTGAACGCGGGCTAACTCTCCAGCCCGTAGCGAGAGCGTCTGCAGGACAACTCGAAGTCAGCGTCATTGTTGCGACCCATGACCGGCCACGTGAATTGGTACAGCTTGTTGAGCGACTCAAAGAGCAGGATCTTGCTCCAGAGCTATTTGAGGTCATTATCGTTGACGATGCTTCGGCCCAACCGGCAAGAGATGTGCTGGCGAACGTTGCTTCACCTTTCTACCGGAAGGTGATTACCCAGCGAGCAGCCGGCCCCGGGGCGGCGCGCAATCGCGGAATTGAACATGCTCGCGGCGAGATCGTGGTCTTCCTAAACGACGATGCAGTTCCTGCAACTGACAACTTGCGCCGTCACTTGGAATCACATCGTTCGCGCAGCGAGCCGCATTCAGCGATGGGTACCTTCTCGCTTCTGCCAGAGTTGGTTGTGGACTCCTTCACCGAGTACACCGAAACCTCGCGGGCGCTCTTCGCGCAACCGTTCAAGCGCAACGGAGAGTTCTACAGCGGCTTGTCCTTGTGCAGTGGGAACTTGTCTGTTCCTAGGTCATGCTTGGAGTCCGTCGGCGGCTTCGACGAGGCCTTCCCCTATGCGGGCGGGGAAGACTGCGAGCTCGGTTTACGTCTCGAGCGCGAGCTTGGCATGCGAGTCTTGTTTGACGCGTCCATTCGCAGTGAGCACGATCACCACCTTAACGTCGAAGGGTTTCTGCGCCGTATGCGTGTTATCGGTTGGGCTGCCTACCGAATCGAATCTAAACACGGAGACGTGGGGTTGGTCTCTGGTCGGCCTGCAGATGAAGCTGGTTGGATTGAGATGCAGCAACTTGTTGAAAGCGAAGTTCCTTTAGCTACCGAGATCATGAGGGAGCTAGTTGAGACATGCGCTCACGAAAGAACTCAGGGCCTCGGCGCAGCAAACTTGGAACGTCTGCGATCTTCGTTCAAGGGCATCGGCGAATACGGACAGCGCTGTGGGTTGCTTGCCGCACACGCCGGACGCTTCCCAGATCAGTCAGATGAAATATTGTCAGCGGACGCGAGGTCGAGCCCTGCAGAGTTTCAAGGCATTTAGCTGAAGCGCAAAAAACAATGTGAGAGCCAATGGCGTTTCAACGCGGACCCTTGGCCACTATGAGTTACTCGCCGCGCACGCGGACCTCGAGCATCAAATCGTTCTCTTCCAATTGGCGCAAGGTGTCGAAGCCCTGCACTAGTTGGCCGAAGAGTGTGTAGCGACCGTCCAAATGCGGCGTCGGCCGATGTGTCACGAAAATCTGGCTACCTCCGCTATTGGGGTTGGCGTTACGAGGCATTCCGAGCGAGCCTTCGACATACTTGAGTTCGTTGAACTCATGGCGGAGCGAGCTTCCACGCCATGGGGTTCCACCGTTGCCGTCACCGCGGTAGTCGCCACCTTGGGCAACGAAATCGGGAACAACCCGATGGAAGCGCAGTCCGTCATAAGCACCTTGACGCGTGAGCTCGAGGAAGCTGTGGCAGTGCATGGGAGCTACCTTTGGCAGGAGCTCGAAGACCATCGTGCCCTTGGTCGTCCTAATCTCTACCCGCGGATTTGGGGCGGACGAGTCAAAGGTGGGCATGCGCTCAGCGCGTACCGTCGTCTTCGCAGGCTGCACTGTATTCCGTGCACTCGACGACTGCGCATCGAGCAGCCCTTGCGCGTGATGGCGTAAGTAGGTGCTGCTCGAGCGGGTCCCTAGTAAGAGGATCTCGAGAGCACGGTCATCCTGGAGTTTGGCAGCAGTGTTTAGGATCTCCGCTTGGATTTCTCCACTGATGTCGCCGCTGCTACTTCCAAAGCAGCGCATGAGAGCTTCAAGATCTTCTGGGCGCGGGGATTTTTGAAGCGCCAAGACAGCGCCGAGCCGCAGTCCATTGTCTTCAGTCACCAGCAACTCATGAACGCGGGTACGCCCACCTTGATCCAAGAAATTGCCGAGACCCGTTGTGGCGTCGTAGGCTACCGATGGATCCTTGTCATGGGTTAGCTGGGTCAGCAGCGGAACGGCAGCGGGCCCGAAGAGGTATTGGCAGCTATTTGCTACAGCCTTGCGCACCATTGGATCGTGATCGATGGCGCGCACGCCCAAGTCGGCTGCGATTTCATCCCTATATAGCTGCGCGAGGGATCGGATGGCAGCGCCGCGAACGTTTGCTGAAGTGTCGATCAGGAGTCGCTCAAGGATCGGGCGAACAAGCCGGCGTTCCTCAAGGAAGGAGCCCAGGGCGAGCGTGACCGATACACGCACGTTGGGATTTTGGTGGGCAAGAGCGCGCTCCATTGGCGGAAGCGATGTGGGCTCGGGGAAGTTGCCAAGTCCCACCGCTGCTTCTACAACAACGCGCCAATCTTCATCTTCAAGACATTCGCGCAGGGCTTCGCGGCTCTCTAGAGTTGACTTCTCAAGGGCGGACAAGCCGCGCGTAGCGAAGATGCGTGCATTGACATTATTCTCGGCGTGGCACCAAAGATAAAACACCTCGCGTCCCCGTTCTGACTTGCGCCGTGCGAGCGCGAACAACGTGCGCCAAATCACTTCGCCATCTTCGGCAGCCACTTTGAACTTGCCGTCGTCGGGCAATCCCCAACGCTCCATACGAAGCTCCGCAGGAGCTTTGGATGCCGTGTTGGCGAGAGCGCTATCCACGACAGCGGATGCGCTCGACTTTGGGTCCCAACGGGAAGCCGCAGTGACGGCTTCTCTTCGCACCAGTGGCGAAGGGTCTGCGAGGGCGTAGAGGACTTCTTCGCGGACTGCAGCATCTTTCATGCGGCTGCCCGCTTCCACCAGCCGTGCGCGCACAAGTTCACTCGGGTCTTCCCAGGCAGCTAGCAACGCTCGTGATGACCGCGGATCGGCGCGCAGCCCAAGACCGAAGGCTGCGATTGCGCGGACCTCTTCGTTGTTGTCGCTCAAGGCTTCAGCCAGGCTGTCTGTGACCTTCTGGCCATGCTCCGGAAAGGGCAAGCGGCCTAGGGCGCGTACGGCTCGCATTCGAATGCCGTCATCGCCCATGAGCGCCAAGCGTTGGAGCTCGCTTCCGCCATCCACGCGCTGGTCTTCCAGCCGTGTGATTCGCTCGATCGAGGCGCGGCGGGTGCGCTCCTTTTGGCTGTCTGTGTCGGAGGGCTCGATGACAACTTTGGGCGCCTCTGTGGCGCAACCAAAGGAAACCGATCCGATCAGCCAAGTGAGAAGGAGAACTCTAGAACGAGCAATGGGCATAGGAATGCTGAGATTGGCCCCCGAATCGGGGAGTCTTGGGGTGCTGGCGGGCCTTAGCCTGGCGTATCATGGTCAGTTGAACCTTGCCCGTGAAGGTTTCTGCCACGCAAATCCAAACAGCAACCGAACCGATGCCGATCAGCCATATTACCGAAGTCATTGAAGACCTCCGCCAAGGACGGATGATCATCTTGGTGGACGACCCTTCCCGCGAGAACGAGGGAGACTTGGCCATGTTGGCCGAGTTTGTCACGGCCGATGCGATTAACTTCATGGCGACTGAGGGTCGCGGGCTGATTTGCTTGCCGTTGGCGGAGAGCCTCTGCGACGAACTCGAGCTTGTGCCGCAAGCCAGGGAGAACACCAGTTCAATGGGCACGGGCTTCACCGTCTCGATCGAGGCGAAAGAGGGCGTTACTACGGGGATTAGCGCCCATGATCGGGCTCACACGATCTTGACTGCGGTGGCGAAAGATGCCAAGGCGTCAGATCTGGCGCGTCCCGGCCATGTCTTCCCGCTGCGGGCATTGAGGGGTGGAACCTTGGTGCGCGGTGGGCAAACCGAGGGCATCGTGGACTTGGCGCGACTTTGCGGGGCACGCCCGGCTGGCGTGATCTGTGAGGTGATGAATGCGGACGGGACCATGGCGCGCATGCCCGATCTCGAGATCTTTGCCGAAAAGCACAAGCTGAAGATCACAACGATTGAAGCGATCATCGCTTGGCGCCGCCAGAACGAGCGCTTGATCGAGCCTGTGGAAATGGGGATTCCTATGCCCACGCGTTTTGGTGAGTTTCAGACACACATGTTTAGATCCGTTCTCGATGGCAAGGAGCATATCGTGCTCTCCCGTGGGTTGAACGGCCCGGGGCTCGATGGCCCCTGGCAGGCATGTGATGAGCCGGTTCACGTGCGGGTGCACTCTGAATGCCTGACCGGCGACGTTTTTCACTCCCTGCGCTGCGATTGCGGGCCCCAGCTCGATCGCGCCCTGGAGATCTTGGGCAAGGAGGAGCACGCTGTCTTGGTCTATATGCGCCAGGAAGGCCGTGGAATCGGCCTTGCTAACAAGCTGAAGGCTTACAAGCTCCAGGACGAGGGTATGGATACCGTCGAGGCCAACAAGGCTCTTGGGTTCCCCGCTGATCTGCGCGAGTACGGCTTGGGTGCTCAGATGCTCCATTACCTGGGCGTTCGCAAGATGCGTCTGCTCACGAACAACCCCAAGAAAATCGCTGGTTTGCACGGCTACGGGCTCGATGTGGTCGATCAGTTGCCCCTCGCTATCGAGCCTAACCCGAGTAATATCAATTACTTAAAGACAAAGCGTGACAAGCTGGGGCACACCTTGCGAGAGGTCGAAATCCCCGGCGCGAGTGTTCAATCCGCAGAGAAGGCCGGGGATCTTCAGGAATAAGGCCTAGGCCCGGGGCGTCAGTGCCCGTGCCATGGGGATCCCCGCGATGAACACTGCACGAGCCGTAGATACGAAACTAGTTGAGCAAACGCTCTCTGGGGACCAAACTGCATTTCAGCAGTTGGTCGAGCGTTATCAATCTCGCCTTTTCGCCCTCGCGGGGCATTACACTCGCAATACGGTCGAAATGGAGGACATCGTCCAGGAGACCTTCTTGAAGGCTTTTCGGCGCTTGGAAACCTTCGACCACCGATCTTCGTTCTATACGTGGATCTATCGGATCGAGACGAACACGATCCTCGACATGCTCAAGCGCCGGGGGCGATCGCCGGTTCAAACCGTCGAAGACCCGGAATTGGTTGGGAGCGTCTCTCCCGTCGACTGTCCGTCACCGACGGCCAGCCTCGAAGAGGCCGAGATCTCCGAGATCACCCAGGAAGTCCTGGGCCATCTGCCCGAGATCTTCCGCTGCGTGCTCGTGATGCGTGAGTTCACCGGCCTCGCCTACCAAGAGATTGCCGACAACCTCGGAATCTCAATCGGAACCGTTGAGTCGCGCCTTTTTCGTGCGCGCGCTCGATTCAAAGACAAGCTTCTCTCGCTGTACCCCGAATTTGGGGAGTACTAGGAAAGGGAGTGATCAAATTATGAACTGCAAAGACTGCCAAGCGCTGATCCCTAACTACGTGGACGGAGAGTTGAGCGAGGCGCAAGCCGCGCCGCTCCGTCAGCACCTCTTGGATTGCCGGGATTGCCGTAAGACGCTATTGGGCGAGAAGAGCTTCAAGCGCTGGTTTGAACCGGAATTGGCCATAGATGTGCCCGTTGGCTTCGCCCAGCGAGTTGCGCGGCGCGCCTTCGCGGGTGACGAAGGACTGCCCGAGGGCGGGAATTACGCGGCGGCAGGCGCAGAGGAGAAGCCTCTGCTCCAGTTTGTGCTGCGCGCAACGGCGATTGCGGCGGCACTACTCTTGGTCGTTTCCGTGATGACCTTTGATTCCGAGCTCCCCGAAGGCTCGAATGTGAAGGCTGGCAAGGTCTTGGGCATGGAAGAGCTGATCGAGGGCCTTGATAAGCTCGGCGATCCCGCCGTGAGCCAAGGAACGCAAGCCGAGGAAGGCGCCATCAAGGATATGTCCGAAGAGACCGAGAAAGACGAGATGAAAGCGGAGTCAGCGAACAATTGAGCAGCACCCGATTATGGGTCCTCGTCCTAGCAGCCGTCGCCTACCTTGCGGGAATCGGCTCAGGTGTCATCATTTCCGACCGTTCCCACCGGCATGCCGCCGTAGCTGGAGCCGTTGGAGAGTTCGAACGCGCCTTTATTAAGCAATTCGATTTGGATCAAGAGCGCCAGCGCCTCCTCGCGGGGCTCCTCGATCACTACAATCGGAACACTCAAGAGATCAAGGATCGTTACGCGGCTGAGAACCATCGCGAAATGGAGGGGGACCTTCGTCGCGTGGGGACTGATTACCGCGAGCTGCTCCGAGAACGCTTGTTACCAGAACATCAACGCCCCAAGTTCGACCGCTTGATGGCGTCCTACGTGGAAAACCTTTAAGAGTCGACTGATGGCTAAAGCTTGCGGATTACGAATAGGCCCGCGCCGATTCGAACTCTTCGTCCTGGAAGGGAGTGCGAAGAAGACCAAGATTATTACGAGCCTGGCGGGGGAGATCCCGCCGGACGAGGACGACCCGTTGGGGGCAGCTGGACACGCCCTCAAGGCGGCGATCAAGGCTCATAAGATTCCCGTCGACAACGTCGCCTTGGTGATCGATGCGAGTAGCGCTGCATACCGCGACATTGGCTTGCCTGTGGTCGGCGCGACGAAAATCGACTCGGTGCTCAAGTTCGAGGTCGAGTCAAAGTTGCCTCAGTTCAATATCGATGAGGTCATTATCGATTACCTCGTCAAAGACACGATGGAGAATTCTTCGAGCTTGCTGGTGACAGCGGTTCCGAAGGAGAAGATCTCTCATGGTATCGCGATTTGTAACGCAGGGGGCTTCGACCCGCTCGAGGTCGAGGTTGAGACAAGCGCGTTGGTGAACGCAGCTGCAAGCTGTGGCCTCTTGGTTTCAGAAGAAGCGCAGGTTCTCGTCCACATTGGTGAGGAGTCAACAGCCGTCGCAGTGGTAGATAGCGGCACGGTTCGCGAAATGCGCGTGATCCAAACCGGAGCCCTAACTTACACCCCCTACGGAGTCATTCCTTCTGATGATGATGTGGAAGAGGAAGCGCCGGACGCTGATGGCGAGTGGGAAGGCGGTAGCGCCGGCCCGCCGGAGATCGGACGCCGTGGCGAAGTCGTTCAACGCATCCGGCGCGAGCTGGCACGAACCATTTCGGCTGCACGCACCGTGTCCGAGCTACGAACCATCTATGTCAGTGGTTTTAGCCTGCCCGGGATGCTCGACGAGGACATCCTTGGCGTGCCTGTGGTGGCTATGGAAGGGTTCGACCTCGAGATATTCGAGGGCAATGTTCACGACGAGTACGTCTCTGGCTCCATTGCCTATGGCGCTGCTGTGCGTCAACTCGGAGGTGGATTAGTACAAGCCAGCTTGCGCCGTGAAGAGCTCAAGTTCTCGGGCGCGATGGAGCGACTTGAGTTGCCTTTGGCTGTGATGGGTTTGCTGATCACTACTCTGCTTGGCGTGTGGTTCATGTTCCTCCAAAAGGAACGCCAATCCATCGACTATGACTTGCGTTTCATGCTCGATTCGTCGGTCAACTACATGATGGGCGACGGCAAGAGCGGAGCCGCCGGAAACTTGGAGTACCCTTCGGACGAGATCAAGAACTACGTTGCGAAGTACACGGGTAGGGTTCCCGGCGCCAAACCGACAAAGTATCGAAGTGACCCTAATCGAAACCTGTACGAGCAGCTGACTTTCTTGCGCAACACACTGCGCAACGATGAACGAGAGCTGCAGAAGCATCTCGGGCATGACAACGAGCTTGTTCAACCGCAGTCCGCCCTTAAGGGGTTGACGCTTGTGTTGGACATGATCGCCCAGTCCGATGGCAAGTATGGTCGGGTTGCTTTTCACAGCATCAAGGCGAACTATCGCGCCGCTTCTAATCGCAAGACGGACGAAGTCCTCGTGACCTTAGAACTCGCCTTCTTTGCGGAGAGCACAACTGAAGGGTCGCGGAACTATGAGTCCTTCTTCAACGACATCAGCGATGAGACGGTACATCCCTGGTATGTCGATCACGACTACTCGCGGTCGGACCCTATTACTGGTGCTGAGAGTGGCGTGTTCCTACCGAGTGTTACGATCCATGTGGATGTATCGAAAGCCGCAGAGGTGAAGTCATGAAAGAGCTATTCGCGAAAATGAATCTTGCGCGTTCCATCATCGTGTTGTCGATTCTTGGTTCTGCCTACTTGGGTTGGGCCGGTTGGGAGCGTCAACAGGAAGTGAGCTTCTTGCGCGGAACTTTCGCTAAGTTAGTTCCGGATACGTGCCGAGAGATTCAAGAGATTTCGATGCTGAACACCAAGTTGTCCAAGGACATCAAGGGAGACCGTTTTATCGATGAAGGCAGTGCCGATAGCTACGCTCGCTACTGTGCGGACAACGAGAGTTCGCAGATTGGAGACGTAACTACTGACCCGCGTATCGAAAACCGTCCCGGCGGAATCATCGACAAGACTGTGACGATCAAGCCTGTTGACATTAAGAAGTCTTTCTCGCACGCACAAATTGCAGCGTTCCTATATCGCCTCGAAGCGGATAGCAACCAGGTCAAGGTGACGAGCCTTAGCTACGACCTCTTGGGACGAATCAAGCCCGACGAATATCCGCCCGATGAGTGGACTTTTGATGCGATCATCACAAACCGCATCAAGGAAGCCGGCAATTCGAAGAAACCCAACGCTTCACGCTAGAGCTTGTGAATGCTTCGCGATCAAAATCGCAGAGCGGGGCGCCAACCATTCAGTGGCTGGGCGCCTTGTTTTGTTTACTAGCGACTTCTTGTGGGAAGGCTGAGGAGTTGCCGCTGTCCGGCGTTCTGATCACTATCGACACGACGAACACTGCGTGCCTGGACATTTACGGCACCGATCGCGGTCTGACTCCATACTTGATGGCGCTCTCTAAGGAGAGCGTGGTCTACGACCGTGCGCACACGGTTGCGCCAATCACTCTGCCCGCACACTCGTCGATGATGACGGGACTGTACCCTCTGCGTCACGGTGTGCGCGAGAATGGCTTGATGGAGTTGTCCGGTGACGCGGAGACTCTTGCGGAATATGCGTTAGAGGCAGGCTTTGAAACAGCAGCTTTCGTCTCGGCGCTCGTGCTGTCAGAGTTCTACGGTATCGGCCAAGGCTTCGAAGCCTTTGATGAGCCGGCGCTGCAGCCCTCGAAGGGAATGCAGGGGCTCTCAAAGCGCAGCGCAGTGATCACCACGGACAATGCCATCGCGTGGCTGGCCGAGCGCGACGAAGACCGCCCTTTCTTTCTCTGGGTACACTACTTCGATCCGCACCAGCCTTACGATCCGCCGAAGAAGTTTGTCGAGAAGGCGAACGGCAGCTTGTACCGGGCCGAGGTCGCAGCGATGGACGAGCAGATAGGGCGCTTGCTCGAGGCCCTAGGCGAAGAGGTCGGACTCGACGAGTTGACCTTGGCAGTTGTTGCCGATCATGGGGAGAGCTTTGGCGCCCACGGCGAGGCAACACACTCTGTCTTCTGTTACGAGGAAACGATGAGGGTACCGTTCCTTCTGCGCTTTGCTGATGGACGGCGCGCTGGTACTCGTTCGGATGAAATCGTGAGTGTTGTTGATCTCTTTCCAACCTTCATGAGCGAGTTGGGGCTTGGAAGCGCTAGCGAAGTTGACGGAATCAACTTGGCTATTGTACCTGTGCCCGCGACACGGGGCGTCTACTTGGAGTCCTACTCCGGGTACATCAACTACGGTTGGAGCCCCTTGGCCGGTTGGCTGGACGCCGAGGGCAAGTACTTGCACAGTTCGACGCGCGAGTTCTACGACCTTGCTAATGATCCCGGCGAGTTATCGAATCTGTTAGCGGATGGCGAGGTGGATACGGCGTCATACACCGACTCGCTTGAAGCTCTCTCAAGGCTCCCACGTCTGACAGCGGGCTCGGGCGTCACGCTGAGTGAAGAGCAGATCGCGGACTTGCGCGCCCTGGGTTACGCGGGCGGCGGCGGTAGCGTGCAGGGCTTGCCCGACCCACTAGAACCTAGCGATCGCCCGTCACCGCTGGACCGAACTGAACAGTACGGTAAGTTTCTGCGTGCGATGAGTATGGCAAAGGGCGGACGAAACAAGATTGCGATCAAGCTCCTGAACGAAATCTTGGAAGAGAACCCCGCTAATGTTTTTGCCTTGGAGACACTAGGCAGTGCCTACATGGGCGAGGAACGTTTCGAAGAAGCTATCGAAGCTCACGAGCGCTTGTTGGCCATGGGCGAGGATCGCTACCTCGCGCGCATCACTCTCGGCACAGCCTATGAGAACCTTGGCCAGCTAGAAATGGGGCTCAAGCACTACCGCCGTGCGGAGGAGTTGAACTCTGGCAATCGCGGCTTGACTCAAGCGATTAAGCGCATCGAAGCGAAAATCGCGGCCGCGGCGCCGCGCTAGCTAAGCTTCGAGTTCGCCTTTGGCGACTTGATGGTGCTCTTGAATCGAGCGCACCGAGTAGTCCGACCGATGGATCGCAGACAGTGCGCTGACGATCGCAGAAATGCCCGCCAAGGTCGTGACGCAAGGAATGCCATGGATCACTGCCGCTGCGCGAATGTTGGAGTCGTCGACTCGTTGCTGCTTGCCGTAGGGCGTGTTGAGCACCATGTCGATCTCGTGGTTCTTGATGATGTCGACCACGTGCGGGCGACCTTCGTGAACCTTGTTGACGCGAGTGACCGGAATGCTTGCGGTCTTTAGCGCTCGGTATGTTCCGTCCGTTGCCACGAGCTCATACCCAAGTCCCGCCAAGATGCGTGCCTCAGGAATGATTCCGCGTTTGTGCGGGTTGCGCACCGAGATGAAGATACGGCCTTCTTTCGGGAGCTTGGTGCCCGCCGCAAGGTAGGCCTTCACGAAGGCGTAACCCAGGTCGCGGTCGATGCCCATGGCTTCGCCGGTCGAACGCATCTCGGGACTGAGAATCGCGTCGACGCCGGGGAAGCGGTTGAAGGGGAAGACAGGAGCCTTGACCGAGAAGTAGGGCGGAACGACTTGTTCGGTGAAGTTCAACTCTTCAAGAGTCTTGCCGCACATCACCTTTGCCGCCAGCTTGGCCAAGGGGATGCCGATTGCCTTCGAGACGAAGGGCACCGTTCGCGAGGCGCGCGGGTTGACTTCGATCACGTAGAGCAGATCTGACTTCACGGCGTACTGCACGTTCATCAAGCCGATCACGCCGAGTTCCAGTGCCATGGCTTTGGTCGTCTCCGCGATCTGCTCGAGCATTTCGCTACCGAGCGTGTGCGGAGGCAAGACGCAGGTTGAATCGCCTGAGTGGACGCCGGCCTCCTCGATGTGTTCCATGATCGCGCCGATCACTGCGATCTTGCCGTCGCAGATCGCGTCGACGTCGATCTCGATCGCGTCCTCGAGGAACTTGTCGACCAGGATCGGCTTGTCAGGCGAAGCTTGAACGGCGTGCTGCATATAGGTGTCCAAGGATTCGTCGTCATAAACGATCTCCATGGCGCGCCCGCCGAGCACATAACTGGGACG
>JBLIOI010000084.1:0-22073 GCA_047639675.1 Planctomycetota bacterium | reverse complement strand
CCTTAACTTTCGGCGTCGCTGCTCAGCGTCACAGGAACCCCATGCACGCCGTCAGTACAGCGCTCTACCCAATCCACGAAGTCTTCGCCTCCATTCAAGGCGAAGGTCTATACGTGGGCGAACCGCAAGTCTTTGTGCGGTTGAGTGCCTGCCCGTTGCGTTGTCTTTGGTGTGATTCGCCGGAGACTTGGAAGTTGCCGGCGCGCGCGCCGGCCGCGGACGAATTGCCGAAAGAGTTGGGACGCACTTGGTCCACTGCCCAAGAGGTAGCTAGCTATCTTGAGAGCCTCGACCCGAGCGGCCGGCAGACTATCAGCGTGACCGGTGGCGAGCCCCTGATGTGGCCCGACTTCCTGATCGAATTGCGGGAGCTATTGCCCGAGCGGCGGTTGCACCTGGAAACAGCGGGAGCCTTCCCAAAGTCTTTGGCGAGAGTGCTCGATGTAGTTGATCACGTCAGCTCGGACTTGAAGTTGCCCGCGGACTTGGCCGCACCGGTCGAGCTCGACGGACCCTTCGAGCCGGCTCCTAAAAACTCTGTGGATTGGAGTGCTTGCCGCAAGCAAATCCTGCCCATGTTGAACGGTCGCGATGCCTGCGCAAAACTCGTCGTGGCCGGTGAACGGCGCCTCGAAGATTACGAGGACCTTCTGCGCGATCATGCGCTACTTGCTCCTGACTTACCCCTCTACCTGCAGCCTGTGTCGCCGACCCGTTCGGTGCCCGGACCGCAGCCCGTGTTTCTAACTCAGCTCGCGGAGTTGGCGGCCACTCTTGGTCTCTTGGTACGCGTCGTACCGCAACTCCACGTTCACCTCGGACTGCGCTGACTCAATAGCAGAATCCGAACGACCCAGCGTTTCTCACAAGATCCGCTCGAAACCATGCCTGTCATTAGCGAACAAACCTTACCCCGCGTAGCCATCGTTGGCCGCCCGAATGTCGGTAAGTCGACCCTGCTCAATCGAATGTGCGGGAGTCGTATTTCTATAGTCGAACCGACTGCCGGTGTGACTCGGGACCGCATTGCGGTGCCCGCACGGCTTTTCAACGGAGCCATCGAAAACTGGGTTGAAGTGATCGATACCGGCGGAATCGGGATCGTGGACCGAGATGACTTGGGCCCGCACGTTGAGGAACAAGTGCGTGGCGCGATAGCGATGGCAGACTTGGTTCTATTTGTCGTGGATGTGCGCGATGGCGTCACACCGCTCGACAAGGAAGTGGCCAGGCGACTCCGTTTAATCAAATTGCCG
This sequence comes from Planctomycetota bacterium, assembly GCA_047639675.1. Lineage (GTDB taxonomy): Bacteria > Planctomycetota > UBA1135 > UBA1135 > JABACD01. The sequence continues at coordinate 20,817 of JBLIOI010000084.1, read as the reverse complement.
GTGTTGCTTGTCGTCAACAAGGTTGAAGGCCAAAAACTCGTTTGGGATTCCGATGAGTTCCTGAGTTTGGGCGTGGGGGAGGCAGCTTTCAGCATTAGCGCACAGAACGGCGAGGGCTTGACCGAACTCTACGAGAAGATCGTCGAGCTGGTTCCTGGAACAGAGTTCACGGAACGGCCAGTTCCGGACCCCGTCATGAAACTGGCGGTTGTTGGCCGGCGTAACGCGGGCAAGTCAACCTTGATCAATCGCCTAGCCCAGGAGGAGCGCATGATCGTCTCAGAGATTCCTGGCACGACTCGCGATGCGGTTGATGTGCTTTTTGAGCGAGACGGGCGTAGGTTCGTTGCGATCGACACGGCCGGTGTGCGCAAGAAGTCCAAGCTAGCGGACGCAATCGAATTCTACAGCGACGCCCGCAGCCATAAGGGCGTCCGACGTGCGGATGTGGTGGTCTTACTCTTCGATGTGACTGAGAAGTTTTCGTCGATCGAAAAGCGTCTCGCGCGCTATGTGATCGACCATCACAAGCCAGTGATTTTGGCCGCTAATAAGTGGGATCTAGCCGAGGGCTTCGAGCCCTCTGACTTCGCGCACTACATCGCCGATCAGTTGCCAGGTTTGGCTTGGGCGCCCGTCGCCTATCTTTCCGCCAAGAATGGACGGGGCGTGGAGCCACTCTTTAAGCTCGCCGAAGAGCTCTTCGAATCATCAAGCAAGCGAGTACCGACCGGTGAACTCAACCAGGTCTTGAAACGTGCCTTGGACTCTCGCTCTCCGAGTTCTCGAGGACACCGGGCAAGTATCAAGTATGCGACCCAGGCCGAAATTTCTCCGCCGACTTTCGTCTTGTTCGTAAACGACAAGCGCCTGTTTGGTAAGGCATATATGCGGTACCTCGAAAACCGTCTGCGTGAAGGACTGGGCTTCAACGAAGTTCCCGTACGAATCATTTTGCGCAGCACCCACGACGACAATCTCGACGAGTAGTACTCTCCATGAAGCGAATTCTGATCACGTTGCTCACGGTCCTCTCGGTCTTCGGCGGCAACTCTTGCTACATCCCGCATCCGGAAGTGTGGAATGCTGAAGAGATCCCCATGTGTAGCACGATGCGCCTGTGGGAGATAACCCGCATGGCAATGGAGAAGAACGGATTTCCGATCGTTAAGATCGGCTTTGATCCTAAGGACAACATCACGGTCTCTGGTTGGCAACGCTCCTTGCACCCCTTCAAAGGGCGTGGAATTCGGGAACGCGTCTACGTTCGCTTTCGCCGCAGTGAAAACGCGGGCCAGCTCGTGCTGGGTGTTCGTGTCGAGCAGCAGATCAACGAGAACTTGGCTAAGCCCCTCGATCCGGAATACGCCGACTGGCAACCCTCCAATGACAACCCGGATCGTGCCAAGGTTGTTTTGCAGTACATGCGATCGATCCTTGGCCAAGAGTTGAACATCGGTAGAGTCCTCAGCAAGGAAGAGATGGATAGCTAGTTGCTGCCCGTGCGCCTGATCCTCCTCTTTCTAGCTTTTGCGCTTAGCGCTTGTACGGCGATGAGCGTTGCTCCGGTTCCGGTCTCCCCGGACGTGGATGAGATTGAGCAGATGCTGGCTCGCCTCTACCAAACCTTCAGCTTCGAGCCCGGGACCGAAGCGGATTGGGATGGGATGCGCGAGTTGTTCGCCGAGGGAGCTAGCTTTGCTGCTCCAATCCGTTCGGATCAAGCGGTCAAGCTCACCGATACTGAAGCCTTCATCGCAGACTTTGCGCGTTGGATTCGTACTTCGGAGGTTGGTAGGACTGGGCTGCATGAGCGCATACTAAGTACGCGCATCGATGTCTTTGGCAACATTGCCCACGCTTACGTTACGTTTGAGGGCATTGTCCCCGGCGAAGAGCAGCGTCAAAGCCTTGGTCTCGACAGCCTTCAGCTCGTATTGGACCGCGGTCAATGGAAACTGGCGTCGTTCACTTCGCAGTACACGAGCGCCGCGTTGCCATTGCCTGGGCGATTCAATTCTCACGCGACTCCATCTAGTGGAGCCTGAGCTTCCTCTCGCGAAGAACCCCTAGCTAGCCTCTAATAGGCGCGGGGCTTCTCCAGCCCGGATCAAGACCGGCGGGCCGGGTGCGCGGCCATTACGGGGACCCTGGGAGCGCATCCAATCGATGGCTGCCGCATAATGAGTCGGCGCCTCCGCGTCGTGCAAGACTGCGAGAACTGCTTCGCGGTCCGCCAATCGTGCACGCAGATCTTTTCGCAGACCGGCGTCACGGATCAGCCGTTTAGCAGCGGCGATGTACTCGCCGTAATCCTTGGCGATCAGAAATTCGGGCATCCCAAGTCGCCTTAGGAGTACCGATGCAGTTCGGTTGCGTGCGCGCTGGCCCTCTATGGTGACGATCGGAAGCCCAGCGGCCAAGGCTTCTATCAAGCAGTTGTAGCCCCCGTACGGAAAGGTATCGAGGTAGAAGTCGCTCTGCACGAGTGTGTCTAAGAGGGTTTCACGTGGCGTCCAACCGTTGAGGCTGACGGCACCATCCGCGAGAAAGGGGGCGATTCGCGGCGCCAATAATTGAGTTTTGACATCGGTGATGGAGGGGAAGATCTCAAGGCTTGCGTTGGGCTCGCCGCGCAGAACTTCGTTCCAAGCTTTGAGCAAACAGCTGTTGAGTTTCTGCACCGTCGCGATGGTCGCAATCTGAACCTGATCATCCACCTCGGCTCGCTGACGGGGACGCGGAGCTTGTGGAGGAACGACCATTGCTTGGCCCCAACCAGGGATAACGACCAGTTGTTCTGTGTAGTCGCTGCCGTCACCTTCGATGTCTGCGCCACCCAAAAAGTAGTCCATGTGTTGCGAACCACTTGTGCTTGGAAAGCCATAGCCTGTCGCTTGCACGCGCGCGACCCGTTGCATAGCCACCCATGCGGATGCATTGCTTGGCGTCAGTTCAGGGAAGAACATCATGTCGATGTTGCAGCTGCGCAGCTCTTCCGCGGCCAAACCGATGTTGTACAAGTAGTGGCCCTTGATGACCAATTCGCTTTCTACTGAGCCACTGGCCCAATCAGCTGGGCAGCTGCCCAACTTCTGTTTGCCCGGTTCGTGCAAGAGCAGCACGTTGGTGGAGGCTCGCTCGCGCATGGGCTCCAAAAGTGGCGAGAGGCAGCGATGAATTACGTGCTTCGCTCGCCAGTTCGGACAGAACACCAGGAATTCAGAATCGCGTAGTGATTCAAACTCCGGGAAGTGCTTTAGGCCAACTACATCCGCAGGCCCCATGCTCCAGTAGAGGTTCGCAAGGAGCTCGCCACTTAGCTTCTTGGCGACGGGAGCGGTCGAACCCGCCGTGCGGTAGGGGCGTTCGAAGACGGTGGCCAGTGAGATCGGTGTTGAGGGGAGTTCAAGCGGCTGCTCTTTCCAAAACTCCAAAACCTCGTCCAGGGTTCGTTCCTGATTCTCTTGTACGTCGCGATTGGCAATCGCGTCCGGACTCTGGGCATGACAGCCCAGGACCCACTCGGTCCAAACGGGTAAGAGCGAGCTTGCAAGCACGAGTGCAACGCCAGGGTAGTCGACAACACGTGAGCCGTCATTGGCCACGATGAAGCGCCCAAGCATTTTGGCCTGGCCGGCAAGGTCGAGAGTGGTGAGTACGTTTGGATCTAGAACTTCATCGTTAGTGTCCGGAACGTTCGAACCGCTACGCCGCAGCCATGCGCCGTTGGAGATCATATTTCCATGGTTCAACGCGCCGATTGGCAGAGGCAGCATGAAACTCTTCCAAAACTCGCACGGGCTATCCTGCGCGAGGAGTAGTCCTCGCAAGGCGCAATCCACCGTTTCGTGCATGAGCCTGCGCTCATTAAGTTCCTCTGGGAGACTCACAGGTTTGACGCCGAAAGAATAGTTGGCCATCAATTCGAGACAGGCTTCAAGCACGCCCGCTTCGTTGGCGGAATCAATAGCGTTCTGAAGGGTTCGAATCAGGGCTAGGCAGCTTTGCGGCGAGCTTTCCTTAATAGAGGGACTCATTCATTTTCATTCGACGGCAAGCGCAGCGGGGATAAGAACTCAGTCCGCAGAAGGGGTTCAATTCCCAGTTAGGGCCTGCGCTCTCCCTCGTAATCCAGGCTATAGCTCTCTGAAGAGCTGGGCGTGAAAAATTTTCCGGGTGCACTGCCATGCGATCCCTTTGCAAAGCTGCCTTGGGCTCAATTCTAGAGCGGCGGTGGGCCGAGGAAAGCGTTGCGCGCGTCCCCTCTATTTGTGCGCAACCACTATGTCCCTATCTATTGAATCCCCGTTTCGCGGGTCGCCTGATCCATTGGCCACAGATTCCTCGGTTCGTTCCGAGGGCTGGGTCGAAGCTGGACGTGCGCCGCTGAGTGAGTTGATCGCGCGCTTCTTGCGTTGGCCTCAGTTCTTGTGGGCCCATCGCGACTTGTTGTGGAACGCGGTGAGGCATGATCTGCAAGCTCGCTATCGCGGGACCTTGCTGGGCTTTGCTTGGGTGCTCGCTCTACCATTGCTTCAGTTTGGAATCTACGCCTTCATCTTCACCCAACTCTTGGGGCTCAAGCTTGGACCGAGTGCAGCGGCCTACCCCGGGGCAATGGGAGTCTACATGTTCACTGGGACGCTTATTTGGAGCTCGTTTGCAGACAGCGTTCAGCGTTCAACCTCGTGCATTCTTGATCACCGTCACCTAGTTCAGAAGCTACGCTTTCCCGCACAGCTCTTGCCTTTGCAGACGGGGCTCTCGTCGCTCGTCACTCTATCCGCAGGCATCCTTGCCTTCGTGTTGTTCACTGGCTTCACTTCCGTGTGGCAAATGCCAGGTCTGCGGCTCTTGGTGTGGGCGCCTGTTGTGTTGCTCTTGCAGTTTGTACTGACTTCAGGAATCGGACTGACCTTGGCCAGCTTGCAAGTTCGTCTGCGCGACACTTTGCCAGTCATCGGGGTGCTCCTGACCATCTTGATGTTCGCCACGCCTATTTTCTGGGTGCCTTCTCGAGAGGTCTTACCGGGAATCGAAGAGTGGCTACCGCTGGTGGAAATGAACCCGATTCATCACCTGCTCTATGTGTGGCGCGATCTATTGATGTCTAGAGAACCTTCGCTTGCGTTCAACGGTGACTTCGGACACTCACTGCGAGTTGTCAGCGTTTGGGCGGCCTGCTTCTTCGCGTTGGGCTCCTGGATGTTTTTCCGCGTCGAACGCCATTTCGCAGACGAGATCTAGTTATGAAGGGTAAGAAGAGCGACGTCGTCCTCGAAGCAGAGGGACTGGGCAAGGCCTACCGATCCTACAAAGGTGTGGGCGCACGCGTACTCGAGGTACTCAGCGGCGGGCACTATCACGGGCACGAATTGAACTGGGCATTGCGCGATGTCAATCTGAAACTGACACGCGGAGGTGCCTTCGGGCTGGTTGGTGCCAATGGCGCGGGCAAGAGCACTCTTCTCAAAGTCCTGGCCGGAACCACGGCAGCGAGTGCCGGCCGTTATCGAGTGAGTGGGCGTGTCGCTAGTTTGCTCGAATTGGGCACTGGTTTTCATCTCGAGTTCACCGGTCGCGAAAACGTGATTATGCATGGTGTGCTCAACGGCTTCTCGCGCCGGGAAGCTCAGAATCGCCTGGATGGCATCCTGGAATTTGCGGAGCTCGGAGATGCGATCGATGAGCCAGTGCGAACCTACTCGTCGGGAATGGGGATGCGCCTTGGCTTCGCCGCTGCTTTGGGGTTTGATCCAGAGTTGCTGATTCTCGATGAGGTCTTTGCGGTGGGCGATATGTACTTCCAGAAGAAGTGTGTGGATCGCATGCTGAACTTCAGATCGAAGGGCAAGACGATCTTGTTTTGTAGTCATAGCCTGTATGACGTGCGCCAATTGTGTGACGAAGCGCTGTGGCTGGGGGATGGCGAGGTCCGTTGCGCCGGGGACTCGACCACTGTCACGAACACCTATGCGGCTTGGCAACGAGAGCACATTGAAGGTGGGCTCGCTCAGGGAACGCAGCAGCGACCCGAGAGTTGGCCGCAAATTAGCGCTGCGCGCATCGAATACGCGGATGGTGCTCCGGCTCAGTCTGTACGAACCGGTGAGAGCTTGAGGGTCACTATCGAATGGCGGAACCCTCTAGCCGATAGGCAGCCGATTCAGCTTGGTGTGGCCTTTGTACGTCAGGACAAGACGCTCTGCGCCGCAGCAGGCACGCAGCTTGACCGCATTGATTTACGCGGTGCGAGCGGCGAACTCGTTTTGAATCTGCCCAACCTGGCACTGCTCTCCGGAACATTTGAGGTGATGCTCTACCTTTTCGATGGAGAAGGGATTTTCCGCTACGAGGAGCGTGCACTCGAGCGGCCACTCGTCATCCAAGCGGCAACCAAGGAAGTCGGGTTGGTGCGCTTGCAACACAACTGGGAAGTGCGCGGTGAAGGTACCGGCAGCGCTACGCACTTGAAAAAAGGAGCCGTCGCATGAGCGCTGTTCAGAAGCAAAGTCGACGCCTGTCGGCCTTGATAGTTAACTTCAATTCAGGAGCATGGGCGCTGCGCTGCGTGGAAAGTCTACTCGCGGAGTGGGAGCGCGACGGTCGAAGGCGGGATGACTTGGAGATCATCGTGCTTGACAGTGGTTCCGAACCGGCCGAGTCGACTTGGTGGCGTTCCTTGCGGCGGCTGGGGGCCCGGGTGAAGAGTTCGCCCGCGAATGTGGGCTACGCTACAGGACTGAACATGGCTTGGGAAATGTCACGGGGCGCTCCGGATGATGTTGTCGCTTTGCTCAATCCTGATCTGTTCTTCCTACCCGGTTCCTTACGGCCGTTGATGAATCGTTTGGAGGAAAAATCTGAAGTGGGGGCGGTCGCGCCGCGTCTGTACCTGGACGAAGAACGGCAGATCCAATTACCTCAGAATCTCTTGCCCACACCACAACGTGAGTTGCGAGAGAGTCTCTCTGTACACTTTCCGCGCATCGCGCGTTGGGTGGCAGCAGGGCGTTCTACTCTGTCACGCAATTTTTGGCGAGAAGAGGAGCCTGTGTCAGGCGAAATGCTATCCGGTGCCTGCTTGTTCTTGCGGCGGGAAACCGTGTTGGAACTCGGAGAGCCGATGGATGGACGCTATCCGCTCTACTTCGAGGATGCAGACCTTTGCCAGCGCTTGACAGACTTTGGCTATCGACTAGAAACGGTTCCCGATGCGGATGTCTTGCATCACTGGTCGCGCTGCGCTGGACCGAACTTCGAGGGTGAAGTCGCCAAGCGCCATGCTCACAGTCGAATCCTCTGGTTCGCCACTCATCATTCCGGTTTCGGAGCGAAGTTCTATCTCGGTCTTCGCGCTATGGTTGACCGACTTGCAGCGGGTCGCGTGCCCAGCGCAATGCATGAGCTTGTTGATCTGGGCGATCTAACGGAGAGTCCTGAGATTCGCTTTCCTGAAGATGGCGAGTATGTAGTCGAAATCTCGCTGACTCCATCTTGGGGGCTTTCCGCTGGAATCTGCGTGGACGGCGACCAGTACTCAATGCCTTCCAAAACTTGGAGTTGGCTCTTTCCTGGCAAGTACTACATGCGTGCGCTGCAGGCCGAATCCGGTGCATGTCTCGGTGCGTGGTCATTTCAGAAGCACACTCCCGCGAGGTCTTGGCCTCTGGATGTGGCCAGCTTGCCGGCCCCGCGCGCTCGCCTCGTAATGCCCTTGGTCGGGGGACGAGTCGGATGATTGAAGCTGACAACTTGCTCGTCATCGCTCCGCATCCCGATGACGAAGTTCTGGGCTGTGGGGGAACGATTGCCTTGGCTGCGGAGCGCGGAGCAAAGGTGCACGTCTTGGTCGTATTCGATGGCGCAGCCGGAGATCCCGAAGGACGCTTTGATGTGACGGAGTACGTGGATCGGCGCCGGTGCGAGGCGCGTGCCGGGGGTGCTCATCTCGGGGTTAGCGATTACACTTTTTGGAACCTCCCCGAAGGGCACTTAGCTCTAGAGCACGAGATCGAAGCGGGGGCTTGGCGACTACAGCAACTGATCGATAGGATTCAACCAGACTTGGTGCTAGCACCGTGGGAGGGCGACGATCATCCGGATCACAAAACAGTTTCCAAATCGGTGCAGCGCATGCTTGCCTTGAGCTCGAAATCTGATTCACGCGAGCGCAAGCGGAGTCGGAAATACGATGTGTGGGGATTCGAAGTCTGGAGCCCGCTTGATGCTGAACACCTAGTTGATGTCTCAAGTGTTTGGGGTGCGAAGCTCTCGGCATTGCGTGAGCATCGCACTCAACTGGAATACGCCGACTTGTTGGGGCGGATGACTTCACTAGCAAGGCGCCACAACACAGGGCTGCTCGAGTCCTTTGCTCTACTAAAGAGCGCTGCGTGAAGATCGCCATCATCGGAAACTCTTACCCTCCTGAATTTCAGGGCGGAACGGAGTTGGTGATGGCTGCTCAGGCTGAGGAGTTACTCGCACTTGGACATAGCGTGCAGGTGGTGTGTGGAAGTGACGGCGGGGGAGAGCCGGCGCAGTCCGTAGTTCGCGGAGTGACCGTTCAACGGATACCTCGCGAGCCGGCCGATTCGATTTCAAGTGAGTGGTGCAGAGAACGAATAGTGGCGCTTGTCGAAGAAGCAACTCAAGATTGCGATCTGCTGCACTTGCACCACTGGTCGAGCCTGTCGGGAGATCTGGTTCGTCGATTGTCTCGGCGCGTACCGGTCGTCGTTACTTTGCACGACCACTACGCAAGTTGCCCACGCTTCTTCCGTTCCCCGATTGCTGGAGTGAGTTGCCCCGAGGGCCAACCGGATCAATCTTGCACTCGATGTGTTGCGCCGTTCTTCGGGGCACAACCAGCGGATCTCGAAGATCGCCTGATGGAGCGTTGGCGTGACTTTCGCGCGGAACTCCTCGCTGCTTCGGCTGTCATTTGTCCCAGCGAAAATCTACGCAGCTCTCTCGCTAGAGAGCTTGAGATGAATGCTAGTCACTGGTCTGTTGTGCCGCACGGTTTGTGCAGAGATGTACAGCGCGTGGATCGGATTGAACCTCATGACAAGAAGCTAACTGTGATCTCTTTTGGGAACCGTGCGAAGGTCAAGGGGACGCTACTGTTGGTGCGAGCGATGAGTGCTTTACCCGAGGGCAGTGTGCGCCTAATTCTCACGGGCGAGGAAGTAGAGCCCGGATACGATGCATACTTGCGCGATGTGGCAGGAGGCCTGGAGCTTGAGATTCACGGCACCTACGACGAACGGTCCTTGGCCAAGCTCTGCGCGCGCGCCGACCTGGCAGCCTTTCCATCGGATGCCAGTGAGAGCTATGGCTTGGTGGTGGAAGAAGCCTTGGCTCTCGGACTGCCGACTTGGGTTTCCGATCGTGGCGCCCTAGGCGAAGTGCTGCGTTCCTACGCGGCAAGCGGCGAGTTGCCCGGCGCAATTCTACCAGCGGCTCAAGTCGAGCGCTGGACCCATGCTTTGCTTTCCCTTGTCGATTCACCTGCAAAATTGCAGGATGCGCGCGCCCGTGTACCCAAAATAATACGCGGCCCCTCCGAAGCATCGCGGGCGATCGAGGCGATCTACACGAAGCTCGTTTCCCGGCAACCTCTCTTCAAAAGTTGAGCCATACCTTTCCAGCTCTTGTCGATCCGCGTGAACTACCAACGCGGATCCTCTGCATCGCGCCCCATCCGGACGACGAAGTGATCGGCTGTGGAGGCATGTTGGCCTTCCATGCGCAGCGTGGCGATGTTGTACGCGTTCTTGTCTTGTCGGGGGATGGAGATTCCGTCACGGCCAAGTGTCGCGAGGGGGAGTGTCGTACAGGCCTGGCGCAGCTCGGCGTCTCGGATGTGTGCTTTTTAGGACTCTTGGACGGAGCCTTGGACACTGACCCTGGGCTAGATTTAGCCCTCTCGAGAGAGCTTCAGTCCTTCAAGCCCGAATTGATCTACGCGCCCTCACCCTTCGAAATGCACTCGGATCACCGGGCTGCATTTTCCGCGCTCGCGGGCATGGGAAAGAGCCATGGAGATCCTCGGGTTCTACTCTGGGGAGTGAATTCGCCCGCGCCCCGCGAAATCCTGTTCGATACGACTCAATGGATGTCGGCCAAGGCGCGGGCCATTCGAGCTCACCGCAGCCAGAATCCCGCGGGACGCTTGGCTCGCCAGGTACTGGCGCTCGACTGCGCCGCGACGATCAATGTGGACTTGCCGGAAGTTGAAGCCGTCGAAGCCTTCGGCGATCGGTTACTCTCTGATCTGGTTGCCTTTGGCACCTCTAGAAGCCCTCTCCAATCGATAGCTGTGACTGAATTGCCCTCCACGACCGCGGTCCTGACCTCCTTCAACAAGTGCGAAGACGTGCGCGAAAACCTGCGCGCGATCTTCAAGCAGAGCGTGCCCTTCGAGAGCGTTGTCGTGGTCGATAACGCTTCCAGCGATGGAACGGTCGAGATGATTCGCGCCGAGTTTCCGCAGGTCCGTTTGACTGTCATGCCGAACTCGGACTACGGCGCCTGCGAAACCTTTAACGTGGGATTCGCATCGAGCCATTCCGATTTCACGGCAATCCTCGACGACGACATTGTGATGCCGCCGGAGTGGTTGGAGAAGACCCTCAAGCGAATGATGGAGGAGCCGGAAACGACAGCGATCGTCTCCACCAAGGTGGTCGAGCCTGGAATGCCGGACAGCTACAAGAATTCGCCAGAACTGAATACAGAGCGCTACATGTCTACCTTTCGAGGTTGTGCATCCTTGGCGCGCACAAGCGCTTTGCGAGAAGCGCGGTTCTACGACGCACGTCTATTCATCTACGGCAATGAGCGCGATCTCACATGCCGTTTGCTGAACCTGGGCTATCGCGTCCTGCAGTATCCGGGGGCTGAGGTCTTTCACAAGACGCCCTTCGGTATCAAGCCCGGACCCCGCAGCTTGTTCTATCACTCGCGGAATGCATGGATCACCATGCTGAAGTACGCGCCTCTTGAAGATCTTTTCCGCCTACCGTTCCTCGTGCTCTCGGGCGTGATTTTTCGCAGCGAGAAGCAGGAAGCGGAAGGGGGAGTCACCGATGCTACGGGCACGATCGGCATCGGATCGTCTCTACGCGAGACGCCCGGATCCCTGGGAATTGTCTTCAAGGCTGCCTGCTCGGTTCTTTGGAATTTGCCCTACTGCATGAAGAATCGCGAGCCGGTGACGGCCGACGATTTCGATTTACCGCTCAGCTGACGAGCGGGAAGTCTGCGAATCCAGTCCGCGCCATCGACCTGATGGCCGAGAGGCCGTATCCTGTGGGGCGGTCCAGACCCATTGGTCCGGATTTAGTGGCGAACCTATTTCTCGCAGAGCTAGTACCGACGTATGACCGCCAGCAGCGACACAACCAATCAGAATTCGCGCGGAGCCGATGGCGGCCTCGCGTTAGGCATCGAAGGCTTCTCCTGGGCTGACTTGCACTCCGCCCACAAATTACCGGAGTTGCACGCGCAATTCTTGGCGTACTTTGCCAAGCAGGATGCAGAACTGGCACAGCGCTGGTCGGAACATTCGGCCGGCACGCTGGAGCTGACAGCTCCCGACGAATCGCGCCTGATGATTGCCGCGGCGCGCCATGTGGCGAGCTTCCTGGCCAAGCTATTCCGGGTTGAAGGGGCTCGCGATGAGGCCATGGAAGATCTGCTTCTGCGCGGGCGGGTGCATGAACTTGCCAGGAGCTTTGTGAAGAAGCGTGTGCGCAAGGCCAAGGTTGAAGGGCTTGACTCCGTAGCTCTGCGCAATCAGGCTCAAGAATGGCTCGATAAATTGCCGGGAGTCGCGGGCCTTGATCGCACGGGCGAGGAGCGCTTCGCTGGTTGTGTGTTGACGCTCTTAGAGCGCCCACTCGATGAGATCGCGCAATCGGGTTTGGAACAGAGTGTGGAGGATGTCCTTGTACTTATCGGACAGGATCTCCGCTTGCGCCAGGACGCGGGCGACCAAGAAGTAAGCCGGTGGACCTTTTTGCGAGAGCCCGAGAAGGTTGAATTCGAAGCGGGACTCGTTGATTTCGAACGACCCGATAAGGATCTCTACGAAGCGCTCGAAGGTCCGCGTGAGACGCGGCGTTTGCGCGATGGATTTCATCTAACCGATGAACGCGCGACCACCGAAGAAGTCCTCGGCGAAGTCGATCAGTGTCTCTTCTGCCACGATCGCGAGAAGGATTCTTGCTCCCATGGACTCTTCGAGAAGAAGAGTGAGAAGCTGGTCAAGAACCCGATCGGCATCGAACTCGGAGGTTGCCCCCTCGAGGAGCGCATCTCTGAGATGCAGGAACTATACGGTGACGGCGATCCGATCGCAGCCCTGGCGATGGTCATGATTGACAATCCCATGTGCCCGGGAACTGGCCACCGCATCTGCAATGATTGCATGAAGTCCTGCATCTTTCAGAAGCAGGAACCGGTCAACATTCCGCAGATCGAAACTCGAGTACTGGTCGATACGCTCGACTTGCCCTACGGCACCGAGATCTACTTGCTATTGACGCGTTGGAATCCGTTGAACACGCGTCGGCCCTTTGCGCTTCCTTACAACGGGATCAATGTCCTTGTGGCGGGCATGGGGCCTGCGGGTTACACCCTGGCGCACTACTTGGCGCAAGAGGGCTTTGGCATCGTCGCTGTCGATGGATTGAAGATCGAACCCTTGCCGGAAGAACAGACGGGTCGCGTCGGTGCCGGCGGAGGTCTTGGCGAGGGCGAAAGGTTGCCTTCTGCGATTGCCGACTACCGCAGCACGACCAGCGATCTGGAAGATCGCATTCTGCTCGGATTCGGCGGCGTTTCCGAGTACGGGATTACCGTACGTTGGGACAAGAACTTCCTCTCTCTGCCCTATCTCTCCCTCGAACGTCGAGAGCACTTCCAAGTCCACGGCGGCGTACGCTTCGGCGGTACGATCAAAATTGAGGACGCCTGGAACCTGGGAATCGATCACATCGCCATCGCAACCGGGGCTGGCAAGCCGACGATTGTCTCGATGAAGAACAACTTGGCCCGCGGCATTCGCAAGGCCTCGGACTTCTTGATGGGTTTGCAACTTTCGGGTGCATTCAAGCGCGACGCTTTTGCAAACCTGCAGTTGCGCTTGCCGGCCTTGGTGATCGGTGGCGGTCTGACGGGCGTCGATACAGCAACGGAGGCTATCGCTTACTACCCTGGACAAGTAGAGAAGACCGCTGGTCGCTACGATGTTCTGTGCCAGGAATTCGGCGACGAAACCGTGCGTGGTTTCTTTAGCGATGAGGAGCGCGAAGTGCTCGACGAATTTGTTGAGCACGGCCGCGAAGTCGCGGCGGAGCGCGCGCGTGCCGACCGAGAAGGGGGCAAGCCCGACTTGGTGAGCCTGGTCGAAAAATGGGGGGGCGTCAAGCTCATCTATCGGAAGAATATGCGCGATGCACCGGCCTACCGCTTGAATCACGAAGAGGTCATCAAGGCCTTGGAAGAGGGCATGGTATTTGTCGAGCACATGTCGCCGTTAGAAGCGAAGTTGGACAAGTTCGGCGCTGTCGAAGGCATGGTCTTCGAGCGTCAGTTCAAGAACGATGAGGGGAAGTGGCGCGGCACTGGCGAAGAGGTTGTCTTACCGGCGCGTAGCGTCCTAGTTGCCGCAGGAACGAGCCCCAACATCATGTACGAGAAGGAGCACCCCGGTAGCTTCAAGCTTGATAAGTGGGATTGGTTCTTTGAAGTCAGCAAGAAAACCGATGCAGGGATGACTCCTGTTGAAGGTGGACATGACGATGGCGGCGCCAGCTTCTTTACTTCCTATGACGATGGATCGCACTCGATCAGTGTCTACGGCGACAATCACCCCGCTTATGCGGGTAATGTGGTGAAGGCGATGGCCTCAGCACGCGATGGCTTTCAGAAAGTTGTCGATGTCTTTTCTGATCGATTGGGCGCCCTCGATACCAGCGCGCCAGGTCTCGCTGCTCGCAAGGGGCATTGGCGCAAGCTCGCCAGCAAGTTGTCTTTTGACCTTGATGCAAGAGTCGAGGTGGTCAATCGCTTGACGCCGACGATCACTGAAGTTGTCGTGCACGCGCCCTTAGCTGCGCGCGGATTTGAGCCCGGTCAGTTCTATCGCTTCCAAAACTACGAGACCTTCTCAAAGGTAGTGGACGGTACGCGCTTGGCCCTGGAAGGAGTCGCCTTGACCGGGGCTTGGAAGGATGTAGAGAAGGGTTTGATCGGTCTGATCGTGCTTGAGATGGGCGTAACCTCGCGCCTGTGCGCCATATTGGAGCCCGGTGATCCGGTGGTCTTGATGGGGCCGACTGGCGCGCCGACGGATATCCCCAAGGGCGAGAAGATCATCCTTGCTGGAGGAGGGCTCGGCAACGCCGTGTTGTTCTCGATCGGCCGGGCCATGCGCGAAGCGGGCAACGAAGTGATCTACTTCGCGGGCTTCAAACGCGGCGAAGATATCTTCAAGCGTGAGGAGATCGAAGCCGCGGCCGATGTCGTGATTTGGTCAACCGACTCTGGTGCTGAGATCGAGCCCAATCCCAAGCGGCCCTACGATCACCACATTCGCGGAAATATCGTCCAGGCTATGGTGGCTTACGCTGAAGGCGACTTTGGCGATGTTCAAGTTCCCCTTAACGATTGCGATCGGATCGTTTGTATCGGCTCGGATCGCATGATGAATGCAGTGCGTCAGCAGCGTACCGGAGTCTTGGAGCCACACTTGAAGCCCGGACACTTGGCAATCGGTTCGATTAACTCGCCGATGCAGTGCGCTATGAAGGAAATCTGCGCGCAGTGTCTTTGCAAGCAAGTTGATCCTGAAACCGGTGAAGAGGCGCCCGCCGTCTTCTCTTGCTTCAATCAGGATCAGGAGCTGGATCGCGTCGACTTCGAAAACCTGAACCAGCGTTTGCGCCAAAACTCAGTCCCCGAGAAGCTCTCTAATCTGTGGCTCGACCACTTGATTCATAAGGAGGATTCCCTCGAGCTGTGGACTGTGCTTTAGTCGGCAGCGATGAAAGTCCTGCTTGTCAGTCACAACTACCCGCCAACACATGTGGCGGGTACGGAGCAATACACCGCGCAGCTTGCCCGGGGATTGCTCGCGCGTGGCTACGAGGTGCTGGTCTTCACGTCGGATAAGGACATCGGCAAAAAGCACCTCTCGCTTTCCAAGCGTGAGTTTGAGGGCGTCGTCGTCCACGAATTGGTGAACAATCTGTCCTACGAATCCTTTCGGGAGACGTGGGACTTTCCAGTTGTCGAGGGCATTTTCGACGGGTTCCTTGAGCGCGAGAAGCCCGACCTCGTGCACTTCAACCACCTGCTATACCTCTCCGTCGGCTGCGCGGAAGCGGCGGATAGGCGCAACATTCCTGTCGTGTTCACACTGCACGATTATTGGCTGCAGTGCGCGCGCTTTGGCCAGCGTGTGCATGCAGACAAGTCGATCTGCATGACTATCGAGGAGCAGCGTTGCTCGGAGTGTCTGGGGAACTTTCGCTACAAGAACTCCCAACTAGAACAGCGGGTCGCTGGCTGGATTGCCAAGATTCACTCCGCTAGTGGCGTGGACTTGACCAAACCTGCGCGCGTCGCGGGGGATTGGTTGCGCAGGCGCGAGGGTGAAGATGAAGGTGCGGGCGCGCCGGCCTTGCCCCTCGAAGACGTTGCAGCTCGCAACCGTGAGTTGCGTGAGCGACTGAATCGCAGCGTCAATCGCTTCCTCTCGCCCAGCGCCTTCCTACGGGACCAGTTGGTCGAGTGGGGCCTTGACAAGAATCGTCTGCAGCACTTGCGCACCGGTACCGACCTCGATCTCTTTGCAGGTGGCCAGCGTGAGCCGCGCGGCGACAAGTTGCGTATCGCTTTCATCGGCAGCTTGATTCCAGTAAAGGGGGCTCACTTAGCCATGCAGGCTTGGGGGGAGCTGCCCGAAGAGCTGCGCGCTCGTGCGCGCTTTGACGTCTACGGTCCAAAATTTCACGACGCCGAGTACAACGCTACATTGGAATCCCTCGCAGAAGAGTTCGGCGTGCAGTTGGCCGGAAAGCTCGACCGAGAGGGCGTGGCTGATACCTTGCGAAAAACAGACTTATTGGTGATGCCGAGTCTTTGGTTCGAGAATCAACCGCTCATCATTCTCGAGGCTCTGGCAGCCAAAACAGCTCTTTGCGTATCGAACTTGGGTGGTATGGCCGAACTCGTCGAAGAAGGCAAGTCAGGGTTCGGCTTTCCGGTCGGCGATGCCGGGGCCTTGGCGAAGATCATGCAATCTGTGATTGAAGAGCCTGCGCAACTTGACGCACTCTACACCGAACAAGTGGCTATCCCGACCGTCGCCAATCAGTTGGATGAAATCGAGAGTGTCTATCGCGAACTAGCTCCGGGGTTGAAGACGTCTTGAAGCTGCTCTTATGCGTTCACGGTTTTCCTGACGAGCTCGTCGGTGGAACGGAACTTGCCGCACGCTTTCTGGCAGAGGGTCTACTCAAGCGAGGACATGAAGTTGTCGTGTTCGCTGGATCCTTCGAAGGTGGAAGGCCGGATGCAGTCGTCTGTCGCGAAACAATTGAAACTCATAGCGGTGCAACTCATCCGCTACGAATTATTCGCCTCACACGGCCGGACCTCTACTCGGACCACTGGCACAAGTCGGCCAGCGCACGCGTGGCCCAAAGCTATCGCGAAGTGTTGCAAGCCGAGGCACCCGATTTAGTGCACGTCATGCACTGGCTCCGCTTGACGCGTAACCTGGTTCGTTTGGCAGGGCAAGCGGGTGTTCCAGCGGTTGTTAGTTTGAACGACTCGTGGGTTAGCTGCCCACTTGTCTTTCGGGTCGAGTCCGCGAACCAGAGCATCTGCGAACGACCGATTTCCGGCATGCACTGCATCTCTTGCGCGGGCCGTGTCGCACCGCAGACCCCTTGGGTGACCCAAGAAGCGGCCTTCATGGAGCTCGCCATTCGCGGCCAGGACATTGCAGCTGAGTTGTCGATGGCGCGCGCGGTTTTGGTGCCCTCAAAGAGCTTTGGTGAAAAGCAATTGCGTCTGATGGGGGACCCCGCTCTAAAGATTGCGCTCGATGTCACGCCGCCCTCCGCTGTGGTGCGCTACGCGCCGCGCACGACCACGCCTCCGCCGAAACCCTTCCTGCTCGGGAGCTGGGGTCATCTATCAGACTTGAAGGGCACCGATCTCGCCTTCGAGGCACTGGAGCGCTTGGGGCTGAATTCAGGCGTCGAGCTACGGCTTGCCGGCAACGAGCCCCATGCCGGATACCTCGCTAATCTGAGGTCTGTATACCCAAACGTGATAGTTCATTGGGACGGCAGTTTCACTAGAGGAGACTTGGACAGCCACGCGGTTACCGGCGTGCATGCCATGTTGAGCGCCTCGCGCGCCCCCGAAAGTTATGGCATGGTCCTTGAGGAAGCTCGCGCGCTTGGCTTACCGGCACTCCTGCCCAATGCCGGAGCGTTCGTCGAACGCGGAGGGGAGAATAGCGGCGCTCTCCTTTTCGAAAGCGGATCAGCTGAGTCCCTGGCACTTGCAATCACATCCTTGCGCGACTCGAGAGGCAAGTTTGAGGCGTTGCGCGCCGCTGTCCCGGCGCCGACTAGTGAGTGCGATGTGCTGGACGCTCACCTGGCGATTTATGAGCGCGTCATTACTTCTGGCGGGCCCTCTGATGTCGGCGAGAGCGCCTGGTTCGCCGAACGCATGCAGAACTTCGCCGAAGATGAATGGGACCGGCAACTCTCGCAGTGCAGTTCGCAAGAACTCGGTTTCGATTGAACGGGAAAGGGGTAGGCAAACGAGTATGAGGAACCGAATCAGGATCTTTCTTAGATGGGTGAGCGCGCTTCTTCTCTGCGTCGCTTGGCAATCTTGTGCAAGCACAGAAACGAGTCCAAAACCGGAATTGACGCCTCTGGATGAACTTCCGGAGAGCTACGCCATGGCCTGGAAAGCTTGGTATAGAGACGCTCCAGACTGGCCGGAGTGGCGACCCCAAGTTCAGGCCGACGCGCACTTCTCGAGCTTCTTCACCGACAACTTGATCCGCGTGATGGTAAGGAGCTACGACCAATCGGCCATTTCGAGCGCGGGCCAGAAGGCTGGACTGTTCGAGCGATCGCGGCGAGAGCTGCACTACCTCCAAGCCTCCTCCGGACCCAAGTTGGTCGAGTTGTTGATGGTGGGGGACAGCGTGGTCTCCTTCCTCGCAGGGGACGTCCTGATGCGAATAGATAACGCCGAATGGACCTTACCTGTGGCGCAGAAGCTGCTGAATCCCGAGCCGGAGGATCGCAGGCGAGCCGCCGCGTTGTTAGGCAAGCTTCCCTTTGCCGGGCCGGACGAGGATAGAGTCTGGGAGCTTCTCGAAGAGGTTGCTGACGGAGACGAGGAGTGGTTCATGCGTGCCCAGGCGCAGAATACAGTTGGGCTCCGATCCTTGATGACAGGGCGCCTCGACCGGGCTCGACCGATCCTCTCGAAGGGCCTGAATGACCAGGATGATTCGGTGGTGCAGGCGACGTGCCAGGCTCTGCGTATCAACAGGGACGTGCGCACCATTCCTGCCCTGATCAATCTGCTTGAGCGTGTCAATCGTGCGGGCGGCGATCCTGTGCTCTTGCTCGCTGGCCAGTCCTGCCTTCGGAGCCTCACGGGGGTCGAGCAGGACCTGCCTCCGGACCGATGGCGCGACTGGTGGCGCGAAAACAGGCCTTGAGAGCAGGTCTCGGGGGCCGCGCAGGCTAGAATGGGCCACCTCCGCGGACGTCCTTTTCATGCCCGCAAAGTTCACCCCTTCAGACGACCGCCAGCATGGCAGATTGGAAGATTCGGCGCCGCCACGGCGAGTGCACTCAGTGTCAGGCTGAGTTCGTAGACGGCGATCGTCACGCTTCGAGCTTGCGCGTCGATGAAGAGCAAGATCTCCTTCGCGAAGATCTGTGCCCGAAGTGCTTTGGCTCCAATAAGCCGGATAGCTACCTCTTTTGGTGGTTTACGCGCTTCTACGAGAAACGCTCCAAGTCCATTCAGCTCGATTTGGCGTCCCTCGAACGTCTCTTCATGGAGTTGGGCGGGCGTGAGGAGGAGAAGCTGCGCGAGCTGCGTTACCTCTTGTGCTTGCTCCTGATGCGCAAGCGCCGACTCAAGCTGCAGAAGGTCAAGCGCGGCAAACAAGGTGAGGAGCTAATCCTGCGCCGCCCACGCCGCACGGAGGAACTGTCGGTTTGGGTCTACGACTTCACTCCGGACCGCATCGAAGAATTGCGGACGCGCCTGCAGGAAGTTCTCGAAGGCTCAGGCCCGGCAGAGTCCGCAGAAGGAGAGGAACCCAATCCTGATACCGAGGCCGAAGCTCAACTTGAGCCGACTGAGGAGCTCGAAGGCGACGCCCAAAACGAACCGCAGGAAGCGGAAGCTCTTGAGGCCGAGGAAGCATTGGCTGACCCCCAGGCCTGAACCGGCGGCGTTTTTCCGTTCAGCCGGCCCCATGGGTTGAGCTTGGCGCGGGGGCGCCGGTGTTCGCAGAATTCCAAATCCGCAAGCGGTGGAGCTGAGTGGGCCTGGTCTGGGCATTTGGAAGTGGAGTGTCCGCGCCGTTTCAGGCGACCTTGTTTCGAATAGCTAGAGGAGTTAAGCCTCGCTTTCCCAACTATGGGGCACGAATCGGGCGCATAGTGAACCCGCTAGATAGGGTGTTGGGAGGTTCGCGATTACGGGCAGCCCACTAGATCTAGTAGGGGGTCACCCATCGGCGTAGAGCTGGACTCCGTTAGGGATGGGTTCACCTGTTATTTAGGGGGTTGGAAGATTGCTCGCAGCTCAGTGGGGGAGAACAATACCCATGTGGAGCTGAAAGTTATGCAGGTGGAGTTGCGGGGTTGTGGATGTCTAGGTGACATCCTCCGAATCGCCTTGCCCACGCGGATTTTGAGCGGGAGTCCGGCCTAATGTTCTTCGGTAACTCCGAGCACCCCTTGGACGGAAAGTTCAGGGTCTTTGTCCCCAAGCGCTTTCAAGACGAGATCGAGAGGGATGAGAAGGGCAACATCGTCATGATGCTCACACCGGGTAAGGACGGCTGCCTGTTCCTGTTTAGCGTTAACGGCTTTATGGAGTCCCTGGGCGACGTGGATACCCGCGCTTTTACTAGCGAAGCCGAACGCGTCAAGCAGCGCAGCCTGTTTTACGCAGCCACCAAGGTCACTCTCGACGCCTCGGGCAGACTCCTGCTCTCAGAGCAGCAGCGCGAGATGATCGACCTGCAAAAAAATGGGGACGGCAAGATCATCGTGAAGATGGTCGGTGTGATGCAGCGCGCAGAAATCTGGCCGTTGCACGCCTGGCTCAATCACGAAAAGAAGATCAAAGAGGCCGAGCGCAGTGAAGAAGCTCGAGCCAACAGTGACGCGAGAGGGAATTGTGAAGAGGGGGGACGCTAAGCAGCGGGGCGCTGCCAGCGAACGGATCATGGTTGGATCGGAGGTGAGGGCAATGGCAAACGAGAATCTCGAGGGGAGCACGCCTCCTGTACACGTCCCGGTGATGCCGAGCGAGGTGATTCAGATGCTGCTGGCGGGGCGTGACCCCGAAGAGTTGGAGGGCTGGTTTGCCGACGGCACGACCGGCGCGGGAGGACACGCGGAACTCTTGCTGCAAACTTGTCCGAAGATTCGCATGCTCTGCACGGATCAGGATCCGGATGCCTTGCAGCTTGCGACGGAACGTCTGAAGCCCTTTGGTGCCCGCGTC
>JBLIOI010000083.1:0-22402 GCA_047639675.1 Planctomycetota bacterium | reverse complement strand
GAAGCGGCGGGTGAACAAGGCGTGCAGGTTCTCTGTTTGCAAGAGATCTTTAACGGGCCGTACTTCTGCCCGAGTCAAGACGCGCGCTGGTACGACGCAACGGAACCGGTCCCCGGACCAACCGTCGAAGCATTGAAGCCCTACGCTGCGAAGTACCAGATGGTGATCATCGTGCCTATCTACGAGCGCGAGCAAGCTGGCGTGTACTACAACACAGCTGCCGTGATCGACGCGGATGGCACATACCTCGGCAAGTACCGCAAGCAACACATCCCGCACACTTCGGGGTTTTGGGAGAAGTACTTCTTCAAGCCCGGCAACTTGGGTTATCCGGTATTCCAAACCCGCTACGGTAAGGTCGGCGTCTACATCTGCTATGACCGCCACTTCCCCGAAGGCGCACGCCTCTTGGGTTTGAACGGCGCAGAGATGGTATTCAACCCTTCCGCTACGGTGGCTGGGCTTTCGCAATACCTATGGAAGCTTGAACAGCCCGCACATGCAGTCGCCAACGGCTACTTCATGGGCTGCATCAACCGCGTCGGAACAGAAGCACCCTGGAATATCGGCAAGTTCTATGGATCGAGTTACTTCGTCAATCCGCGCGGCGAGTTCTTGGCGGAAGCCTCCGAGGACAACGACGAGCTGATCACAGCAGACATGGACCTCGAACTGATCGAAGAGGTGCGCCGCGTTTGGCAGTTCTATCGCGACCGTCGCCCGGAAACCTACGGCGACATGTCCGAGCTTCTTCCCTAACCGCAAACCGAATTCGTTGGAGATATACTGATGGGCATCCTGATCAAGAACGGCACGATTGTTACAGCGCTCGACACGACCCTGGGCGATGTGCGTTGCACAGACGGCAAGATCACAGAGATCGGCGTCAACCTGGAAGCGGTTGCGAGCGAAGAGGTCATCGACGCTTCGGGGCAGTACGTCTTCCCCGGAGGCCTCGACCCGCACGTACATATGGAGCTGCCCTTCATGGGGACGGTCTCTGCTGACGACTTCGAGACGGGCACGGCCGCGGGCGTCGCGGGCGGCACGACTTCGATCATCGACTTCGTCATTCCTGCGCGCAACCAAGACATGCTCGAAGCGCTGGCGCAGTGGCACGCAAAGGCGGACAAGTCGGTTTCCGATTACGCCTTCCACATGGCCGTCACCTGGTGGGGCGACAAGACGGCGGATTGGATGCGCACTTGTGTCGAAAAGGAAGGCATCTCGTCCTTCAAGACCTTCATGGCCTATCGCGGCGCCATCGGCGTGGACGATGTTGAGCTGATTGAAGTCATGAAGTCTGCGCGTGAACTTAACGCTCTTGTGACCGTGCATGCCGAACACGGCGACATGGTCGTCGAGCTTCAGAATAGGCTGATGGCGGAAGGCAAGTTCCAGCCCAAGTACCATGCGCAATCTCGCCCCACGCCTTTAGAAGGCGAAGCCACGTCGCGCGCAATCATGCTCGCGCGCATGACGCGGGAACCGCTCTACATCGTGCACGTAACCTGCGTGGAATCGATCAACGCCATCGCCGAAGCGCGTGCGCGCGGCCAACAGGTCCATGGCGAGACTTGCCCGCAGTACCTGCTGCTCGATGATTCCATTTACGACAAGCCCGACTTCGAAGGAGCCTCGGCGGTCATGTCTCCGCCGATTCGCCCCAAGGGCAATCAAGAACCGCTCTGGAATGCGCTTCGTTCGGGCGTACTCGAAGTGGTAGCTACCGACCACTGCCCCTTCAATCTCCACGGACAGAAGGACGCGGGCAAGAAGGACTTCCGCTTGATCCCCAATGGCGCGGCGGGCATCGAGCACCGCTTGGCCTTGATGTACACTTACGGTGTGCTTGAAGGCCGCCTGACTTTGAACCAGTTCGTAGACGTTACCTCCACGCGCGCCGCCAAGATCTTCGGGCTCTATCCGCGCAAGGGATCGATCACCGTCGGCGCAGATGCGGATCTTGTCGTTTGGGATCCGGAAGCCACCGGCACGATCTCAGCGGACACACACCACCACAAGGTCGATCGCAACATCTTCGAGGGCTTCAAAACCCGCGGCGCCTGTTCATCGGTCATCGTCAACGGACGAGTACAATACTCAGGCGGCGACCTGCGAGTCGTTAAAGGCGCGGGCCGTTACTTGGAAAGAAGCACATCATGAGCCAGTCAGAATCAGACATCTCGCGCGACGAAGTCCTGCGCAAGCACAGGGAGTACCTGCTGCCATCGGTCGCCAACTACTATAAGGACCCGGTCGTGCTCAGTTCGGGCAAGGGCACGCGCCTGACGGATTCTGAAGGTCGCGAATACCTGGACTTCTTTGGCGGTATTTTGACGGTCTCTATTGGTCAATGCGACGAACGCGTCAATGAGAAGGTCAAGGTTCAGATCGACAGGCTCGGGCATGTTTCAACGCTCTACCCGACACTCCCTATCGTAGAACTCGCCGAGCGTATGGCGCGTATCACACCCGGAAAATTGCAGAAGAGCATGTTCACGGCTTCTGGAACGGAAGCGGACGAAACGGCCGTTGCCCTGGCTCAGGTGTATACGGGATCGATCGAGTTGGTTGCCTTGCGTCACGGATACTCCGGACGCTCGATGCTAGCCCAATCATTGACGGCCCATTCGCCGTGGCGCGCTGTGCCATCGCAGATCGCCGGCATCAAACACGGGCTCGCGCCCTACTGCTATCGCTGCCCGCTCAAGCAAACCTATCCTTCTTGCAATGTGGCTTGCGCGAGCGACTTGGAAGAGTTGATCGTCACCACGACCACTGGAAAAATCGCCGGCTTCCTTGCCGAACCGATCCAGGGTGTGGGCGGCTTTATTGTTCCGCCGAAAGAGTACTTCGAGATGGCCGTCGACATCATCCGCAAGCACGGCGGAGTGTTCATTTGCGACGAAGTGCAAACGGGCTTCGGTCGTACGGGCGGCAAGATGTTCGGCATTGAGCACTGGAACGTCGAACCCGACATCATGACGATGGCCAAGGGTGTAGCGAATGGCATGCCGCTGGGTGTCACAATCGCCACGCCGGAGATCGCTGATGCCTTCAAGGCTTTGCAACTCTCGACCTTCGGCGGCAACCCGATCACAGCAACTGCGGCCAACGCAACCCTGCAAGTGATCGAGGAAGACAACCTGAAGGACAACTCCCAGGTTCAAGGGGATCGCTTGCGCGCTGGACTCGAAGAGCTCCAGGCCAAGTACCCGAAGAATCTGGGCGACGTGCGCGGCATGGGGCTAATGCAGGCGATCGAATTGGTCGTCGACGAAACGGCCATGAATCGCACGCCGAACTTGGAAGCCACCGGAGCCTTCTTCGAAGGCTGCAGAGAACGCGGACTACTCGTTGGCAAAGGCGGCCTGCACGGCAACATCATTCGTCTCAGCCCGGCGCTCAACATCACCGCTGCCGAAATCGACGAAGCACTCAACATCATGGGCGAAGCTCTCGCCACTTTCGCTTCTTAGGAGCAAAATCCAATGGCCGACATCAGCATCGAAGTCAACGGCATCCGTTTCCCGAACCCCTTCGTCCTCGGATCTGGTCCGCCAGGAACGAACGCGCGCGTCATCAAGCGCTCTTTCGAACTCGGTTGGGGTGGGATCGTCTGTAAGACGCTCAGTTTGGATCACAGCAAGGTGCACAACACTGTGCCGCGCTACGGCAAGCTGACCGATCCCGACAACAAGAAGAAGGTCCTCGGGTTTCAGAACATCGAACTGATTAGCGACAGGCCCTTCGATCTTTGGCTCGAAGAACTCAAGGAGTGCAAGGAAGCCTATCCCGATCGCGTCCTGATCGCTTCGATCATGGAGGAGTGCGAGAAGGATAAATGGGTGGAGATTGTGGAACGCACGCAAGCGACCGGCGTCGACGCGCTCGAACTCAATCTCTCCTGCCCCCACGGCTTACCCGAGCGTAAGATGGGTGCAGCGATGGGGCAAGACCCTGACACGGTTGAAGAAGTCACGGGTTGGGCAGTTGGCGCAGCGAAGATTCCTGTCTGGGCCAAGATGACACCGAACGTCACCGACCCCACCTTGGCCGCCATGGCCGCGGTACGTGCAGGCGCCGTTTGCATCTCAGCGATCAACACAATCTTGTGCACGATTGGCGTCAACTTGAAGACCTTGCGTCCGATGCCGACGGTCGAAGGCTACACCGTTCCCGGCGGCTATTCAGGAAAAGCTGTCCTGCCGATCGCTCTGCGCCATGTGACTGAAATTGCCCGTTCTTGCCCTGGAATACCGGTATCGGGCATGGGCGGCGTTGAAACGGCGGAAGATGCAGCGCAGTTTATTCTACTCGGCGCGAGCACCGTGCAGGTTTGCACCGGCGCCATGCTGCATGGCTATGAGGTCATCAAAGACCTCTGCAGCGGCCTAGAGAAGTTCCTCGACGAACACGATTTTGCCCAAACCTCGGACGCAGTCGGTCTCAGCCTTCCCTACTTCTCAACTCACGCTGACCTCGTTGAACGTCAACGCCAAGCGAAACGCGAAAAGGCAGGTCAAGCGCAACGCGACGACATGTGGAAAGGCGACATCGCAACGGACACGGACAAGCTCGTTACCGACTAGTGAGCTTCATTCCGATGGTGTGGAGCGCGCCGGAGAGGAAGAAGCCTACGAACCAAGCGTAAACGTAGATGCTCTCAAAGATGGCTGGCACGGAATCGATAAAGCCAGCCTCTTTGAGGAAGCCCGGGACGTTCGGCAAGACGCCGAGCACAAGCGCCACGACAGCCACCGGGTTGATGCCGCCGCGATAGGAGTACACTCCGTCCCGTCTATACAGCGCTTCCAAATCGATGTTCGTCTTGCGCACCAGGAAGTAGTCGGCGATCACAATGCCACCAACGGGCCCGAGCAACGCCGAGTAGCCGATCAGCCAAGTGAATATGTATCCGTCAGTGGATTCGATCAACTTCCAGGGCAAGATCACGATCCCGATCACCGCAGTGATCAGCGCGCCCTTCCAGAAGGTCGCGCGGCGCGGCGCCAAGTTCATGATCACATTCGCAGGTGAAACGACGTTCGCAGCGATATTGGTTGAAAGGGTCGCGACCGACAAGGCAAGCAGCGAAATCACCACGCCAATACCGCCGCCCATCTTCCCGGCCAGCACAGTTGGATCGGGGATTGCTTCGCCATAGATAGTGACGGTAGCTGAAGTCACCGCGACACCGACGAAAGCGAACAGCGTCATGAAGAGCGGCAACCCTAAAGCTTGCCCCAAGACCTGATCCCGCTGGGTCTTCGCGTAGCGTGTGAAGTCCGGGATGTTGAGCGATAGGGTTGCCCAAAAGCCGACCATTGCTGTCAGGCTGGGCAAGAAGACGGATAGGAACTGCCCTTCCTTTTCGCCGCCTTCATCGAAAGCGGACTTAGCCGCCAGCATCGGCCCCCAGCCTCCAACTTTCATATACGCCCAACCGAGCAAAGCCAAGCCCATCACAATCAAGAAGGGCGCCGCCCATGTTTCGAGCAACTTGATCGAGTCGATACCGCGATAGAGGATCACGAGCTGCAAGGCCCAAAAGAGCAGTACACAAACGAGTTCGACCGCGCTCAATCCTATGACCGGAAGATCTTCACCGACCACAACGTCGCCAACGATCGCTCCGCCCAATTGATAGATCGCCGCGCCGCCGATCGCGGTTTGAATTCCGAACCACCCGCAAGCAACCAAGGCGCGCAGTACGGACGGAATGTGCGCCCCCACAATTCCGAAGCTCGCGCGGCTAAGAACCGGAAAGGGCACGCCCAACTTGGTGCCCGCGTGCCCGTTCAAGATCATAGGAACCAGCACGATGATGTTTCCGAGCAGCACTGTCCCCACCGCCTGCCACCAGTTCATGCCAAGATCGATCATGCCACCCGCCAACATGTACGTTGGCACGCAAATCACCATGCCGATCCAAAGCGAAGCCATGTTCAAGACCGACCAGTTACGCGCTTCAGGTGAAGTCGGTGCGAGGTCATCGTTGATGAGAGACGGATCCGGGTTTTTGAGCATGGGCTGGGTCTCGGCTGTTTCGTTTCAGAGATCTCGCTAGGGAGAGGGCAGGGCGATTACTGTACCGTGCTGGAGCCTCCGCCATAACGCTAGCCACTCTCCACCAAGAAGATGACCGATCCCTTCCTGCTCGAAGCCATCCGTGAAGCCCGCCTTGGGCTGGAAGAAGGTGGAATCCCGATCGGATCTGTTTTGGTGCTCGACGACGAAATCGTCGGCCGTGGACACAATCGGCGAGTGCAGCGTGGCAGTCCGATCCTTCACGCAGAGATGGACTGCATGGAGAATGCCGGGCGATTGCGCGCATCAGAATACGAGCGCGCGGTGCTCTACTCGACCCTTTCGCCCTGCGATATGTGCAGCGGGACGGCTCTGCTCTACAGGATCCCACGCATCATCGCCGGCGAGAATCGCACCTTTCAGGGTCCGGAGGAGTACTTACGCTCGCGCGGCGTCGAGCTGGAGATTGTCGATTCCGCCGAGTGCATGCAGCTTATGGCCGATTTCATCGCCGCTCGCCCAGAGCTCTGGAACGAAGATATTGGCCTAGAGTGAGTCATTCTTGGCATTCCAAGGGATTTGGTTCGTTGGCAGAGAACAACGGCTACCATTCGCCGAACTAGTGGAGCCCCAGCATCCAAAGTCATCCAACCAAAACTAACGACATGAAGAAGCTCATCATCTTGGCCCTTAGCCTCTCCCTCTTTTCTTGTTCCGTATCAGAGGGCACAGCGCAGGCCGCAGAGCCCATGGCCGACATGGCTGTCGCCTCGGGTACACACACGGTCAAATGCGGTTGCGCTATCGAAGAAGTCGGTCACTGCGACAACTACATCGAGGTTGACGGCCAGTTCGTGATGATCGCCAACTCCGAAGAGCTCGGAATCGAGAATCCCAAGATGGAATGGTGCAAGAGCGGTCCGGGAGAAGCAGTTGCGGCAGGTGCCATCAAGGACGGTAAGTTCGTCGGCACCTCATTGGTCGTCGCCGAGTAGACAGATCCTACCGCGCAGCTGGCGCCTGCAAATAAAACGAACAAGACGAGTGACCCTTCCTGGGCCGCTCGTCTTTCTATGTGAGGGCCATGCGGGTCTGCAAGGCCCTCGGAGATTTCTTGTGGGAGGGGGTCGAGAGTCGTTCGCAACTCTCGGCCCTCACTTCTACTCTCCCAGGCGCTCCATCCAACCAGCCAAGGTGCGCTGGAACAGAACCCGCGGCGTACATAGGTGTGCGCTATGGGTGGCCCCGGGGATCTCCGCCCAGTGACGCGGCCCCGTTAGCGCCGAATAGAACTCGCGCGTGTCGCGCCAATGCTCCTCGCGAAAGATCACCTGACTGGGATCTTCTGGATTCGGGAGTTCGAATTCGAGACGCCCATTCAACATCAACACAGGCACCTCGATTTTCAACGGGTCCACAATCGGTAACTCGCGAGAGTAGTCGCGCAATGCGCCGGTCGGAACCGATTTGGCCTGCGAGAGCAGATGAGTCGCAAAGGCCTCGGGCACGTCCTTTTCGTTAAAACCCTCGATAAAGTCCGACATCACGGACTTGCGCTCAACGCTGCGCGTCGCTTGCGTATAAATCTCGTCGCCAAACACTTCGACAATGACCTCTTCTGGAATCGTCTGCTGCCAGTTGAATCCGTAGAGCACGAGCCCCCGCAAACGTTCGGGGTGCCTAATCGCGAACAGCCCAGCCACCTGCGATCCCCAACTGTGCCCAACAAGAATCACGCGCTGCGCACCGCGCAATTCCGCAATGAAGTCCAGGGCAACCAAAACATCGTGCGCCGCGCTCGCCGCACCACCAGAGCCATCCCCCGCCGGCGGACTCGAGAGCCCATAGCCTCCCGTATCCACGGCAAAGACATCAAAGCCGCGTGCCGCAAGCGCACTCATCACCGAGTAATCGCGCAGCGGAAAGTCCCAGCTCCCGCGCGCGCTAAAGGTCGCGCTGGGAAGAAACACGACAACCGGCCGCTCCTCCACCGGTAACTCCAACTGCTTCGGAACGACCTTATTCCAGATCGCCAGCGTGCGTTCACCGTCTTCGGCCCACAACTGTTCCCCGCGCGGCTTCCCCACCGTCTCTAACTTCATCGTCTTCGTGACCACTGCCTTCGCGTGATCATTGGAAACCGGAAAGCTCAAGTTGTACTGGGCAATCTTCCATCCTCCTTCCACCAGCTCAAGCACCCCCGATCCGCGAGTCTCCCCGTACTTCTCGTTCTGCAAGCGCTCATCGAACCAAGCTACCGATCCGTCCGTGGATAAATTGATGTGACGTCCACTCGCCACATAGGTCCAACCCTGCCCGTCATCAAAGTACGGCTCTGCATAAGCTCGAAACTCCGCGACCGACCAACGCTCGCCAGCATCCGTACCGATAAACACCGCGTCTTCGGTCAACATCCCGAAGTAACGCTCCCCATTCGCAGCAGCTGCGGCACGGTGAAACTCGTCAAGTGTCAGGGCGACCTGAGCCCGCGGGTCATCACCCGCGAAACTCAACAGCAAGGCAGCAGCAATGGGCATGTTCATCCGAGCATGATAGAGGATCGCCCGCGCGCGCGGGATTTGGCGTCAGTCAATCTTCGCTACCAGTAAGTCAGGCGGCTCGGCAAAGCCGAACCACCTGACTTACTGGTAGCGAAGATTGACTGACGCCACATCCCGCGTGCGCCGAAGATCAGTCTTCCGTAGAGCCTTCCTCCTCGGATTCTTCGTCTGCCTCAGCATCTTCCAACGCCTTCGCTGCCTTCTGCATCGGATTCTTCTTTTTGTCGCCGCTGTTGCGTCCGCCCTTTTCGAGCTTGAAGAGTTTGCCTTCGATTTCGCGGGGGAAAACGTTGTTGGAGAGATCTGAATCTGCGGTTTCCAAATGAGGATCCAGAGTCACGCTAACGACTTTCTCGGTCGTCGCGAGCACCTTACTTACGGTCTCTGAGTTCTGCTTCCAGATCTCAGCGGGGATGCGAATTTCTTCTGTCTTGCCGCTTTCGTACTCGAGTTCCAAGACGACGGGCATCACCATGCCACTGATATTTTGCAGATCAACGACGTAGAACTCGAAATCTGACTCGAGCACTTCCCGCTGCCGGTCTTCCAATCCATCTACGAGCTCAGTGAAGTCCTCGCGATCCTTGACGAGCACATCCAAGTCGTCATAGGAGTTGTAGAAGTCCGCCAACTCCGGAAAGGCTTCGATGCGCAGGGCTAAGTCTTTGTTGTTACGAACCGCCAAGGTCTCGGGCTTGTCGTCTCGCTCCTCCTTGGCAATCGGGTTTTCGACATCCGGGTTGCGCGTATCAATACGATAGGCGGTGACATTCTGAATCGCTAAATCGACATGCCCGGTGGAGTAGAACCACGAACGCCAGAACCAGTCGAGGTCCACCGCAGAAGCATCCTCCATCGAACGGAATAAGTCTGCGGGCTCAGGACGCTTGAAGCTCCAACGGTTTGAATACTCCTTGAAAGCGAAGTCGAACAACTCGCGCCCCATAACCGTCTCGCGCAAGATATTGAGCGCCGTCGCCGGCTTGGCATAAGCGTTGTTACCAAACTGTAGAATTGATTCCGAGTTCGTCATGATCGGAACTTGGTCTTCACTGACCATATAGTCCACGATTCTCTGCGGCTCACCGCGCCATGAGGGATACTCGTCTTCCCATTCTTGCTCGGTCAAGTACTGCAAGAAGGTATTCAAGCCCTCGTCCATCCAGGTCCATTGACGCTCGTCTGAGTTGACGATCATCGGGAACCAGTTGTGGCCCACCTCGTGAATAATCACCGAGATCAGCCCGTACTTGGTGCGCGAAGAATAGGTCCCATCCTCTTCCGGCCGAGGTCCGTTGAAGCAGATCATCGGGTATTCCATGCCGCCAACCGGCCCGTTGACGGAAATCGCCGTGGGGTAGGGATAGTCAAAGGTGAACTTCGAGTAGACCTCGATGGTGTGCAGAATCGAGTGGGTTGAGTAGCGGCTCCACAGGGGCTCGCCTTCTTTCGGGTAGTAAGACATCGCCATCACTTCGCGATCGCCCACCATTTGACCCTTGGAGTCCCAGATGAACTTGCGGCTCGAAGCCCAAGCGAAGTCGCGCACGTTCTCGGCGTGATAGCTCCAAGTCTTCTTGTCGCTGGCGCGCTCGGCTTCGTTTTCCAACGCTTCTTCGGGCGTCACGATGAACATCGGCTTGACCGCAGTGCGCGACTCCTCGAAACGTTCTCGCTGAGTATCGTCGAGGACTTCATCTGAGTTTTGCAACACGCCCGTCGCCGCGACAATGTGATCTCCCGGCACCGTGATGTTCACGTCGTAATCGCCGAACTCGAGGGTGAATTCTCCGCGACCTAAAAACTGCTTGTGCTGCCAACCATTAACGTCTGTGTAAGCGCACAGGCGCGGGAACCACTGGGCGATCTCGTAGATGTCGTTTCCGTCGTCTTCGAAGTGCTCGTAGCCCCCCCGGCCCCCCAACTTGTCGTGATCGTTGATATTTTGCGCCCAGCCCAGCGAAAACACCTGCTTGGCGCCGGGAAGAAGCGGGCGCTCTAGGTCCACACGCATCATCGTATCGTTGATCGTGTGCCTAAGCGTTTGCCCCTCGCCATCAGTAACTTCGGTGATCTTCGAACCACCATCGAAAGACTTGGCGGTCAACAGACGACCGACGCTGCTATAGGTGGGCTTGTCCACGCTCGGGCCAAGTGAAGTCTGCACCGCGTGCGACTCGGATGCGAAACGGTTCTGGTCAAGTTGCAACCAAAGATAGCTCAGCGTGTCCGGCGAGTTGTTGTAGTAGGTGATTGTCTCTTCACCAGTCAGAGTTCGCGCCTCTTCATCCAGCACGACATCAATGCTGTAGTCCACCCGCTGTTGCCAATATTGGTGACCGGGAGCGCCCGACGCTGTGCGATAAACGTTCGCTGTCGGCAAAATCTCTTCGAGCTGACGAAAGCGGTCCTCACGGTCATGGCTAACCCCAAAGGCGGAGCCAATGGCCAAGAGAGTCAACATGGACGCGCGCAGGGCGAAGGAACGATTCATAGCAAGACTGTGGTTCTGAGAGTCGGAGCGCGATTATGGCTCCGGGCTGGGGGCTCGAATTGTAACGGCTCGGGCGCGTCGCGGGTTTCGAGACTCCCATTGGCTTGGGTTTGGGCTCGAACGAACCCTGGGTTCTGAGCATACGAGTCGAGAATTGCCTACCTGACATACAAGACCAATACGAACGCTACCCCTTCCCCGTGCGCAACCGGGAGGACGAGGATCAGCGGCTGATTGTCTCCGAGGTGGACCGTTTGGCGAAGATCGATCACTGCTGCTTTGCTGGATACCACGGCTTCGAACACCCCATGTGAATCCTGATCGCCGGTGGTGGCATGGCGCGATTGACTCGCGAGCTTTTCGGGGCTCTCTGGCTAAGCCAGACGCTCGACGCGCGCGAAGGCTGCGCCCAATTGTTCGGCGAGAAGTGCAGGTGCGCGGCCTTGCAGGGTCATCACCAGCTCGCGGTCCATGGCTAAGGTCCGTTCGCGGCCGCCGTTGAAGAGGCTCCAGACCTTCCCGGGTTTTTCGGCGACCTCGAGTTGGGCGGCGAGGCTTTCAAGGTTGTGCAACTTGTCGGCGGCCTTCACCAGGACGCTATCGTCCTGCATGTGGTTGATGTGGTCGATGGCGGCGCGCTTGCGCTCTTCCCAGGTCATCGACTTGTCTTCCGTTAGGTCCGCGACGATTGAGGCAACCGCGGAACCAAACTCTGCCTCGAGGCGTTCTGGTGTCCACTCTTCGCAGTCCTCGACCACGTCGTGCAAGAGTGCCGCTTGGACCACCGTATCGCTCGCGCCGACGCTCGAGAGAATCATTGCCATGTGAATCGGATGGACCGCGTAGGCCACACCATCACCGCCCTTGCGAAATTGCCCGGAGTGCGCGTCCATACAGACCAGAAGCGCCCGTTCAATCTCTGCTGAGTAGGACACTAAATCTGGACGCCGAGGGGTTTGACCGCTGCGAGACCGAAGGCGATGGACGCCAAGACGAACATGATGAGCACACCGTCAACTCCACTCATCGGAAGCCAACCAAGGTCACTATCGGGGTAGGCGATCTTCACTAGTGCGATAGGGCTCTCGTCAGGAATGGTCTCTTCGGCGGGCCACAAGAGCGCGTCGAGAAAGCCACTAACGCGCTCGGGCTGGAGGTAGGCCAGCTCGGTCGTTCCGGCGGACACGGTCTTTGTGATCGTATCGCCGCCGACTTTCAATTCCACTTCGTAGTCGCCGGGAGCCAGCGCCACGAATTCTTGCCAGGCCTTGCCCTCGGCGGAAATCCGCACGAGCTTTGACTGGGGTACCAAACCTTCCGGCCAGATGATCTCGAGTTCGCCGGCTTTGCGTTCCTGGCCTTCTTTGAACTCGATCGTAAGCAGCGTTCCTTGACCAGGCAGCAGTGCCTCGGCTTCTTCCGCGGTCACAAGCTCGATCGGCTCGAAGCTGTAGCGCACCACCGTTTGGGCAACGACCACTAGGAAAATCGGCATCAAGGGAATGAACGGTCCAAAGTTCAACGTGACGTAGCGCACGTTGTTCCAAAGCACCAAGCCGATCGACTTTGCCACAACCCAGAGATCGTCCTGGTAAAGGCGAATTGCGATCATGTGCGCCTTGATCTTCTCCTTCGCGCCGGAGATGCCGTCTTGGCTACTGATGTGCTTGAACACAACGAGCGCTAGGACACCAAAGATCCCGCTGAGCAGAATCAAAGCCATCTCATTCCCCAGGAGTTCGAGGGGGACAAGGAGAAGGTTGAAGACCTTGGTGAGTAGACCGTTAAAAGCGTTCATTCGTTGCTACAGGTTTTCTGCAGGGAAGGAGGTGTCGGGCGCCCGAGTTAATTGTTGTAGCCGTTAGCTGATGTAGCCCAGGCCGCGCAGCTTCTCGGTGATGTCGTCGTCCGAGTCGTTTTCTTCGAAGTGAGCCAGCTCACGTTCAATGATGTGAGTGATGAATTCCTCGTGAGATGCGTAGCCCGCAATCTCCGACACTTTCTTCACGCGATCGATGAGGTCCTTATCTAGCTTGATTTTGTTGCCGCCGCCAAACATGGTTCTGTCTCTTGGTTATGAGTTGTTGTGATAGTGAGTTGTGGACTTCGAGAAGTCCTTATTCGAGCACGCGATGGCCATTTTGACCTTCGCCGGGTTTCACCCCGTAGCGCTCTAGAATTTCGACGGTCAGGTCTTCGAGAGCATGTGCGCCCGGACGGACCTTACCGTTGGTCAGAAGGATTCCAGCAACGACCTCGGGGGCCATCAAGTGGTTTCCGTTGAAGGTGCCGCCGGTGTTGTCTTGCATCACTAGGTGAGGGATGCGGCCGGTGGAGGAGGCGTCTGAGTTGCCGTAGCCAGCGTTGTAGCCCACGACGAGGTCAGGAGCTTCAGCGACGCGTTCGCCGACATAAACGTCGGAGGCGAGGTCGGCTGTAACGACGACGACTTCGCCGTTCGTGTCGCGCAGAGCTTCGAGCTTTGCTTTGATCTCCGTCAAGAGAGCGTCGGACTCAGCGCCTTGCGTCACGATGCCGCCTTCGTTCTCGTCCGTCTCCGGATTGTCGAGCTCGCGACCTTTGCGGTTGACGTAAAGCCCGTTGAAACCAACGCCGTAGGCTTTCGTCTTGGTCCAATCGACAGCGTGGCTGATCGAAACTTGTTTGTAGGCGGGGTCTGAACGGTCGAGCTCGGGCGTCTCGCCTTCTTTCAGGACCAAGTAACCCTCGTCAAACAACCAACGGTTCAGGCTGAACTTGCGACGCCACGGAGCAAAGCCGTGATCGCTCATCACCATCAACGTTGCGTCATCACCAATGCGTTCACGCAATTGGCCGAGCACCGGATCCATCATCATGTAGAGGTCGTAAACAACCTCCTTCCACTCGCTGCCTTCACGGCCTGACCACTCAGAGGAGTCTTCGCCAGCTAGCTCGGCGATCTTCTCGTGGGCCGGATGCTCTTCGTCATGGAAGCGCCACATCATGTGGCAGTTCAAGTCGACGGTCGAGTAGTAGAAGAAGAACAAGCCGCCGTCCTTCTCCAAGTACCTATCAAGGGCGTAGTCCATCATGCGGACGCGCTGGTTATAGACCAACTTCGTCTGCTCCATGAACTCCAAGTCCGACAACGCTTCGTCCTTGAGCGCGTTGACTTCCTCGGCCATGCCTTGCGTGTAGTAGTAACCGATAGCTTCGGCGACCTCGGCGCTGGCACTCGCCGGCTCAGAGACTGGCATCGCGGGCTCGATCGGATCGATATTCACCGGCGAAACATAGAGTTCAAAGTCCGGTGAAACTGATCGGAGATAGAAACGCACCACGCCGCCCATTTTTCCGCCAGGCAAAGCGTCAGCCATCATGCCCGGGAAGAAGTCGAAGCTCACAGGAAGGAACTCGCTCCATTCTCCCGGCTCGAGAACGATCACACCGTCCCCCAGTTCGATCGCCGCGGCATTAGCCTCTTCATCGACGTAGATCGTCAACTCGGTGGATGCCTGCGGGTCGTGCTTCTTATAGGCGTTCGGCGGGCCCTCAATCTTGGTACGGATCACTCCATTGAAGTTCCGAACCTCAACGTACTTGCCGCCGCTCATGTTGCGCTTGACCGGCGGGTCCGTGCTGAAAATCGTGTACGTCCCGTAAGCAGAATCCAACGCGGGCGTCATCATGCCCGGGAAGGAAAGGCCTTTGGCGGGCTCGACCGGGAAGTTCGCGGGCATGCGCCAAATGTCTGCAGGAACGCCATGCTCAGCAAGCGTCACCCAAAAAGACTCGCCCGTGCGGTTCGTATCGCTACTGCCGCCAAGCGGAAACTTCCACTCGCCCCATAGATCCACTTCGCTGCCCGCTTCCGACTTAACGTTACCGGGCACGAGTGCACGGGTCGTCGGATCGCGATGGATGAAGTCGTAGATACCGTGTCCACCGGGGTTGCGCCCAGTGATGAAGTTCGACCAGGCCACCGGACTCTGCGGAGGACAGGAGGTTCCCAGAGAGTTGAGGCCACCCTCCTTCACCAACCGGGTGAAGTTCGGCATACGGTCGGGATACTTCTCGATCACTTCCGCCAGGATCTCAGGATCCATACCGTCGATACCGAGCACGACGACGCGCGGATGAGCAAGAGCTGCAGCCGAAGGCGCCGGAGGTCCAGCGACCGAAAGCGCTTCCTCTTCACCGGCGTTAGCCGCAAGGGGTAGAGCTGCGCAGAAGAGCGCCGTTAGATTGAATAGGTCAAGCATCACTTCGCCTCCTGCTTGCCAGATTTGGCATCTGGGTTGAACAAGGGCTTGCCCTGCATGTATGCGGGAATGTCGCAGCCGAACAAGTCGAGCATGGTCGGCGCCATATCCACAAGCTCCGGGTTTTCTGCGGGAACCTTACGGTTGCACCAGAAAGCGCCGGGCACCAAGCGCGGGTCGACGCAGTGATCGCCGGACCAGGACTTGGTGTTGTCCGTGAAGATTTCCTTCGAGACAGAACCCGTCGCGCAATCCCATGAGTGGCGGAAGCCTCGGTGATAACCGATCAAAAGATCAGGCGCCGCGTCGGCGTAGGGTCCGCTGTGGATTTGCTTGGTGATGAACGCTTCCTTGACGACGTTTTGGCCGTCCTTCGGGTCCTGAAGCTTCTCCAACTTCGCTTTGATCTCTGCACAGATCTTCGGCAACTCTTCCTTCGAAACGGTGCCCTTGGCTTCGCGTCCTTCGCGGTTGATGAAGATGCCTGTCAAGCCGAGTGTGAAGGCTCGCGTCTTCTCCCAGTCGACCGTCTTGAAGTAGTCGCCGGACGTTTCCTCGCCTTCTTTTAGAACGAGGTAGCCCTCTTCTTTCAGCCAGGTGTTCAAGTTCACGCCGCGGCGAAAACTGGTGAAGCCGTGGTCCGAGATCACCATCAAGACCGTGTCCGGATCGTCGCCAATCTTCTCTTGGATCTCGACCAGGAAGTCGTCCATCTTCGAGTAGAGATCGGGGATGACGTTCTTGTGCTCTTCGGTATCCTTGCCTGCGTTGGCCGGGTGATCGGGCTCCAGGTAACGATAGAACATGTGACTGATGCGGTCCGTCGTGTCGAAGACGACCGTGGCAAATCCCTTCTTAGTCTTGTCTAAAACATCCCAAAGCATCAGCTTACGCTCTTCGAAGATGTTCCAAGCTTGCTTGAGGAAAGCCTCTTCATCGACCACGCGCTCGTTCAGCGCCCAGGTGTCCTCAGCCAAGCCCAGCGTACAGAAGGGGCCGTAAAGCTTCGCCAAGTAGATCGAGTACACCAAGGGATGCGAGATCGGCATCGCAGGTGAGTTCGGATCGATGTTGACAGGCGTAGCGTAGATTCCAAAGTTCTCGCCTTCCCACTCGTGAACGTAGAGGCGCACGATGCCGGTCAAGCCCTTGAAGGGAACGCGCATCCACGGGGTGTACTCGCGGTAGCCGACTTCGTGGGTCTCTTTCTCGATGGTGAACTTCACCGTGCGCGTGGCGTCGTCGATCACCGCCGTGAAGGGCACCTTCATACGGTTGCCATCGGCGCCGGGAGGACCCGTCAAGGAAGACTCAATCGTGTTGTCACGACGCGAAACTACGTACTGCTGACCACCGAACTGAATGCCGGAGTCACGCTTGCGTGTCGAGTAGAACGAGAAGGAACCCTGCGTCCCTTGGATGTCCGGAACGCACATACCCGAGAGCAATGTGCCGTTCTTGAATTTTTGCGGTGGGAAAGTGATCGGTACGCGAATGATCGACGACCACACGTTGTTTGCGCCGAGCAGTTTCCAAAACGGCTGACTCTTCTGCAGGAAGCGGTAGAAGGGCTTGGAGCCGAAAGGGATCTTGGTGAAGCCCAAGTTGATGTCGCGCGGCTGGACTCCGACCTCTGACGAGGAGAGCACCGGCAAATACGAACAAGGGTCACGAGTCAGGAAGTCGTAGATGTTGTGCCGAGATGCATCAACACCGGTCGCGTAACTTGACCAGGCCACCGGCGAGATCGACGGGCAAGCCGTCGCCAGTGGTGAGAAGTGACCGCTCTCGGCCAGCTTCTTGAAGTTGGGCATACGCCCTTCATCCATGTACTTTTTCGCCAGGCCCGGATCGAAGCCATCGAGTCCGACGACGATCACGCGCTTAACCTTGGCCTTGCTCTTCCCCATCGTGGTGAAGATGCGCAAGACAGCCTTGATCGGCCAGATCAAGATGATGCCGAGGGCCAAGAAGAAAGTGGCGACAAGCACCAAGAGCGATCCTGCGGCCGCAATTCCCGCGCCCGGACCAATGTAGGCCAGAGCGGGTTCAGCGAGGCCGAAGAGCAACAGGGCCGAGAGTAGAACTCGGCGT
The DNA here is from genome assembly GCA_047639675.1 of Planctomycetota bacterium. Classification (GTDB taxonomy): domain Bacteria; phylum Planctomycetota; class UBA1135; order UBA1135; genus JABACD01. Next base: position 4,976 of record JBLIOI010000083.1, on the reverse strand, counting down.
AATGAACTGGATCGAATCAGCATGCAGGGGATAGGCGCGATTCCTGGGTTTTCTAATCCCAAGTCGCTGGCAGAACGCGGTTTGCACCGCCTGGATGGGCGGGTGAGTATCGTCCTTCAAGGGCCCAGCGCTGGAGGGATGAGCCCACCAGAGGGGCAAGAAGGGCCAAATAGTATACGCAGAGTTGGGCCGGGAGGGGTGGCCGAGCCTACTTCTTGCGAAAGCGCAGGATGTAGTTGTCGGTTAACGGCTCAAGCGCGTGTTCGTTGGTGAATTCGAAGCCTTGCGCTTCGACTTCTGCGCGGAAGACGTCCTTTCCGGCGCGCACGTGATCGAGCAGCCACTCGCGCGATTGCCCGGGAATTCGGTCAAAATCGACGAGGACGAGCTGGCCGCCAGGCTTCAAAGCGCTGTGGATTGTGCTCATCGTGTTGCGCGGGAACTCGAAGTGGTGGTAGGTGTCGCAGATGAAAACGATATCCACCGATTCCGGGGGCAATTCAGCGCTCTTTTCCGTGCAAAGCACCGTTTCGACGTTGAGAAGGCCTTTTTCGAGGGCTCCCTCGGAAATGCTGTCGAGCATGGTCTGATTGATGTCGACTGCGTAAACGTGCCCTTCAGGGCCGACCATTTTTGAGAAAAGGTGGGTCATAAACCCCGAGCCGGCACCGATGTCCGCGATTGTGGATCCGGGCTTCGGCCCCACAACAGCGCCGATCAACCCGCGCTGGGTGTAGATTTCACGGCTTTCAGTTTCCAGGCGCCCAATCAGGGGCTCGATGTCCTCACTGCGCCAGGAGTCGTTGATTCCGGGCTTGACGCTGGTCTCTTCTGCCAAGTTCGTGCTGGCACATGCGGCGAAGAGGAATCCGGCGGCGAGAAGCGAGAGAGTGAGGGGGGCGCGTTTCATCGTGGTCTATTGAATTGTGCCTCGGGCGACGAAGCGGCGGCGGCGTACGGAAAGCGGGCCGCCGCAGTATCCAGCTCTGGGCTGATTTGAGAACTGTGAATTCCTTTTGATCCTGCTTTCGTGGCTCGGCCAAGGACTAGATAGGCTTGCAGGCCCCGATTTCGACGGTCCATACTCACCATGAATCTGATCCTCCCCCTCCTTCTCGTTCTCGCCCCCGCTTTTCAAGACGAGAAGCCCGCGCCGCTAACTTCTGGGCGGCCAGCGCCCGACGGGCAAACTTGCTTTGAGGTCGAAAGCTATCACCTGCGCATCAAGGTCCTGCCGGAGAAGCAGTCCATTGAAGGCAGTGTGGATGTCACCGCGCAGCTCCTGCGGCCGACTAAGGAGATCGTTCTGGACCTGCATGATGACCTGAAGGTTTCACGTATTGCCTTAAAGCTTGTCGACAAGAACGGCCTGGCGAGTCACCTCGACATGAAGTTCACGCAGAAGGAAGGCGAAGTCACAGCCTATGTCTTGCAGCTCTTCCGGCGTCACCAAATCGTAACCGGACAGAACTTCACGCTGACCGTTTGGTACGGCGGCAAGCCGCGCGTCGCGCCGCGCGCGCCCTGGGATGGCGGGTTCCAATGGGATCGAACGCCAAGCGGCGCACATTGGATCGCGACTTCCAATCAGATGCAGGGCGCCGATCTTTGGTGGCCGTGCAAGGATCAGCCGGACGACGAACCCGAATCGATTTCGATCGATGTGACCGTTCCCGAAGGACTCATTTGTGCCAGTAACGGAAAGTTGCTGGAGGTCACCACTGCGGATGGCTGGAGCACCTTCCACTGGTACGTCAGCACACCGATCAACACCTACGGAGTCGCGTTGAACATCGCGCCGTACAAAACCATCACGCAGGATTACACCAGCACTGCGGGCGACACCTTTCCGATCACATACTGGGTCCTCCCCGAGAACTTAGAGAAGGGCAAGATCCTGTTCGAAGACTTGCTGCTCGAGATACGCTGGTTCGAAACCACCTACGGGCCCTATCCCTTCCGCGCGGACAAATTTGGCCTCGTTGAAACACCGCACCTCGGCATGGAGCATCAGTCGATCATCGCTTACGGCAATGACTACCGCGGCAATCCTTGGGGCGTTGACCAAGGTTTCGACTTCTTGATGCACCATGAGGTTTCTCACGAATGGTGGGCTAACCTCGTCACTTGCCGCAACTGGAAAGACTTCTGGATTCACGAGAGCTTTGGCACCTACGCCCAGTCCTTGTACACGGAACATCTAAAAGGTCCCGAGGCGTACAGACAACGCATGTCGGAGATCCGCAAGGGCATTCGCAATCTTGCCCCGGTTGCCCCGAGAGAAAATATGAGCACTGCCGAGGTCTACTTCGGCGACACCGGTGGTGACATCTACAACAAGGGCGCCTGGGTCTTGCACACATTGCGCTGGCTCGTTGGCGACGAAAAGTTTTTCTTGGCGCAGCGCCGCATGGCCTATCCAGATCCCGCGTTAGAGAACCTGACTGACGGTTCCGCTTGCCGCTTTGTAGACACCGAGGAGATTCGCGCCATCGCCGAGAAGTACACAGAACAAGACTTGGACTGGTTCTTCGAGGTTTACCTGCGTCAACCGGCTTTGCCGATACTAGAACACAGCGTGAAGGGCGGAGAGCTAAGACTGCAATGGATCGTGCCTGGCAAGCTACGCTTCCCGGTGCCCGTCGAGGTTAGCGTTGATGGCGAACTCCAAGTCATTCCGATGCGCAATGGCAAGGGTGAGATCGCAGTTAGAAGCGATGCGAAGATCGTGATCGACCCCAACGCGTGGCTCCTAAAGGTTGAAGAGCCTAAGCAGGAGAGTCGATGAGCCTCTGCTTTCTCGTTTGCCTGACACTTCTTCACGCAAGCACACCGAGCGCACTGGACAATGACACCCTGCAACAAGAGAACGCTCGCTTCCCGAGCGCGCTGGAAGTAGTCACGGGCAACTACCCGCGGCACTCGGACCCATTCTTCGAATGGCGTGTCGCAGACCGCAATATGGCTCTTGTAACGAACGCCATTTCGGCCGAAGCCTTCGACGACCTCGCGATTGCTCACTCGAAGCTTGGTCGAACCGCGCGCGCCGTTGAGCTCATGGAGCTCAAGGAAAAGCGCTACCCCGGGCTGTATACAACCGCCGCCAACACAGGCACATTTCACATCCATGCGGGCGACCTGGAGCTCGGGCTCGAACACCTGGAGCGCGCGCTGCTGATCAACCCGAACGCTCACTTTGGACGTGAGGTCTACCAAACTCTGCTCGCCAAGTACCTGGTCGAAGTTCGGGGCACGGGCGGCGCACTGACCTTGCCCGTATGCAAGACCGAGATTGACCCCGATAGTTCGCCCACTAGCGGCTTCTGGAGCTTCATTCGTGAAGAGCGCAAGATCCAACCAGAGACTGCGGAGAAGGAGATCCGACTCGCAGTGCGAGGGATGATGGGCATAATGCGTTTTGGCTCGTACGACTCCCCCATTCTGCTCGAAGCGCTCTCGGATCTATTGATCGCGGACGTGAATCACGACGCCAAGCGCTTAGCCACTCGCGCGCTCTTGAAAGCCTCCTACGGGGTCGACGAAGAGGCACAGCGCGAAGCCTACCGCAGCAAAGCGCGGGCGGTGATCGCCAAACAGACGTCCGACCTGAACAATTCGGTAAGCATGGACCTGGCCGAAATCGAATCCGCTTTCGGCGCGGAACTCGCCATCGCTAACGCCTCTTGGTCAAAGCTCTACAACAACGAGCTCAAGTGGATCGCCGACGGCGAGGACGTCGACGCGCGCTTTGCCGACGCATACGACGAAGGCACGTACCGCACACGCATTAGCAGCGAAGCTCGCGAGCGCACGATGAGGAAGTACGGCAAAATTGCTGCGGGCTTGCTTGCCTTGATCGCCACTGCATTCCTCGTCGCACTTCCGAAGCGGTCGAAGGCTTAACGTTAGCGAGAAGGAAAGGCGGCAAGAGTCGCTTCCGCGAAAGCTCGGCCGTCGAACTCGACAAGCTCTACACCAAGACGCACGAGCACCACATCTCGCAAGGGGTCGACAAATACGTATTGCCCCTGGTACCCGCGCGCAAAGTAGACGCCACGAATTGGCCCATTGTCATAGCGCCAGAAGTGCGCGCCATAGCCGCGCTCGGCGCTATCTTGCGGAGGGTTCGCCACGTAACTCGCCCACCCTTCGGGTAGCAAGCGCTCTCCATCCCAAACGCCATCCTGTGCGTAGAGCAAGCCAAAGCGCGCCCAGTCGCGCGCCGAAGCGTACATGAACGAACTGCCAACGAAGTTCCCCGCGCCATCGACACCGATGAAAGCCGTAGTCATCCCGAGTGGGCCAAAGAGCAACTTGCGTGGAGCTTGTAGGCGCTCTATCAAGTCGTCCGAGAACGCGGCCGACACGATGCCCGCAACGATATTGGCCGTTCCGTCAGAATACATCCAAGTCTCTCCTGGTTCTCCTGCGAGTGGCATATCCCTCGCGTAACCGGCGCAGTCCTTGGAAACGAACAGCATCTGCAAGCTGTCACAGAAGGGCGTTGAGTGATCTTGATGGAACGCAAGCCCGCTACGCATGCGAAGTAAATCATCGAGCGTGATCGAGCGTCGGGAGTCTCCCTCCCATTCAGCAACTGGCGCGGGGGCGTCGACATCCAGGCGCCCCTCTTTCACCAAGCGACCAGCGAGCGTCGCCGTGACACTCTTCGTCAAGGACCAACCCATGAGCGGCGTGTCCAAGGTGTAACCTGGCGCGTAGCGCTCGAATATCAGCTCGCCACGATGGATGACGACGATAGCGTGAGTTCCGCCCTCCTCTTCAAAGGGTCGATTTATCGCTGCTGCGAGCAGCGCCGCATCCACATCTTTAGCAGTGGTCGCCAACAAGCTCGAAGACCCGATCGGCCAATGACGATCAGGATCCAAGGCCGCTAGCGGTTCAGCCAGGAACTCCGGCAATTGCAATTCAACGGCTGGATCACGTGTCGCGCCCAAGCCATCGCGATACACCGC
>JBLIOI010000082.1:0-22754 GCA_047639675.1 Planctomycetota bacterium | reverse complement strand
GTGACTGACGCCGTACGCCTGGAGGAAAGTGACTGACCCCGACGCGAAACCGTGACCAATTTGCGCGGCCGCGGTCCTTCTACCTGGAGGACGACAGATGGCACGCAAACCGAGAAACGATTTTCCCGGCGCGTGGTTCCACCTAATGAACCGTGGAATCGCTCGCCGGACAATTTTTGAAGGGCATGAGGACGTGGGAGCTTTCGTAGAACAGCTCGCGGAAGCATCAGGGCGGGGTGAAATTGAAGTTCACTCCTACTCACTCATGACGACTCACTACCATCTGCTGGTGCGTAGTACGAAGGGGGTACTCGCCGAAGCGATGCAGAGGGTACAAACTGATTACTCGCGCTGGTTCAATCGCAGGCGTCGGCGGGACGGGCCTCTGGTGCGCGGCCGCTACCTATCCAAGGAAGTCAAGTCGTATGCCTATCGGCTCGCCGTTGTGAGCTACATCGATCGTAATCCTGTCTCGGCAGGTCTCGTGTCGCAGGCAGCGATCTACCCACACGGTAGTGCTCGAGCCTACTCGCGAAACCGACTGGAGGGTGGTGAGTGGTTGGAGCGGAGCTGGGTCGAGAGCGAGGTTTGTAGAGTGCTAGATATTTCAACATATGATCCTCTTCGCTACTCAGAGGTGTTTGGTGGGTTATCCATGAGCCTCGCGCGAGTCGTCGAAGCCCGCTTGCGGTCTCAAGCCAGGGAGGACCCTCTCGATGACTTGATCCGAGCGGCTCCCGATTCTGTAGCCGAATGGATGGGGCGCAAGGCGCGTCTCGCAGACGGTAGTAAGCCTGGCCTGCCGGTGGTCGCTCCAGAAGCCGTGGAAGAGGCTGTACAAGGGCTTGAGGGTTCCGTCGAGGAGGCTTGGAAGATCGGACGACGGAGCGCATGGCTCGTACTGCGTGTCGGCCTCATGCGCCAACTGGGTGGGCTCTCTCTAGAAGCGATCGGGGATCGCGTTGGACTTGCGCGCTCAGGCGTGGGCAACATTACGGGCCTGCACTTACGGCTGCTCGAATCGGACACGACTTATTCGCAGCGTGCGGGAGTGGCGGCGAGCCTTGCCCTGCGGATGTGGGAGAGTGGAGGAAAGTGACTGACGCCGTATGCGCGGCTCTACTTCAACAGCTTTACGATTCGTTCCGCGATGGCATCTGCAAAGACGCCGTTGCCCATTTCATTCGGGTGATTGTCGGGGAGGAAGTAGAGCTCGCTCTTCCGTGAAGTCTTGCGCATGTCCGCTCGAAGTGCCTTGCCACCATCGACGAAGGGAACTTTGAACTCTTTGAACGTCTCCCTTAGGAACTCTGTTCGCCAGCCGGTGCGCTCGACGTTCTTAGATGTTGGCAAGATGACGAATAGCAAGCGCAAGTCGTGCGCGCGGGCTTCGTCGATGAAACCCGCGATGATGGCGCGATTGACTTGCTGTTTTTCCTCACGACGATAGTCGAGCTCCATTACGTTTCCGCCAGCGGCTAATCTGCGCCAGCGTTGAATCGCCATGGCGAGTAGGTAGCTGCGGATCGTGGGAGGATTGTTCGTGCGCCAACTTTCGGCGTCCAAGCTGGAGTCGAATTTTTCGAGCGCGAGCTTCCCGCCCGTGACCCGAAAGCGTGGCTTGGGCGAACCCCGCACGGAGAGGATGCTGCGATCGAGGTCGCGGGTCATGATGCCGACCACAATAGTCGGATCGACATACTGCGAGTGGTCCGCCAGGAAGCGCAAATACATCTGCCCAACGCCATAACCGCCCACTCCATAGTTGTAGACGGTTTGCTCTTCGAGGCGTTCCTCGAGTTGATCGGGGATCTTGTGTGGGAAGGGCGTGACGCCCTCCATAAACGAATCACCGAAACACAAGACTACGTTCTTCGTCTGAGGCTCGTAGCCGTGCAGGCGAATGACACCCAAGGGGTTCTTAGCGGTCTTGGGCGTGCTCCAACCAAATAGCGGGTCGGGAGCAACACGAGCAGTGCCCTTCCAAAGTTTCCTAAGCTTCCAATGATCGTTGTCGGATAGAGAGTCCGCAAATAGCTTGGCGTTGCGCAGGTTTGCAATATTACCAGCTATGCAAATACGGAGTGCGCCCTCGGCCAATAGTGGAGCGATGAGGAAGGTGCAGAGGAGTGCCGCGTGTACTTTCAATGCTCTGCGCGTTTGCGGCCCGAAGGTTGCGAAGAGTGCGAGGGCTGCCATTGAAAGAGCAACACCAAGAGCACCCCGCCTAATGCCGGCTACTTCGATGGATCCTTCACCCAATAGCCAATCAAGTCCCCAAGGTGACCAAAGGGCTGCGGCGGCGAGCCAGAGTACTAGGACGACCCAACGGCCCCGATGGCGCGCGGTAGTCGAGTTTTGTTCTAGGTCGTGGCTATCGTTCGAAACTTCCACGGGGCTCAGGACTGGGCGTGCCCGAAGGGGAGGGTTCCGCCGCTAGAAGCCATGAATGTCCGGGGGCTGAACATGCTCCAGAGAACAAGGAATGCGATAGCTTGCCCGCGAGTGAGCTGCTGGTTGGCGGCTACCCCCGGTGAGTTTGGCACTGGGAGGGCGTTGGGCTCTTGCGTTGTGACTGACATGGGCGGCTGGGTTGACTGCGCTCGAGATGATAGCGCTTCGTGGCAAGGCCTGCGGCAATCGCGGCGAACTACTCTTCCAGGCTTCTCTCTACAGGACGCAGCGTGAAGTGCATCACGACGCTAGCGACCAGATAGAATCCAATCGTGGTGTACATCAATCGCGCATAGTCGCCACCGCTCGCGTCCAGGACGGCTCCGCCTATCAATGGACCAACGACCCAGCCGATACCCCACAAGCAAAGCAGTAGAGCGTTTTGGAGCTCACGCAACCCTGGCGGGGAGGCTTCCATCAAGAAGGTCTTCATGACCGGATGCGAAGCGTTCATGAAAGCAGTTCGCATGAGATAAGCGCCCGCTGCAATCCAAGCTACGTTGGCGCTCGCAAGGGTTAGGAAGAAGGGAATCGATGCCAATTGCACGGCCATCATGGCGCGCACCGGGCCGAGTACCCGCATCAAGAACGGAGCGGAGAGAAAGCCGAGTGACATCAAGACTTGCCCGCCGCCAAACAACACGCCGACGTCAGCTGTGCTGAAGTCGAAACCCTCTTTGAAGTAGAGCGGCATGAACGGGATGGTCATGCCCGAGCCGAGGGCGATCAAGAGCTGTGGGGTGGCGAAGCGTAGCACCAGCCGGTGGTGCTTCTTGAATGTCGCCCACGGTGGAGCCGTGTGCTCTCGTGGGACGTGCTTCTCGCTGATGCGCAAGTAGGCGGCGGTGGCTACGATGGGGAAGAGGCCGGCGGAGGACAGGGCCCAGGCGTGACCGAGCAAGTCGTCGCCAAGCCAGCGGCTCAACTGAAACGCGAGCCCACCTGCGGCGACTGCGCCGACAGTCGAAGCGAGCATGCGCGAGGACTCCGCGATGCTGAACAGCATTGGACGTTCCGCGCGAGCCGAATGCCGAAAGAGGAAGGGTGCGCCTGCTGTGAAGTGAATCGACCAAGCGAATCCTGCCGCGAGGTTGACGGCGAAGAGCCAGCTCTGACTTGGCATCCAGGGCAAAAGCGCATACAGGAAGCCACTCGCGAGGGCGGCGACTGAGAGAATCATACGTGTCGAGAAACGCGAGAGCAGATAGGTCGCAGGCGCCGTGGCGAGCACCTGGCCCCACGGTTGTCCGGAAGCGACGAACCCAATCTGGCTCTTACTCATTCCCTTGAGATCTAGATAGATCACCAGCAGCGTGAACGGAATGGTGAACGTCGCACCCATCACGCAGGAGCCAATCAGATAGCGCTTGGCGTCCGGGGTTAGGTTGAGTTTGCGCAGCATGGGGGGCGGGGAGGGTAGCGCATTGCAAGCGGTGGCGAGCCACGAATAAAGCGAGGCCGCAAACGCTATTGCGCTTGCGGCCTCGCTTCGTACAAGACTCTGCGGCTAGCTCTCGGTCGAAACCGGTGCGGTCTCTTCCGGCTTGGGCTTTGTGCCGCGCGGCTCGAAGTCGAGGCATTCGCCGTCTTTCGATTGGAGCACGCCGAAGATCGATCCCTCGTCATATTCCGAGCGCAAGATTTGCTCAGCCAGCGGGTCTTCGATGAAGCGTTCGATAGCGCGACGCAAGGGTCGTGCACCGTAGTCTTCGTTGAAGCCCTTGGAGATTAGGAATTCGATAGCCGATTCCTCGAGTTCCAAAGTGATACCACGCTCTTCCAGGCGTCCGCGGATGCCTTGGAGTTGGATGTGCACGATGCTCTTGAGGTCTTCGTTGCCGAGTTGGTTGAAGATCACCAACTCGTCAAGGCGGTTGAGGAACTCCGGACGGAAGTGACGCTCGACCTCGATCATCACGTCTGCCTTCATGCGTTTACGGCGATCTTCGACCGAGTTCTCGGTGTCCTTAGTCACGCGGTCGAACCCGAGGCGTGAGCCCGACTTCATTTGCTGTGAGCCAAGGTTTGAGGTCATGATCAAGATCACGTTGCGGAAGTCTACATGGCGACCGAAAGAGTCGGTCAAACGACCTTCTTCCATGATCTGCAAGAGCATGTTGAAGACGTCGGGGTGAGCTTTCTCGATTTCGTCAAGGAGCACGACAGAGTAGGGGCGACGGCGCACCTTCTCGGTCAGCTGACCACCTTCCTCGTAGCCGACATAGCCCGGGGGAGCGCCGACCAGGCGCGAGGCGTTGTGTTTCTCCATGTACTCGCTCATGTCCATGGTGATGACGGCGTCTTCGTCACCGAACATGAAGTTCGCGAGCTGCTTGCAGAGATAGGTCTTACCAACGCCAGAAGGGCCGAGGAAGATGAACGAGCCCGTCGGGCGGCTCGGATCTTTCAGTCCCGAACGGGAACGGCGGATTGAACGCGAGATGGCTTTGATGGCTTCCTCTTGGTTGATCACAACCTCGGCGAGCTCATCTTCCATACGCAAGAGACGTTCAGCTTCTGCCTTCTCAAGTCGAGTGAGCGGAATGCCGGTCATCTTGGAGACAGTCTCCGCGATGACCTCTTCGTCGACCTCACCGATGGACTCGGTGCTGGCTTGCTCTTCGCGCCAAGCGTTGTGGATCTCTTCTTTCTTCTTCTTGAGCTGGTAGGCCTCGTCGCGCAACTTGGCAGCCTTCTCGAAGTCCTGGTCGGTGACGGCCTGGTCCTTCTTGTGCTCCAGTTCGCTGATTTCCACAAGGAGCTCCTTCATGTCCGGGGGCGGAACCATGGACTTGATGCGCACGCGCGCGCCAGCCTCATCGATCACGTCGATAGCCTTGTCCGGCAAGAAGCGGTTGTTGATGTAGCGAATCGAAAGATCGACAGCCGCCTCGAGCGCACCCTTGGTGTACTTGATGCGGTGGTGCGCTTCGTATCGATCAGCCAGACCAATGAGAATCTCAAGGGCTTGTTCAGGGGTCGGCGGGTCGACGTTGACTGACTGGAAGCGACGCTCAAGCGCGCCGTCCTTCTCGATGTGCTTGCGATACTCATCGAGTGTCGTCGCGCCGATGCACTGGATTTCGCCCCGTGAAAGTGCGGGCTTCAACACGTTGGATGCGTCGATTGCGCCTTCTGCGCCACCGGCGCCGACCAAGGTGTGCAGCTCATCGATGAACAGGATGACATCGCCGACGCGACGAACTTCCGTCATGACGGCTTTGATGCGCTCCTCGAATTGACCGCGATACTTGGTTCCGGCAACCATCAACGCCAAGTCGAGAACAACGATGCGCTTGCCGCGCAGGATCTCGGGAACTTCGTTGTTGATGATGCCTTGGGCGAGACCTTCGACGATGGCGGTCTTGCCAACGCCAGGCTCACCGAGCAGCACGGGGTTGTTCTTCGTGCGTCGCGCGAGAATTTGAATGACTCGCTCGATTTCGTCCGCACGTCCAATGACCGCATCGAGCTTGCCTTCACGGGCGAGCTCGGTCAGGTCACGACCGAAGGAGTCCAGGGCCGGAGTCTTACTCTTGCTGTTGCTGTTGCTTCCGCTCGCGACGGGGCCGTCAGAAATTTCTGACTCGTCGTCATCCTCATCGGCGCCTTCAGCACCGAGGAAGTCGAGTACTTCTTCACGCACGTCTTCGAGCTTCACACCCAGGTTCATCAAAACCTGAGCAGCGATGCCCTCGTTTTCCTTGATCAAGCCGAGCAGCAGGTGCTCTGTCCCGATGTAGTTGTGGCCTAGGTTGCTGCCCTCTTCTAATGAGAGTTCGAGCACCTTCTTGGCCTTCGGGGTGAAGGGCAGTTGTCCCATGGTCACCATGGAAGGTCCTGTCTTCACGATCTTCTCGACCTCGACCCGGATCTTATCCAGGTCGATCGAGAGCTGCTTCAAGACGTTTGCGGCAACGCCGCTACCCTCCTGGACGAGTCCTAGAAGGATGTGCTCGGTACCCAGGTACTCGTGGTTGAACCTTTGCGCCTCTTGGCGGGCCAGGTTCATCACTTTCTTGGCGCGGTCTGTAAAGCGGTCGAACATGTTCTCCTCGCGGTGGTGATTGATACCTGCCTGGTACGGTCAGCCCTCCCCAAAGGAGGGCCATTGACCTCTAGGGTAGAGGGGGACGGCAGGTATTGAGCTGTAGACCCATCTTCATCGGCCTTCGAGCCCTCTCGGTTGAATGGGAACGATTGAAAGGGGCCCGCAAAAGAAGAATTATGCAATGAGGGCCTCTATTGTGACCCTCTCTCTATTTGCGACTTCGAATGCTCAAGCGTTGTAGCCCCAGCGCAAGTCCTTGCAAAAGCACTGCTTAGCGGAGAATCAAAATCATTCAGGCGCTTTCTCCCAAGCCCTGAAGTTGATCGCGAATCCGGGCAGCGCTTTCGTAAGCTTCTTCTTCGATTGCCTCGACTAATTCTCGCCTGAGGCTCGAAATTGTCTGCATGCGATCGAGGTCGCCGGAGCTAATTCCGGGCACGCGCCCAACGTGCTCCTTGGCTCCGTGGACTCGTTCTAGAATCGTGGCGATGTCCGAGGCGAAGAGTTCGTAGTCCTTGGCACAGCCAATTCGGCCCCTTTCTCGCAACTCAGCGCGCGTCATGCCGCAGGAAGGGCAGGTGACTTCCTCCGTTGTTTGCGTTTTCTGGCCGGAAGCGAGGAGCTTCCAAATGTCCGCAAAGGCGTTCTTGACCGGCTTCGAGTGCGGTAGGTCCTTGGATTGGGCACACATCTCGCACAGCATCTGTTGCGTGTGCGTTCCCTCACTCTGGCCCTCTTGCTTGGGCTGGAGCTCGATTACGGTCACCGTTGCGGTGGTGTTGTGGCAGTTCTCGCAGATCGGAATGGGCATCGTTGCTTTGGCGGGCTGAAAATCCGAGTCCCCTAATATACCTTTGGTCAGAGCCGTCGCGCACGGGCTAACCATTCTCGTGCAATTCTCAGAGTGAGCGCCACTCGAGTTCGGACCCGGTAAGGTGCATTTGGGACGTAATCGGAGCTCTTTCAGCTGAAAACTCCCAATTTTAGACTTCTTACAGACTTGGACGTTCTCTCAATCCGAGTGTCTTCGCCCGGGCCAAGAATGAGCGGGCGCGCACTTCAAAATTGGGATAGGCGTCGAAACTGGAGCAGGCGGGCGAGAACAAGATGCTGCTGGCATCCACTGAAAGGGCCAATTCAAGAGCTTCTTCGGGTCCCACGGCCTGCAAAGTATCGATGCCGGCTGAGCTAAGGGGCTCCGCCCAGGTTTCCCGGGCAGATCCGAAGAGCACTACGGAGGCGTCCCTATTACTGAGGGTCGTGAGAAGGGGGGCAAGATCGAGGGGCTTGGTCCGACCACCAAGGAGCACCACGGCGCCGGGGGGCAGGGCCTGGATCGCAGAGATCGTCGAATCTGGCGTGGTCGAAACGCCGTTGTCCCAAAGTGGGCGTCCTTCAAGCTCACCGACCAGATCCAGCCGGTGGGGGAGCCCCTGGAGCCCGCTCAACGCCGCGGCTAAGTCTTTGGTCTGCGCACCGAGCAGTGCTGCCAGACCGAGAGCCACGAGCAAGTTCTCAATCTGAAATGGCGCACGCATCGGAACACAGTCGGTGCGCCCTAGTCCGTCGCTTGCTAGGCGGAACTCGCCATCTTCAATGCGCAGGATCGTTCCGCCAGGCACCAAGAGCTTAGTGTCCTCTGGCGCATTGAATTCCACAGGCAAGTGCTTCGCGGGCATGATCATCGTGCCGCCCGGGCGCAGGACCTCGAATAGCCGCAACTTGGCGCGCGCGTATTCCGCGCGGTTGCCGTGGCGCTCAAGGTGATCCTCAAGGATGTTGACGATCGCCGCGACTTCGATGACTGAGTCCGTGCGAGCACGCCTCATGTGCTCCGGCAATTCTTCCAACTGATAGCTGGAAAGCTCCAGTGCGCAAATGTCTGTCTCTGACATCGACGGCAAGTCCGCCAGGAGCGATCGTCCGATGTTGCCACCGAGGTGAGTGGTGTGGCCCGTCGCCGTGAGCAGTTGCGCCAGAAACGAGGTCGTCGAACTCTTGCCCTGTGTACCTGTAATGGCCGCGACGCGCGCCGGGCAAGCGTCGAGAAAGAGCGCAATCTCGCTCGTGACCGGAATTCCAGCTCGCAGGCTATTCTGCAAATGGGGATTGTCTGGAGCAATTGCCGGGTTGGCCACGACCAAATCACAGGCTATAAAATCCCGTGGACGATGGCGCCCTAGCACGAACTCCAAGTCGAGGCCCAGGAGCGTCTTCAGCGCCGGTTCGAGCAAGCGCTCATCACGTAAGTCGGTGACTGTAACTTGCGCTCCAGCTTCCGCCAGGTAACGCGCAACAGCAGCGCCGCCGCCGAACAAGCCCAGGCCCATGACAGTCACCCGTTGGCCCCTGCGGCTTGAGCTGCCCGGGTTGTTCATTGATCGCTTTCGCTCTGCGCGGCAGGCTTGGGCAAGTCCTGGCTCGGCCGGACCGGACCGGCCGGGCCGGCACGACGTAGACTCTCCGCGTGCTCCAAGACCTTGTCGAAATCCGGTTTGGAAATCTCTCCAGACTGAGGCTCAAGCACCACGTTTAGCTGATGTGTGTCCTCCCATCCGAAGGGCAGCAGAACCTCTGTGATGTAGTCGAGCGGGAAGTAATAGAACCAGGGCGGTTCGACTTCCATGACTTCTGTGTAACTGCGGTAGCCGTGCCGTTGGATCGAAATGTGCCGATGACCGTAGTCGTCGAAGCGCAGATCGAGGGGCGTGCGCCCGGCTAGTTCTCCATCTATGCGCACCTGTGCACCGGGAGGCTCCGTCACAAAGATTAGGTGACGTTCGGCTCGGCAGCTACAGAGTCCCAGGAGGGTGATGCTGGCGAACGTGATGCTGGCGGTAGTGGCGCGCATAGCTTGGTTTTTGCGGATTCTTGCTTGGAACGCAAGAACCGCTTTGGGAGCCAATGGCGGAGAGGGCGGGATTCGAACCCGCGGTCCCCTAATGGAGACACCAGATTAGCAATCTAGCGCATTCGGCCGCTCTGCCACCTCTCCGCGCCTTTTGGCGGCGGGGATAGTACTCTGCGTTCCCCGGGTGGGCAAGGGTTGGGAGTCCCCCTCTGCAACCTTTGGAACGGATCTTGTCCGAATCCCAATGAAGGTCAGGAAAGCTAACTCGTTCTTAGCATCGTCACGGGGCTATGATTCCTGGACGAATTGGAGCCACAGGCTTCACAAAGACATCATGACACTCGACCCAAACAGCCATCAACCCGGGCTAGATCGCCAGGCTCGCGGACACGCTAGCCTGACTTTGTGGCTGCTCAATGTGCTCCTCGGCGTTCTGGTAGGAACCGCTTACCTTGGGCACCTTCCTGATGAGCTTTCACCGCGCGCCTGGGTATTCGTCGTTTGCGGCCTATTTTCAAGCATTGCGATCTTGGCCCTCGTGCCCGCAATGGTCTCGTGGCTCAGCGTGAGATTTCTTCGCAGCGCGAACGCTCAAGCTTGGATTCAAGGTCTGGTCGGCGCGACCTTCCTCTCCGTGATCAAGACCGACACGGTGGTCTACGAGCTCCTGCGCTACCACTTCCTCTCTTCGGCTGTGCTCAACGTGGCGACTACCAGTGGCTCCGAAGACGCAGTGCACCTGGGCGGTCATGTCTGGTTGCCCATAATAATTGCCATTAGTTTAATCGCGACTGCCCAGTTTTTCCTTTGGCGCCATCTCTATCGCCGCCACTTCGTCGTCAAGACCCTGCGTGAGTCGCCATCGTTATTGGCGCGCCCTGTTGCTCTTTGGGCTATCGTTTTGGTCGTCGTAGTTAGCATCGAAAAGAGTATCTATGCCGCGGCTGACATCGATGGCGATCGCGAGGTTCAAATTGCCTCCGAAGTCTTGCCCGCCTACTCGCAGCTTCGTGTGACCGAATTCCTCCCGGAGGGCCTCGGACTGAACACGCAAGAAGTGACGAACATCAGTTTGTTCGACAAGGCTACACCCCTCGCCTATCCACACTCGTGGCCGAAGCTCGAAGAAGCGGGCGCACGTCCCAACATCTTGATCTTGGTGATTGACTCCTGGCGCCAAGATTCTTTCAACCAAGAGGTCACGCCGGAGTTGCACGAGCTCGCGCAGAGCGGATTGCGTTTCCAAAACCACAACGCTGGCGGGAACGGCACGCGCTTCGGCATCTTCTCGATGCTCTACGGCATGCACGGTTCTTATTGGTTCTCGGCCCTCGAAGAACAACGCTCCCCAGTCTTGCTCGACGTACTGCAGGACACCGGCTACGAAGTGCAGGTTTGCTCAAGCGCTTCGATGAATTTTCCCGAGTTTCGCGAATGCGCCTGGGTCAACTGCTTGGAGGGAGTTTACGACGATTTCCCCTCCGAGGAGCCCTACGAGCGGGATCTATTGGCCGCTCAACGCTTCGGCTCCTTCTTGCAGGAACGATCGAAATTGCGAGACGTTGGCGGCCAGACACAGCCGTTTTTTAGTTTCGTTCTACTCGACGCTGCGCACCAACCCTATTCCTCCCCGGGCGAAGGGCCCTTCTCGCCTGCGGCCGAGCGCTATGACTACCTCGAGCTCTCTCACGACCGTTCTCCCGCTCTGATCGAGCGTCACACCAATCGCTATCGCAACTCGCTGTACTTCACGGACGGAGTCGCGGCGAGCTTACTGCAAGAATTACACGACTCTGGCGAGTACGAAAACACTCTCATCATCGTCACCGGGGACCACGGCGAAGAGTTCCAAGAGAACGGCTTTTGGGGTCACACCAGCAACTTCACCCCCGAGCAAGTTTCCGTCCCGTTCTTTATGCTCGGCTACGGGATCGAGCCAGGTATCGAAGTTCGTCCGACTTCACACCAAGACATCGCTCCTACGATCCTCGAACAACTCGGCGCAGACCCTGCCATGCGCAGTGAATGGTGCCTCGGAGAGAGCCTCTTCGCGCCCCTCGCCGAACGCAACATGATCGTCTCCGGCTGGGAGCACGTCGGTGTGATCACGCCCGAGTTCATCTTCCGCATGCGCATCGGTGGTCGCGGCGCGAAAGACGTCTCGGTCTACAACCAAAACTGGCAACCGCAGAACGACGCCAACGAGCAAATCAAACTGCATGAAAGCTCATTGCAACGTATGAGTGAAGAGTGTCGTCGATTCCTTGTTCCACTTGGGACGAACTGAGTCGACTAGAGTCACCTTCCTGGCGAGCGAGTCGATGCTGGGAGCCCTAATCTCGCTGCCGAAGGGAGCCATGTTGTCGAGGGTGATTAGCAGGATGTTCGGTCGAGCGGCTGGTTCACCGGCTGACTGTACGTAAGGCGTCAGCGTCAGAGTACATAGCGCGACGGTTGAGAGTCGACGTATCATTTAGAGCGCGTTCCTTGGGTTGATGAGCGCATCGTCAGATCTTTGTGCCAGCCTGACAAGACTCGGGCGCGGAGTTCACAAGGACAAAACCCTCACGCGCAAGAATGGCCGAGAGCTGTTGCGAGTACGACCCAGAGAAGGCGAGTAGCGTGGGCTCTAACGGCAAGGAAGACACTTTTCGATGGATTAGAAAAGCAGCGGAGGCGCCAAAGCGATCCCGCCGTTTCCTTTTTGCGAATCTGAGAGAGCTCGCTATCGATTACTCGCCCCAGGAAATTCCGAGTCCCCCTAGATCCGGAATCTCATTGGTGACGTGGTTGCTGATGAAGCTGATGCGCACCTGAAGGAAGCGAGCACCGTTGAGGGTGGTGATGTCGTTGGTCCAACTAGAGTCTCCCGAGAAGAAATTAGGCGTGCCCAGAGCCGTGCCGGTCGGGTCTCCATAGGGGTCAAGGCTGGCGGCATCGGTTTGGATGTCGAGAGCTTGGCCTGGGGTTCCACCGGCGATGTTGTCGGCTCCGCGGTAGGAGAGTTGGACATGGGTTCCGAGGGGTAGGTCACTCAGCGTTGCGGCAGCGGAGTAGTTCGGGGAGCTCGAACCTGTATCGAACCAGATCGAGTGCACGCGACTCTTCAATGTGACGAAGTCGATTGCTCCAGTGTAGGAGGCGTTGTCGACGCCGGGAGTGGGGGCGCCGGGCGGGTTGCTGGCTTGGGTGAATCCGCCGGTGGCGACGTCCGCGTTGTCGGGATCGACGGCGACGGCGAGACCAGATGTGGAGAAGCCGCCCGAAGAATGGGCGCGGAAGTTGGGCCTCGGTGAGGAGTTCGCAGCCAAGGAGACATCCAGGGAGTTGAGGCCGAGCGAGCCGCTGCCTGGATAACAACGAAACTCCATCAAGAGCGGCAAGCCAATCGAAGGCACCTCATCTGTTGCATAGACCTTGGGTCCATTCGGAGAGCCCGTGGACAGCAAGTATTCTTGATCGAGCGGGACGCCGGTGATGTTGGGGCCGCCGAGCGACTCAATTGCCGTGTCACGCCAAGTATAGCGAGTCTGGTTTTCCACAGGCCCCGACTGATTCATCGGGTAGGGCATCAAAGCGACACCGGTCGAGGACGTATAGAGCTCGGCCGGGTTGATGGTGTAGCCCTTTTCCTTGGAGTGCACGATGCTCCCGGACTCCAAGTAGTTGTCGTCGAAAGTCGTTTGAATTCCAGTGTTCGGATAGTTGGGGAAGCCGGAGAGCGGGTTGAGGAATTCATCGGGCATGAACTTTGAATGTCCAAGCGTGATGGAGAATTCGTCGAAGTTGTCGGCGATGACCGCGCCACCCACCGGTGCCCACGAAATGCCTTCTACATCCAAGTTCGTGTAATCCTCGTCCAAGAGGTTGAAGCCCAAATCCGCATGACGCCAGAGTTGGTGCATTTTACTGCCTAGGCTGACGAGAGGGGTTTGAACGCCAAAGGGGAAGTGAGTCATGATGGACGGCAATCCACCATTGCTATCGATCGTCCCCTCAAAGCGACTCACCGGACGCGGGTCCATGGTTTCAGCCATCGTGTCGAGCGTGAACTGACCGCGCATCTCGTTGAAGCCGTCGTTGCCGAGCATGTCGCTGCTGTCGAAGTTCAAGACTATGCTGCCACTGCCGGTCGTCGAGGCGCTGCGGTCGAGGCGGAACTCCGAGAGCATCGGTTGAACCAAGAGTAGTCCGGCGAGGTCTTCGATCGGGTGTGAGGGGTTTTGACCAACCCGTAGGAACCACGACTCGGAATCGCCGAGTGTGTGGGCTAAAGAGCTGAGTGCACTGAAGGTCACTGCTGTCCCATCTAGAGAGACATAGAGTTCACCAGCGACAATCTCGCCGCTTCCGACGAGCCCTGTTGCGACAGGGGAGACTGTCATCGAGTAGAACCCGTTGAGCATTTTTAGATTGATCGGCTCGCTAAAGGAAACGCGAGCCTGAACATCCGGTTGAACACCATCGTTAGGCGAAGTCGTGGGTGTCGGGGAGTAGCTCACATAGCAATCGGGGTCGTCGCCAATCCCAGGCACAAATGCGGTGACTGCGATTGCAGATCCCAAGCTAGGCTGTCCGCTATTTCCATGGAGCACGCGGATCGTGACGTCCGTCGCAACGCCTGCTGTCTGACCGGCCGTGCTTTCGACGAGGGCAACCATAGCTCCCTGACGAATCAAAGATCCGGAGTACAGGTCCGTTGCGCAGCTCTGCATGTCGAATGTGATCGTCGGAACCAGGAAAGTGTGTGCACATCCGGCAACAGCGCTAATGCCGCTGCTCAGGCTGACGCCAAGTTCGCCGACGATGTAGGGGTTCGTAGAATCTGCTAGCATTCCGTTTTGCGAGTCACCTACTTGGGAAGTGTCGCCGCCACTGCGGAAGGCGCGCAAGATGTCCATGGTCGGGACGTCCGTGACTGCGGTGCCGTTGCCACTTGTTGACAAGCCATTTCCCGCGGGGTTCTTCAGGATCTTATTTTGTCCCAGTTGCGGAGCCACCTGAGTTGGAATTCGAAGTGTGACGTTGGCTGTCATCACGTCCGTTGCGGCGGGCAGTCCGTAGTTGTTGATGACAAGTGGCGGGTTAGAACCGAAGGCCTCGACTTCGCTCACAGTCAAGTCGAGGATGACGCGAGTCGGATAGAACTCCAAGACTGAGTCGCCATCGGGGTCAGCGATTCCGCCGTGATTGCGATCGGCGAACACGCGTGCCTCGAAGGGCATGCCTGCCGACACTCGCACTGTGCCTTTTGTGATTGAGCTGGAAGCGAGCAAGTCATTGAAGCGCACCGAGATGGCCGCGTTGCGCAGGACCGTAGGCCAGATTTGATTTTGAAAGGGAAGTCCGAGGTCGGCGATCGGCTCGCGACTGTCTTCTGCTTGCTGCAACCAAGACTTGAAGAGCGAACTTCCCTGCTTGTGAAGGATGGTGAACTCTGACTGTTGAGCCAGGTTGTCCGTGAGGGTGACGTGGGTGGAGTCGAGGACGAAGTCCGGGCCAATAACCACGTCCTTGTAGACTAGATTTCGCTTCTGCGTGCTCGGGTCGAAATCGAAGACCTGCACGAGACGTCCGTAAGAAAGCTCCTCGATGAGAAGTTCCGACGCCGCGCCAGCTTGGTGCGGATCTGGAATGACCGGGAGGAGGTAGCCGTTTTGAGCCCCAGCTGAAGTCGAGCTGCTGGACGTGATCGCGATTCCTGCGGCGGGGTTGCTCGAGTTGTCATTCGAGTCGAGGCCCTCGTTGGAGCACCCTGTCACGAGCGCGAGTAGGGATATGATCAGGAACGGGGAGCGTGTTGTGTGAGCCATAAGTGCGATGTCGGTTTAGGCCGGAGGGGTTCGGTCACCCTTGGGGTGCTGGCACTTAGCGAGAAGGAGTGGGAAGGTGACAGGTAACCTGGGCTGCTCATTCTAGGGAGCAAGTTACATGCCAGCTTATTTGCGAGGGGTCTCCCGTCATTGGAGTTCAATAAATGTATCCCTGTAGCGGAATCGCGCACTTTCGCTGATCTGAACTGAGCGGCTTACGCGGATGTGATTGCGGCGGGAGCAGGGTAAAATGACGCCAGCCTTTCCATAGTTTCGCCGCGGTTAGCCGGCGTTTCAGCGACTCGACCCTTCATGCGCAATTCCGCCACTATTGTCCTCACTCGTCAAACCTCCTCCGGGCCTGAGGTCTACTTAGTCGAGCGTGCGCCCCAATTGCGCTTCTTCGGTGGCTACTTGGCCTTTCCAGGCGGTGTGGTCGATGCGGTGGACCAGGGGCCAGCGCAAGACGATCTGGGGCTTGCGCTAGAACGTTGCGCCTTGCGTGAGCTATTCGAAGAGACCGGCGTGTTGCCCCCCGCACTTCAGCAGGCGATTGCTCCTGAGAGGCGTAAAGCACTGCGGGAGAGGTTACTAGAGCGGAATTCCGATGCGGAGCCGTGGCGCGAGTTCCTCCCAGCTGTGGACCTCGCCCGGGCTGATTTACGGCTCCTGACGAAGATAACGACGCCACCCTTCGCTCCCTTGCGGCATACGACTCCCTTCTTACACATGGAGTTGCCGGCAGGGCAAGAGCCCGAGATCATCCAAGGCGAATTGGTTGGCGGCGCTTTCTGGAAGGTTGAAGCCTTGTTCGAGCGCTGGACCGCTGGCGAATTGGCGGTGGTGCCGCCGGTTCTGTTCTTGCTGGAGCACTTGCGCGGTGGGGACTTGGAGTCTTTCTTTATCAAGGCACGCGAGTCCGGCGAGGCTCTGGAAGCGGGTCAGTTGCACCGCGCCTACTACTCGCCCGGAGTCATGGTTGCGCCCCTGCGCACTCCAACCTTACCGCCAGCCACAACCACCAATACGGTGCTCATCGGCCAAGAGCACGTTTACATAGTCGACCCCGCCACCCCCGAGCTTTCGGAGCAGGAGCGGTTGTTTGAAACACTCGATCGTTGGGTCAGCGAAGGTCGTTTACTCGAAGCTGTGCTCTTGACCCACCATCATCACGATCACGTGGGCGCCGCCGTGGCGGTAGCGAATCGCTACGACCTGCCAGTGATGGCGCACGCTGAGACCTTCTCGCGCGTAGAACTTGAGGGGGTTCGCCAGCGCGAATTAAAGGACGGTGATCGCTTAATGCTCGGCAACGCGCCGGACGGCCGGGAGGCTTGGCAGCTGGAAGTTCACCTCACCCCCGGGCATGCCCACGGACACTTAGTCTTCATCGAGGACCGTTATCGAACTGCCGTGGTTGGCGATCTGGTGTCGACCCTCTCGACAATCGTGATCGATCCTCCGGAGGGGCACATGGCGACCTACATCGATTCCTTGCACGCGATTCTCGCAGAGGATATTGGTGTCTTGATCCCATCTCATGGACCCGCCCACAGGACTGGGGCGAAGACCTTGAAGTACCACATTCAGCGTCGAGTGGCTCGCGAGGAGAAGTTGCTTGATGCGCTCAAATCGGGTAATAGAAGTCACGAGGAGCTTCTACCACTCGTCTATGACGATGCTCCTGAGGAGGTCATGCCGTACGCGGCGCGCTCGCTTCTCGCTGGGCTAATCAAGTTGTCCGAGGAGCAGCGAGCTCGCGAAATAGGCGGCCGTTGGTCTCTTTGCGCGAAGAGCTAAGATCTCGCTGATTCGGCCCAACAACCCTTCAATGCCAGGGAAACCGGGGCTTTGGCTTGTTTGCGGGGTATGGGTTGGGAGAATTGCGTCATGAAGAAAGTCCTCATCGGATTGTTCGTCCTCCTTGCCCTCTTGGTTGGTGGAATTGCCCTGCTGCCGGGGGAGTATGAGGTCAAGCGCTCAAGGGTCGTCGCGGCGACCCCAGCCGAAGTCTATGCCGCTGTTCTGGATTTGCACACCTGGCCAAGCTGGAGTGTGTGGAGTTCAGAAGCGGATCCGGATTGCGTTTGGAACTACAACGATAAGGTCGGGGTTGGCGCGTCAAATGAGTGGAACGGACCGGAACTCGGCAAGGGTGGCTTGACGGTCACCGCCAGCGAGGAGAACACCAAGATTGATTACGACCTCTTCTTCGTCGAGGGTGACGACAGAATGGAGTCTCAGGGCCGCTTTGAGTTTGTTCCCTCGGGGGACGGCACTGAGGTCACTTGGGTGATGCACGGCGAGTTCGAGGGTTTTCTCAAGCTCTTTGGCTTGTTGATGGACAGCATGGTCGGCCCAGATTTCGAAGAGGGGCTTACGGGCCTGGACAACTTCCTTCAGAAACCGGACAGCGCGAGCGAGTCGAACTGAGCACGAAATAAATTAGTTGTCTGCAATCGATATACGCGACCTAACCAAGTGCTTCGGTTCACGAACCGTTGTCGAGAAACTGTGTCTAAAGGTGGAGAAGGGCTCGATCTATGGACTGCTTGGTCCCAACGGCTCCGGTAAGACGACGACGCTTGCTTGCGCCCTGGGTCTTCTACGACCGACTTCGGGTAGCTCAGAAATCTTGGGCGTGCCCGCTTCCAAGATACACCTACTCGAGGGTCGCCTCAGTGTTGTGTTTGACACGGCGATCGCGTTGCCCGGATTGAGCGCGACACAAAACCTTGACTATATCCGCAAACTGCTCGGCCATTCGCGTGGACGCAGCAACGAGGAAGTTCTCAAGGCTGTGGACTTGGAAGAACACGCCAGGGCTAAAGTGCGCTCCCTTTCATTGGGGCAGGCCAAGCGCTTGGCGATCGCTGGAGCGCTCCTGGGCGAGCCAGAATTGCTAGTGCTGGATGAGCCGCTCTCGGGTCTGGACACGATGGCGGTCCGCCGCATGCTCCGACTCTTCCGCAAACTGCGGGATGAAGGCATGACTCTGATGCTTTCAAGCCATCGTTTGCTTGAGATGCAGACGGTGATTACGCACGCCGGAATCTTGTTCGGCGGAAAGATCGTCAAGCACGGCACGCTCGACGAAGTGATCGGACTGGATTTGAACGAGTTTGCGATCACTGTGGACAAGGCGGATAAGGCGAAGAAGGCAATAGCTACCATGAAAGGTGCCGAATGGCTCAGTAGTGAAGCATTGGGGAATGGCCTTTCGCGCGTCGTCGTGCGGACTCCCGGCATCGAAGTCGGTGCTATGAACCGCATCTTGGTCAACAAGGGTGTCGCTGTTTCTGCCATCGGTAGTAGCACGCACTCCTTGCAAACCGTATTTGAATCGATCGTCGACGAGAAAGAAGCCGAAGAGGTTGGCTTATGAGGGGCAGTTGGCGAGTTTTTCGCGGCGAGTGTTTTCGCTTGCTGCATTCGCGCGTGGCGCACTTGGCAGCTCTCTTTCTGCTCGTGGTGCCGGCCTTGCATGTTGCGGCCGCCCGCTTCGTAGACTCCGCGGCACGCCTGGAGGCCGCCCGCAATGGTCGCGAACTACTCGGCTTAGAGGAGGGTCGCGGCTGGGCTCCGATGGTTGGAGCTTGGCGCGTTGGACTCGCGCTGGGGGCGCTTTTGCTACTGATTAGCGGCGCACGTTCGATCGCTGGCGATCGCGACAGCGGTTTGATGCGCTTGGCGTCTACGCGCAGCGCTTCCCGTTCGGGTTTGGTCATCGGACGGGTGCTAGTCGGCCCGCTCCTGGTGTTCCTGGTTGTCGCCTTGAGCGCGCTCGGCGCCTGGCTGCCGAGCATGATGTGGTTCGACTTCGGGCCGCTGATGGAGGATGGCTACTTGATTCTCGATGCAGCGGAAGTACGGCACGAGTTGATGCTTTCCATCGCTAGCGCGCTTCCCGCCTTGTGGGCGATCCACACCTTCGGCTTGCTGGTGTCTTCGATCTCGCGTGGCGCGACCATTGCCGTTGCGAGTACGGTGGCGGTGTTCCTGGCTTTTGACTTGTTCAAGGGCTCCCTTGGGGAGGCACGTTACTGGTTCTTTGCGACCTACTCGCCGTCCTTCGTCGACGACTCCGCCATGCGAGAGATGGTTGGTCTGGCCCATGGCTATTCGGACGCGGGCTTTCCAGAGTCGCTCTTGCGGATGAGCTTTGTTCTGCCCGGCCCTCAGGCGCTGTTGTTCGCACTGATTGCGGCATCCATTCTGACCAGGCGCCGTCTCTAGCAGCCCGTGGCAAGAGTCATTTTGCGTCAGATGGACAGCATCCGTTCCGCCTAGGCACCTGAATTGCTCGCTGAATCCACCGATTCACCTGCGCTTCCAGGCACCTATGCAGAACGGATGCTGTCCATCTGACGCAAAAGCACTTTCACCACGGACTGCTGGCAGGCAATAGGGTTGAACTAGAGGGCAAAGTTATCGATCGTGTGCCGATGGCCCTCCTTTCAAGAATGACTGTCCTCACGCTCCTACTGCTCGCCAGTTGCAGCACGACGCCCGCCTACACGATCCCCGATCCATTGCCGGAAGCCCTCGATTGGGCGCGGCCTCAGTCGCAGGACGCCGGTAATTTCCTGGGACTCAAAACTCGCGAGAACGACGGCGGTTCGCTCGACGCTCTATTTTTTGAGCCAGGCGTGCGTGTGGTGCGCGTGATCGAGAATTCACCGGCATTGACCGCAGGCATTGAAGTGGGGGATGTGCTCTTGGAACTGGACGGCAGCGAGGTCAACGACCCAGCTGCGCTTGAGGTCTTGGTACAACGCAGCGCGGCAGGCGTAGAAGTTCAAGCCAAGGTGCGGCGCGAGGATACGGTGTTTGAACTGCCGCTTACGATCCGCTCCAAAGGCTCCTCCTCCAATTCCGAAGCGAAGGTGCTCTTCTACAGGGATCCGGCGAGATCCCAAGCGGGCTGGGCCGATGGCGGTCGAGGTGCAGTGCTCGCGTCCGCGGATGAAGAGTCGCCCTTTCCTGAAGCCGGGGTGATGGTCGGGAGCCTCGTGACTCGTTTGGACGATCGCGATGTCTTATCCGGGCGTGACCTGATCCGCCGCATGCAAGTTTTGCCGGCGGGCACTGAAATCAAAGTGGAGTTCGAGACACCACAAGGAGAGTCGCGCAGCGCAAGCGTCGATCTACTCTCCGAGGAGAGCATCATTACCGGAATGCAATTCCCGATTGTCTTTCACTACACGGATGACATGGTGCGCGACTCAACGGAGTTCGTGCTGATCGACCTCTACGTGATTTCGCTCTTTCGCTACACGCGAACCGGTAGCGAGACGGAGTACAAGTTCTTGCGTTGGATCCAGTTCTCGTCCGGTTCGGGGGAACTCTCCGAATGATCGGTTCGATCTTGCTGTGCCTGCTGCCTGCGTTCCTTGGCGGAACTGTCGGTCACTTGGACGCCACCTTGGAGTTTGAGGATGACTTGCTCAGCTATCAATTCGTCGACATTGATGGCCAGGGCGTGCAGTCCTTGTGTGTAGCGCTTCGTTCGAAAGAGGGCCGTCGCGAACTGCGTATCCTCGAGATGACTCGTCGCGGCTTCAATCCTGAGCCGCGCCATACGATTTCAATCCTGGAGGACATCCTTGCTTATGGATTCGCCGATGTGCGCGAAGAACCTGGCAGGGAGCTGATCTTTTTGACGCGAACAGGTGCTTACTCCTATTCGCTGACCATAGACGGCTACCGCAACAACATCGCTCGCTTGGTGACCGAGAACCTGCTCTATGACGTGCCCGACAGCCGCGCGTTTCCGTTCTGGTCCTATACGATTGAAGCGCCTGGCAGCGATCTGATCTTGCTACCCGGTCGCAGAGATTTCTCGGTCTGGGGCCCACAGCGGGGCGAGAAAAGTGGCGACGGTTCTTATGAAGCTTGGACGCGCTTCGACTCCGACAGTACGGCGCGCGACGTGCGCTCACAGGCAAATCGTGGCGATGGCGCTGGTCTATCGCTGTCGGGCTCAGGCGAACTGCGAGCGAATACGGGCGATCCGGACGGCGGGATCTTTCTCTCGGAGTCTGATGGATCCTCAACACTCTTGGCGGATGCCAAGTACTACCCCGCCCCCGCGGTCGTCGACGTGAATGGTGATGGCAAGCAAGATTTGATCCTGCAGCGCGACTCGGACCTGGAAGTCTACTTGGGCGGCGATCAAGGATTTGACGGTTCGCCTACTCGCATAGAGAGCCTGCCAGATTACTTGCTCGGTGATGACATTTCACTCCAGCTCACCTTCGCGCACTTGAACAGCGACGACTTGATCGACTTGGTCGCAGTCGTCAAAGCTGAACTGAAGGGGTTCGAGAACGTGCAGATGCGCGTGTTTGCTTTGCTCAACGACGGCAAGCGCTTGCTCCCGGAAGAGGCCCATCAGGTCTTTCGATTTGAAGGAGCCCAGTTGCGCGTGGAGGTGGCGGATGTGAACGCTGACGGTCGCAACGATCTCTTGGTGCGCAAATTCGTCTTGCCCTCGATGCTCGAAGCGGTGTCTGGTTTGGAGTTCGAACTGACCTTCGCCGTGTTCTTTGCAGAGAAGCGAGGAGCGCGGCCTTTCAAGCGCAAACCCGATCTCAATCAGACGGAGACCTTCGACGAAAATAATTTTGGCGACATCTTGAAGAATCGCAAGATTCTGCTCGATTGCGACGGGGACAAAATTCCCGACCTGGTGGAAGTCGACATTCAAGGGCGTATCGTCATCCGCCGTTTGATTCACGACTCGGGTTTCTTTAGCGGGGATACTTGGGAGATTGAGAAGTCGCCTTGGAAACGATTCGAAACGCAAGGGACGGTTGTTGGACTGCGCGTACTCGATGTGAATGGCGATGATTTAGCGGATATCGTGAGTCCGAGCCGTAACGCGCTAACCCTCCTGTTGTCGACCAAGTGATGATGACTTCTATTCTGAATCTGATTGGCGCGATTGCTGCCAGTGTCTCGACTTCGGGCGACAGTCCGATGGTTAGCGTGGTCACTCTCGAGGACAAGGGCAGTACGATCGCTGTTCGTGACGCGAACGGGAATGGGCGCTTGGACCTCATCCAAGTTGAGGCAGCAGGCTTCGGCTATCGCTTCATGTTGGCGGATGGAACCTACCCGCCAGTTTTCGATACCTTTCTCTCCTGGCCAAATGAGCACATGGCCTGGGACATCGTGGACATTGACGGCGACGGTTCCTCAGAGGTTGTGACCCTCTCGAGCGCCGGCGAGGTACGCGTCTGGCATCCGGATGAGAGCGGCGAGTTTGGTGAGGGGGAGTTGCTCTTGGAGTCAAAGAGCTATCTACCCCACGGCATCACGCGCATGCGTTTTGTTCGCGACGTAAATGGCGACGAACAGGCGGACTTGGTGTTGCCTGCAGCAGGGCTCTTTCGCATCCACTTGCAAGGCGCCGAGGGTTCTTGGAAAGAGAGCTTCGAAATCGAATACGAAGCCGACGTCGACTATCGCATGGGAGACCCGAAGCGCTTGGACAGCCGCTTTGGGCAGTCGCTGCGCATTCCATGGTTCAGCATGGAGGATGTGGACGGTGACGGAAGCACAGATCTCGTTTCGCAAACTG
>JBLIOI010000081.1:0-22968 GCA_047639675.1 Planctomycetota bacterium | reverse complement strand
CAACGGCCAGACCCACCCGGTCATCTCCCAGAACGTATTCCGCCTGAAAGGTCGCCGCTTTGAGCAGCTTGGCCAGTCTTGGCTCAAGCACGGCTTCTGCGCACTTTGCGAAACCGGTTGTGGCCCCCGTGGATTCTCCGGTTGCGCTAGCCTACTTCGCGTTGGATGTGCGGACACGTACAGTTCAAGCCTCAACGACGGCAGCGGCGGTGGACCCAAGTTCACTGTAGACCCGACTTCGGGTGATCACCAACACCCCGATCCCACCCCGTCGGGCAACACGACCACTCGTGGTCGCCTGCAAATCGCCGTCGACGATGTGAACCCGTTACTCAACGCTGGTGCAACCTACTTCGTTGAAGGCATGTACGTACACTGGGAAGACCACCAGAACGGCTTCGCTGCAAACAACTCGACCTGGCGTAAGGTTCAGTTCGCTGACAACGCTCAGTTCACCATGCAGAGCGCAAGCACTGTCAACCACAGCACCGAGACCGCCGTTTACGGCTGGCAGGCTGAGGACGCAGGCGTGGTCATCCGCGAGTTGGAAAACACCAACGAAGCTGGTGCTGGCGTCAGTAGCTACTACCAGGTCGCTTACCGCATCTGGGACAACGGCGACGGCACTTGGGACTACATCTATGTGGTCAACAACCAGAACTCGACCCAGGGCGCTGATTCCTTCTCGGTTCCGACCGGTGGCGCAAACATTACTGATCTCTGGTTCAACGACGTTGACTACCACAGTGGCGAGGTCCAGGACGGAGCGGACTGGAGCATGACCGAAGGCGGCGGAAACCTCACTTGGGACTGCCCCGAGACCTTCGCGCAAAACCCGGACGCTAACGCCATCAACTGGTGCACAGCTTACAGCTTTGGCTTCACAGCTAACGCTGGTCCCATTGGCGGCGTTGGCTCAATCGACATGTTCGAGCCCGGCGTTGGCTCAACTCTGACCTTCCCGGTCGACGGCCCCGGCGCTGGCGGCGGCGGATTCTCTAGCACCTTCTGCTTCGGCGACGGTATTTCTGGTACTGCAACGCTCTGCCCCTGCTTCAACTTCGGTAACCCGGGCGAAGGCTGCCAAAACTCCACCCTCACCGGTGGTGCAAGCATCTCTGGCTCAGGCAACCCGAGCATCTCGGGCGACACGTTGACCCTCAACGCAACGGGCGCACCGACCACGACGGTTGGCCTGTTCTTCGGCGGCACGTCTCAGCCCGGTGCTGGTGAAGGCGTAGTCTTCGGCGACGGCCTGCTGTGCGCTGGTGGATCCATCACCCGCCTCCAAGTCGTTTCAGCGGCTGGCGGCAACGCTACTAGCAGCATCGCCATCGCGGCAAAGGATGGCTCGGCAATGGGCGAGACCCGTTCCTACCAGTACTGGTACCGCGACACGAGCGGCGACGCTCCCTGTGGCAATGGCTTCAACACCACGAACGGCCTCGCCGTTACTTGGGGAATGTAGTCGCGACAGCGAAGTCAATCCCGACGGCCTAGCCTAGGGAAGCTTCGCAAGAATTCGGACGGGCGCTGCTCCACACGAGCAGCGCCCTTCTTCTATTTCAACGGAAACGCAGGTCGACGAGCAACGGGTCGTGATCCATTTCGCCTGCCCGACGATCCGGCCACGGACCCGCTTGCAACACCTCGACCCCCTCTTCTTGCACGAAGATGTAATCCAAGCGCCGATCGGGCTCGGCAGTTGGACCCGTTCCTTGCCCTACGTCCGACCAGTGCGCCGCCACGTAGTTGTAGGTCTCCAAATCCAGGTGCGCGTCGTCACTAAACAGGTCGCCGCGCTTGTCGATGTCGAGGTTGAAGTCGCCGGCAAAGACCTTGACTGCCGCGCTGCTATGGGCCTCGAGGGCCTGCGACAGGCCGCCAATGCCCGCATTACGCTTAGAGCTCGACCAAGCATCAGCGTGCAATCCAAGGCCCAAGAATTCGCGACGGCCATGGGTTCCTGTGTAACGAACCGCAACGGAGCGCGAATGGCGCACTGGCAACGCGATCCGCTCCAACTCTCCACTATGCGATAGCGCGGCAACCCGGCGAGTACCTGAGGTTGATATCAAGGCATTCCATCCCGGCCCTAGCAAAAGGCACAGCTCGTCCAACTGCCCCCGACTCGCAACCTCTTGCAGGAAGCATAAATCGGGCCTAGCGACTCCGATCGAAGCCGCCACCGCCGACAAGTTTTCGTCGCGCAAAGCACTTCCGCCAGGCGAGCCTGGGCTTCCGACATTCCATGTCATCAGCCTGACGGTGCCTGTGGTCCGCCGGCCAACCTCAAAAGGCCCCGGCAGCTTCACAATCCAGTCCGTAGACACAAAGAAACACAAACCCGCAAGCGCGAACAGCGCTCCTTCCAGGCCGTGCCCAAGCTTCATACAAGTTCCTCGCGAAGACGGAAGCGCCTGAAGGCTAGCGCGAAAAAGACGAGGGCAAATCCAGCGAGGCGGACCTCTTTGCGCAGGAAGCTCGGCCAATCTACGTCAGCTTGAAACAGATCGCGCCAACAAGCTGTGTCGCTTGTGAAAAGCCACGGACGCAAGCTCTCGAAGAAGTGAATCTCCGAAATCACATACATCACAAGGTAAAGCGATACGGCGCAACCGACAGCGTTCACTGGAGACTTGGACCACGAGGAGATCAGGAGGCTCATCGAATAGGGAACGATGAGCGAGAGTGTCGCGGCGGGCCACGCCATCAAGAAGCGCTGCAAAGCTTCACTCTCAGCAAGGTGCTGTTGCGACGCCGTCATTTGCAAAACGCCGGGATACAAGGTGATGTCGCCCCAACCGATAAATAGCAAGCCCACCAAGAGCGAAGCGCCGAGCAAGAAACCTGCGAGTACTGCACAAGCTCCACAGCCCAGGACGGCCTTGCTAAAGAAAATACGCGAGCGGCTTAGTGGGCGAGTGAGGAAGAGCTTCAGCACTCCACTGGCCGTATCTCCTGCCAATTGAACCCCACCTTCCGTAGCCGCGAAGATAGGCAGAATCAGCACGCTTCCGAAGTAGAAGGAATAGAGCGTGAAGGTCAGTCCATTGAAGTACGAACGATTCTCGAAGGTGAAGTGGAAGTCAGCCTTACCTGATGTGCGCGCTTGAGCGTAGGTGTAGAAACCAAGGGTCATCAGAGCTATGAAGAAAGCCACCGCAAAGAGGGCTACCAGCGGCCGGCGTGAACGCCAGAGACGTAGAGCTTCGAGTCTTAGCATGCCTGTCCGTCCGGACGTTCTGTGGACTGGCGTTGGCGTTCAAGCAAAGCCGACTCCATCGATGGGCGTTCAACGTGAAATGTACGCAGTGCGATGCCATCGGAACGTGCTAATTCAAGCGCTTGTTCGAGGGTCAAGGAATCTGGACGCAAGGCGATGCGCTCTTCATTGACTTCAAGTGGCACATGCCCCGCTCTGCGCAAGCAATCAGCAAAGCTGAAAGCCTCGCCATCCCCCACCGTGATCAAGAGCCGCGCCTTGTCGCCAAGCAATTGCGACGGCGTACCCAGAAATTCAACCTGGCCCTCCATCAAGACCAAGACGCGATCTACCAACTCTTCCACTTCGACCATTAAGTGACTCGAAAGCAAGATCGTCACGCCGTGTTCGTCGCGCAAACGCTGGAGTACCGCACGCAGCTCTAATACCGCCAGCGGATCTAGCCCATCCGTTGGTTCGTCGAGCACCAAAAGCTCCGGGCGCGGCAAGAGAGCCATGGCGAGTGCCAAGCGTTGCTTCATGCCCATGGAGAATGAACTCACCCGGTCAGCACCGCGGCCGCTGAGGCCAACGGTTTCAAGCGTCACCTCGAGCTCGTTTGGCCCGCAGTAGTAGCCGCCCAAGCTCGCGA
The DNA here is from genome assembly GCA_047639675.1 of Planctomycetota bacterium. Classification (GTDB taxonomy): domain Bacteria; phylum Planctomycetota; class UBA1135; order UBA1135; genus JABACD01. Next base: position 19,111 of record JBLIOI010000081.1, on the reverse strand, counting down.
CACCACGCAAATTTTCGGACGCGCTCAATTCATCAAATAGGGGCGCCGGCGCAAATGCAAAACGCGCGCGCTGCATAAGCACTGCTCGTTCCTTGAAGGGATCGAGGCCCAAAACAGAAGCCGACCCCGCGCTTGGCCGTAAGAGCCCCGCCAGGACCTTGAGCAAAGTTGTCTTGCCCGAGCCGTTGGGTCCAACGAGCCCCAAAATTTCGCCACGCTCAAGAACGCAATCAACGCTTCGGAGAGCGATTCGCTCGCCGAAACGGTACTCAAGGCCATTCATGACTATGGGAGGAGAACTCATGGGTGCAGAATCGCGGCTCACCACTATCTATAGTAGGGAGCCTTCACGCCACCCTCGATTCCACCCTCGCAAGAAATCTATGCTGCTCATCGCTTGCCCCGATTGTGCAAGACAATACGACGTGACCGGTCTCGAGCCCGGCCGCCAAGTCCGCTGCTTTTGCGAGAAGTTATTCACGGTGGGTTGGCCGCCAAAATTAGCAGCTGGAGCTCTAACTTGCACTCACTGCGGTGGAGCGGTCAGCGTCAGTGACGAATCGTGCCCCTACTGTGAAGCGGGAATCTCTGAAGAGGACCGCCGACAATCGACCTTGTGCCCAGGCTGCTTCACGCGTATCGATGATGATTCCAAGCATTGCCGTTCTTGCGGCCTCGACATTCGGCCGCAGTCGCTCGCGCCGCTACCCGTGGATCGCGACTGCCCGCGCTGCAAGGGCAAGCTACGCGTACGCTCTTTGGAGGTTCTCGACCTTGTCGAATGCAGCGCTTGTCTTGGAATGTGGCTAACGCCTGACACTTTCAAGAAGATCACTAATAAGGCTGCCCGCGAACGAGGCGCGGAACAGCTCTTCCCCGTCGAGTCCGTCGAGCCGGAGACTGTGGTCGAGCGAGTTCGATACATCCCATGCTTGCACTGCGGCGAACTGATGAACCGCCGCCAGTTCATCCAAAGCGGCCAAAGCTCTGGAACTGTCATTGATCTGTGCCGCAAGCACGGCGTCTGGCTCGATCACAAGGAGCTCGAACGTATCATCGAGTTCATCCGTAACCACGATCAAAGCGCAGGGCCCACGCCCACACTCAACCCTGCTGCATTCGTCGTCACCAAACGCAACAGGCGCGGCGAGAGCCCGCAAGAACGCAATCACGATTGGATTCTCTCAGCCCTCGAGACGATCGGGGATGTCTTGTTCTTCGGATACTGGTTCAGCTGATGCTTACCAGCGTGCGGGTTCGCCACCCTCTGACATGGTGAGTGCGCGTAGAACTATCGATGTCCCGTAGTTCGCGGTGCGATCGAAGACTCGATCATTCCAGGTGCCGTTCGATAGGCGCACGCTGAACAAGCGCTGATTTAGGCGCCGGCGGTACTCCGCTCGTTCCGCTTCGGGAAGGAGCTCAATCGCCACCGCGGCTTGAAAGTGAGCGTAGTAGAAGTAGTAGGGAGCGACACCGTAGGGAGCGATGTGCGTCCCATTCTGCGCGCGACGTTTGTCAAGCCACTCCCAGTGCACCAGAAAGGAATCGAGCGCGCCACGGACGCGCGACAGCGAACCGCGGCCACCCAGCAAGAGGGTATTCTCGGTAACAAGCATGCGCCCAACAGACCCGGGCAACATTCCACCCTTGGAATCCCGGCCGCTTATCGAACGGTAAAGCACTTCACCGGAATCAACGCGGCTACGTTCGAGCCCATCCATTCCGCGCTCCACCAGCTTGGACTTGACCTTGTAACCTTGCTTCTTGGCCGCAAAGAGAGCTTGCAGCGCTGGCCCAGTCATAAATGGCGAGGTCGCTGAATTCGATGTTAGGGGCGTTTCGCGACCGTAATTCCATCCGCCGCTTTCCGGGATCTCGATCTGCTCCAAGCCGTTCAGATAGTAGATGATCGCTTTGCGGACCTTCGTTTTCAGATCCTTGGGAACAATCTCGCGACGCTCAAGCAGCAGCATGAAGTCGAGAGCGTAAATGTATCCCCAGCCGCGAACGTCGTAGCCGCTTTCGTAGTCGGGGTCCATCAAGGGGTGCTTAATCGATCCTGCTACGAAGGTCGCGGCGCGCGCCACCGCCTCTTGACGTTTGGTGTCGGTGTCATAGCCAGGCGACGCCACCAGGGCGCTAGCAGCAATCGAAGTACCGCCGACGCGATAGCCAATAGGAATCTGGCTACCCGGCTCGTCGCTCTCCTCGTAGGGACCGACTCGATAGACCCCTTCATAGGGCCACTCCGAGTTGTCTTTGCCTTCCTGCATCTCAACCAACGCTTGAGTTGCGACAGCCACCGCCTCGGACACATCGAACTCTTCGTCTTCGATTCCGTTGCGTCCGAAGGACAAGCAACTCAGCAGCGCCAGACAAGAGAGAGTAAGGGTAACGTTATAGCTTGAGCTGGCACGGAACATGAGACCTCGGGCTGATGGGAAGAGATTGCTTCAAAATTGAGGGTCTAGCTTGAGCGACATAGACCTGAATCGACGGTCGAGCTAGATTGTCTGCGCTCTAACAGTAGCGAACGCTGCTCCGATATCTACTCCATGCTTATTCCCTCCTGTATCGCTTTGGTTGCCCTCCCGCTTGGGGCCCAGGTGCCCCAGGAAAAGCCTCGCGCAAGCATTCCGCGCGTCACGCAGGAGATCTCTCCGCCAGAGCTCGATGGACGTCTGAACGAGCCCTTTTGGGACGAATGCTTGGTAATCACAGACTTACGTCAGACGGTGCCCGTTGCAGGAGCGGCGCCCTCGGAGGACACCGAAGTTCTCTTGGCCTACGACGAGACCAACTTGTACATCGGACTCCGTTGTTGGGATAAGAACCCTAGTGGCATTCGTGCAACGCAGATGGCGCGCGATGCCAACTTGGATCCGGACGATCGCGTCGAGATCGTGTTCGACGCCTTCAACAACAACATTGGTGCTTTTTGGTTCCAACTAGGAGCTGCCGGCTCGAGGGGCGACGCCCTCATTAGCAGCAACGGCAACGCCTTCAACAAACGGTGGGATACGATTTGGTACGGTGAATCGAAGATTACGAGCGAAGGTTGGTTTGGCGAAATTCGTATCCCCTTCGCTTCGATCAACTTCGATCCCGAGAACCCCGAATGGGGCTTCAACGTCCGCCGCCACATCCGGCGTCACACCGAAGAGGTGCGTTGGTCAAAGCCCGATCCCCGTTTGCGGTTCTTCGCCCCCGCGAACGCCGGAACGCTCGAAGGCTTCGGGGGAATGAATCAGGGTATCGGCCTCGACTTCATTCCGTTTTATGTCGGCGCTTACACCAACCTCGACACGCAGGGTGAGCACTGGGAAGGTGATGCAGGATTCGATCTATTCTATCGCATCTCGCCCAACACCAAACTAAGCCTGAGCTACAACACGGACTTTGCTGAGACAGAAGTCGATGCCCGTAGAGTCAACCTTACGCGCTTCCCCCTGTTCTTCCCCGAGAAGCGCAAGTTCTTCCTCGAAGATTCCGGCATATTCAACTTTGGCGGCGGCGGAGGCAACGGTGGTAACAATCCGATTCCGTTTTTCAGTCGCCGGATCGGAATCGACGGCGAAGGCAATGAAGTGCCGCTCTTGGCCAATGCCAAGTTGACCTCAACAGGCGATGGCTACAGCTTCGGCCTGCTCGATTCGCAAACAAAAACCAGCGGCGACTTGGATGCTCGCAACCTATTCGCCGGACGCTTCGCCAAGAACATCTTTGAGCAGTCCAGCGTCGGAGTGATCTACACGCACGGCGATCCCACTGGCGCGCAAGATGACTTCACAGCCGGAGCCGACCTCAACCTGCGAACAGATAGCTTTATGGGTGACCACTCCTTGCGGTTCACAAGCTATCTCCTCAGTACCGAGTCCGACGACACAAGTGGCGACAACTTGGCTTATGCGACGAGGATTGAGTATCCAAATGACGAGATCGTAGCCTCCGCCGGCTACAGCACCATCGAGAGCAACTTCGACCCGGCCTTGGGCTTCGTTGCCCGCGCAGGAATCAGACAGTACGACGCAAGCTTCGCCTACCGCCCGCGCCTTTACAACTCGGTTAGACGTCTAGAATTCCAGGTTTCACCTCTGCTGATTACCAGCACCAGCGGCGAATCGCAAAGCAAGCGCCTAGCGCTTACACCCTTCGCAGTCGATTGGGAGAGTGATGATGAATTTCAAATTCAGGTCGTTCCACAACAAGAAACGCTAACCGAAGAATTCGACATCCACGACTCGGTCTCGATCCCAATCGGGACCCACGACTTTGTACGCTACGTCGCGCGCTTTGAGACCTCGGATAGGCGCGCGGTCAGCGTCGAGCTGCGTTATGAAACCGGCAGCTTCTACGACGGCAATCGCAACGACTATCGTGTCGAGCTTGATTGGCGCGCGAGCAAGTACGCGATCCTTGGTGCGCAGTACGACCTGAATGATGTAGATCTGGCCGAGGGCTCCTTCGACGTCAACATTGCAAGCTTCAAGCTAGACCTGCTTCTGAGCCCCAGGGCAAGTTGGTCTAACTTCGTTCAGTGGGATGACGGGAGCGACAATCTTGGGCTCAATAGCCGCGCGCGTTACATCTTCGAACCCGGCCAAGACCTGTTCATAGTCTTGAACCAAGGTTGGCTGACTGAAGACAATGGTTTCGCGCCGACCTCGAGCGACCTGCGCTTCAAGGTCAGTTACACCTTTCGCTTCTAGCGAATTCCGATTCCGCCATCGACGGGAAGGATCGCACCGGTCACGGGTGCCGCGCCGCTCGACGCCAAGTAGGCAACGCAGTGCGCGACCTCTTCGGGCGTCCCGGGACGCCCTGCTGGTGTCGCCCGCACCAAACTGGCACGAGTTTCGGAGTCGATCTTCGTCGACGCACGCTCTGTCGCAACGAGTCCGGGTTCAATCAAGTTGCAGGTCACACCACTGTTGATGCAACTGAGGGCAACACTGCGCGTCAAGCCCTGGAGGGCTGACTTCGCCGTTGAGTAGGCCGCCTGATTGGCCGCACCGAGGCTTGCAGCAATCGAACCGATGTTGATCACACGCCCGAAGCGGCGCGCTTTCATACCCGGGAGGAAGTGCCTCGTGAGCCGTAGCACGGCGCGCAAATCCACCTCTAGCACTTCGTCAATCGCCGCCATCGAAATCTCTTCCAACGAGCCGTAGGGCGCGAAGACTGCGGCATTGTTCACCAAAATATCAACCGCAGGGACCAGTGCATCTAGGTCCGTTAGGAGTTGTTCGCTGGTCACATCTCCCACCAATGCGTCGGCAAGATGGCCCTGGTCGCGCAAATCCGAGACGACACTCTGCAATCGGTCCTGGCCTCGCGAAACAACGATCACATGCGCTCCCGAGTTAGCGAGTTCGTTCGCCACGGCGGCGCCGATACCTGTGCCCCCGCCGGTGATCACCGCGACCCTGCCCGTGTTGTGACCCACGTGCCTACTCAACCTCGACGGTCTTGACGAGTCCGAGTTCTTCGCCGAAAGGCGACAACGCATCGATCACGAACTGAATGTGTTCGGTGAGGTCAGCGCCCAGCATCTCGACGCCTGCGGCCACCTCTTCACGGTCGACCTTGGCAGCGAAAGACTTCTGCTTGAGCTTCTTCTTGACGGATTTCGGCGTCAAGCTGGTCAAGCCGTCGGGGCGCACAAGGCAGCAAGCCCCAACAAATCCTGTCAGCTCATCGCACGCAACAAGCGCCTTGTCCAGCTGCGTGTCGTAGGAAACGCCCCACTTCGTGTAGTGGGCTGAAACTGCGTGCGCGATGCTCTCTTCACCAAGTCCACGCAACCAGTCCACCACAAATCTTGGGTGTTCGTCCGGCCATGCTTCGTAGTCTGCATCGTGCAGGAGCCCGGCAATACCCCAACGCTGCACGTCATCCTCGCCAGCGCCGTAGCGCAAAGCCGCTGCGCGCATCACGATTTCCACTGAGCGTGCATGGATCAGGAGCGCGTCGCCTTTGGTCCATTCGCAGAGTTTATCCCAAGCCTCTTCTCGATTGAGGGTCATGCTATTCCTTCGTTACGTGGGTCAACCAATTGTGACGATCGTTAGTGCGCCCTTCGATCACATCAAAGTATGCACCTTGCAGCTTCTTGGTAACTGGCCCCAGCGCGCCGTCCCCAACTTGCTTGCCATCCACGGAACGAATCGGGGTTACTTCCGCAGCCGTGCCCGTAAAGAAGACTTCTTCCGAGGTGTACAGCATTTCGCGCGCGATGCGCGCCTCGATAACTTCCATGCCGAGCTCCTTTGCAAGTTGAATCACATAGGACCGTGTCACGCCTTCAAGAATAGAGCTGCCCGGAGGCGGCGTGAGCAGTTTGCCGTCGCGTACCAAGAAGATGTTCTCGCCACTACCTTCGCAGACGTATCCATCCACGTCGAGCACCACGGCTTCCGCGTATCCATGACGTTTAGCCTCCAACAAGACCATTTGTGAGTTCAAGTAATTGCCCGCCGCCTTTGCCATTGCGGGGTGCGTGTCCGGAGCCATCCGTCGCCAACTTGAAACGCCCACATCCACTCCCTCGGCGAGAGCTTCTGCTCCCATCAACGCCCCCCAAGGGAATGCAGCAATCGCAACCTCTACCGGTGCGTTTGTGGGGTCGACACCTAGCTCGCCGTAGCCCCGAAAAGCAAAGGGCCGGATGTAGCACGACTCGTAACCCGTGTCGCGAACCACATCGATCACGCCTTGGCGGATCTCTTGCGGCTCAAAGGGCAGGGGCAAGCTGATGATATGGCAAGAACGAAACAAGCGCTGGATGTGCTCATCAAGACCGACGAGCGCGGGGCCCTTCGGATGCGCATAGGCGCGCATGCCTTCAAACGCTCCACTGCCATAGTGAATGACATGGGACAGAACATGAGTTTGCGCTTGGTCCCAAGGGACCAATTTGCCGTTGAACCAAATACGCTCGGAGGGGGTGACCTTCATGCGCACAGGATACAAAAAACGCGGGACCGACTGACGTCGAGCCCGCGCTTGAATTGTCTCTAGTCCGTAATGCCTTTCAGCTCACTTCCCAGGTTTCTCCGGCGTAGATCAGATCTTGGAGCGTTCCACGACCCTTCTTCTCGACCGCCATGTCCAGTTGAGCATTGATAGCCTCGTCGAACACTAGGCCGTCCACCGCACGATAGATACCGATCGGGCGCGGCAGGTCATCCTCGTAATCGAGGGTCGACATCTGGAAGGCGGCGGCGGCGGACTTGATCGTCGGGTCCCAAATGGAAGCGTCTTTAGGCTCGCATTTCACGACTTGGAATCCTTCGACTCGGAGGCCCTTGTCGCTTTCTTTACCGTAGATCAAGGGCTCGCCGGGGCGCAAATCGATCGTACGATCGTCACGCACCTTCTTGCCCATGTCCTCTTCGAACCAACCATCGTTGAAGATCACGCAGTTCTGGTAGATCTCAACAAAGGAACAACCCTTGTGGGCTGCGGCTGCCTTGAAGACCGAGGCCATGTGCTTCAAGTTCGTGTCGACGGTACGCGCAACAAAGGTTGCGTTACAGCCGAGGGCGAACGAGATCGGGTTGAACGGGCGGTCAACCGAGCCCATCGGCGAGGTCTTGGTGCGCGTTCCTTCGGGGGATGTAGGTGAGTACTGACCCTTCGTGAGACCATAGATCTCGTTGTTGAAGAGCAGGATATTGATGTCCAGGTTGCGACGCAGGCAGTGAGCCAAGTGGTTGCCACCAATCGACAGCGCATCGCCGTCGCCAGTCACAAGCCAAGTCGCCAGGTCCGGGTTTGCCGTGGCTACGCCGGTCGCGACTGCTGGTGCACGACCGTGGATCGTGTGGAAGCCGTAGGTTCCCATGTAGTAGGGAAAGCGGCTTGAACAACCGATGCCACTGACGAAGGCAACTTGGTCCTTGTTGTAGCCGAGGTCAGCGCAAACGCCTTGGATGACGTTTAGGATCGCGTAGTCCCCGCAACCGGGGCACCACTTGACATCCTGATCGGACTTGAAGTCCTTCTTGGTGAGTGTTTCGGACATAGCTAGTTCTCCAGAAGGCTGGTGATCTTCGAGGCGATTTCGTGGGATTGAAGGGGCAAGCCCAAGACTCGTCCGTGCGAAAGGAAGTCAACGCCCGGGTACAAGCCGCGCAGATAGTGCGCGAGCTGTCCAAGGTTAATTTCGGGAATCAGTACTTGCTTGAAGCCGGCGAAGATTTTGTCCAAGCCGTGCGGCAAGGGCATTATGTGACGCAGGTGCATTCGGCTAACCGTCTTGCCTCCGGCGCGAGCGATCTCGCAAGCGCTGGTGATCGAACCGGCGGTTGATCCCCAACCGAGAACGAGCAGGTCGCCTGTATCGCCACCCGTAACTTCGGGCGTCGCAATGGAATCCGCGACCGCATTCACTTTGTCCTGACGCGCGTGCACCATGAACTCGTGGTTCTCCGAGTCGTAGCAAACATCGCCGGTCAAGTGAGACTTCTCAAGACCGCCAATACGGTGCGCCAAGCCCGGCGTTCCCGGCTTTGCCCAGGGACGTGCGCCCTTCTCGTCGCGCGCGTAAGGCAAGAAAGTCTCGCCTTCCTTGGCCTCTGCGAACTTAACTTTGAACTTCGGCAAGTCCTCGACCTTCGGCAACTTCCACGGCTCAGAGCCGTTTGCGATGTAGCCGTCCGTGAGGAGAATGACCGGCGTCATGTACTCGACTGCGATGCGACAGGCTTCGATAGCGCAATCGAAAGCGTCGGAGACACTGGAGCATGCCAAGACCGGAATCGGAGCCTCACCGTTGCGTCCGTAGAGCGCTTGGTTGAGGTCAGCCTGTTCCGTCTTCGTCGGCAATCCCGTCGAAGGACCGCCGCGCTGAACATTGACGACGACCAAGGGCAGCTCCGTCATCAGTGCCAATCCTAGTGCCTCGGTCTTGAGCGCCATGCCCGGTCCCGAAGTGGTCGTGACACCTAACTTGCCTGCGAATGACGCGCCGAGTGCGGAACAGATGGCCGCGATCTCGTCTTCCGTTTGGATAGCCGTTACCCGGTAGTGCTTATGCGCAGCAAGCGTCTCAAGAATCGTCGAAGCGGGTGTGATCGGGTAGGAGCCTAGGAATAACTCAAGCCCGGCCAACTCGGCACCTGCGATCAAGCCCAAGGCGATCGCCGGGTTGCCCATGATGTTGCGATAGGTGCCCGCGGGCAGATCTTCGCACTTCTTGACTTCGTAGCGTCCCTGGAACATCTGGTGAATGTCACCAGCGTTGTATCCAGCGCGCAGCGCCTTGATGTTGGCGGCTGCCAGCTCGGGCGCTTTCTTGCCGAACTTCTTTTCCAACCATTCTTCGGTGGGCTCGAGTGCACGGCTATATAGCCAGTACATCAAACCGAGCGTGTACAAGTTCTTGCAACGCTGCACATCCTTCTTTGAAAGGCCGCTATCAACCAGCGCTTCAGTCACGCGCTTGTTGATATCGATCGCGATCACGCGGAAGCCATCGAGCGAGCCGTCTTCCAACGGATTGCTGTCGAGCTTTGCCTTCGCAAAGTCCTTGTCATGGAAGCTTGCCGTGTTGACAACCACCAAGCCGCCGGGCTTGAGCTGATCAATATTCACGGCCAAAGCCGCCGGGTTCATCGCGACGAGAACGTCGGGGCGATCACCGGGTGTGTGAATATCCTTGGAGCTGAAGGCCAGCTGGAAACCTGAGACTCCCGCACGCGTACCCACTGGAGCACGAATTTCGGCGGGATAATCAGGCAGTGTTGCGAGGTCGTTACCCGCAAGCGCGCTGGTTGTGGTGAATTGGTTGCCCGTAAGCTGCATGCCATCGCCGGAGTCGCCCGCAAAGCGGATGACAACGGTTTCTGCTTCTTCGACGGGCAGATTGGCGTCCGTCTGAGTTGTGGTGGTCATGGTTCTTTGGACCCCTATCGCGGGGTTCGTGACCTGGCGAAAAAGCCCTAGGGCTCGCCATTTTCGTTGAGAGAAGGTATTTCCAACCCAGATTCTGAGGCTTCTGAAGAGGCCTAATTGAGTCCAAGTTCTTGATAGGGATTTCGGGCGGAGATTCTACCGAGTTCTAGGCTCAGAGGTACCGCTGTTGACGAATCGGTGCTGGACTCTTTTGACTGGACGCCTTTGCGGCCCAGAGTGCCGCCGATGGGATGGTTAGACCCGCATCCGTGGAAATTGAAGGGCCCAGCGCCACGACATGTTCGCCAGTTCCCGGTAATCTTTGCAGCCTATGAGTTCCCCACGCTTCGCTTCTGCCCAATCTATACGCCACGACGGCACCCTCGCCCTCCGTGAAGCCGTTGAGGAACTCAAGGAGGGCCTCGCCGGACAAACACCGGACTTACTGGTCCTCTTCGTCTCACATCACCATGCCAGCGAATTTGATTCTCTAGGCGAGCGGCTCAGTAGCCTTACCGGGGCCGGCGTTCTGGTCGGTTGTAGTGGCGAGAGCATCATCGGCAGCCAATCAGAGATGGAGCAGGTACCCGCCATTTCGCTGTGGGCCGTAGCTTGTGAAGACATCAAGCTGACGCCCTTCCGCGTTGGCGCGCACCCCACTGATGGATTCGACTCTGGTCTGGAGGAAGCTGTTGGAGCCAATCCGATCGGCTACTCGAGCTATCCTGATCTTGAGGGAGCCAGCGGCAGCCTGCTGCTCTTCGGCGACCCTTTCAGCTTCCCGATGACAGATTTCCTCCGTCAATTGGAGAACGAAGCGCCGGACCTCGCGATCGCCGGCGGCATGGCAAGCGGTGGCCGCAAGCTAGGCGACAACGCCCTATTCCTCGCTGGCCAAGTTCAGCATGACGGCGCAGTCGGGGTTCACATCGACGGCGGTATCGAGCTCACAAGCGTAGTCAGCCAGGCCTACAGACCAGTCGGCAAGCCCTGGGTGATCACGAGCTGCGAGGGCCCTCTCGTGAAGAAGCTAGGTGGCAAGAAAGCATCAGCTGTCATGATGAGCACCTTCCAAGACCTCCCCGAACAGGAGCGCGAACTGCTCAAGAGCCCGCCGATGCTGGGCATCGCCTTCGACCCGGCGCAAAGTAAGTTCGATCCCTCGGATTTCCTGGCCCACCCGATCCGAGGCATCGCGCCCCAAGAAAACGCCATCGCCATTTTCGGCGAGCCACGCCGCGGCCAAACGATCCAGTTCATGGTCCGCGACCCTCAGAGTGCGGGTCAGAATTTTCTAGAGCAACTGAAGCGCAGCGCAGGCCCCCCGCCCTCCCTGCCTCACGAGGCGGGCGCCCTGCTTTTCAGTTGCGCCGCCCGCGGTAGCCGCATGTTCGTGGAACCCAATCACGACATCAGCCGCATTCACAGCTACCTCGGTCCAGAGTTGCCCGTCGCCGGGTTCTTCGCCCAAGGTGAAATCGGCCGAATAGGTGGCAAGAACCGCCTACATGGCTTCGCAGCTTCTACTGCGATCTTCCGCGCCAAGCCGGATAACAGCTAGGAAGGGCACTTTCAGCCCCGGATTCTCTCCAGCTCAGTTCTACTCTATAATTAGAGGCGCTTCCTCAGGGAGCGCCACACGAGGCAGAATTGAGCAGCGAAGAGCAAAACGAAACGGATCAGGAACTTCTCGGATTACTCCAGGAGTTAGCTATTCAGAAGGATCGCACCCTCTTGAATTCCTCTTCCGTTGGCTCGCCTGAGTCCTCCACGGACGCTTCCAGCGAAGCCCCCATCGACCTGCTGGGTCTCTCGCCTCTCGAGCGCCATCTCACGCTCACCCATCGCGAAGCACTCGGTCGCCTATTCGCGGAGGCCTGCTTCCGCTTGCTCGTTTCGCACAAGACCCTGAGCGGAATGCTGTTCCTCAATCACGACAAGAGTGGCGACGAGATCGCTCCTGTCGGCGAATTGGAGTGGCGCAAGCGCAAGTTGGCGCTCGATGAAGTTGCGCCAGACATGACCGGGCTCGACGAGCCTTTGAAAGTTCTCGAGCACCTGATGACGGACACGGGCAGCTACAAGCCCGACCTCCTGACAGTCGCCTACGCCGGTTCGATGGTTGCACCCTCTGAAGCCTTACGAATCTATCGAGGTTACGGCCTCCTCGAACAGGGCCGCACCAAAGAGGCCAACCAAATTTTCCAAGCGATCTACTCAAGCCCACAACTCCCCGCCAACAAACGCTGTGCGGCTCAGTTGATCGCGCAGCTCGCCAACTTGGCGCAAAGCTACGAGCATGTCTGTGCTTGGAGCGAGCTTGCCGCAACTGCCTGCGATCCGGAACCCAACTACCGCGCCGTGCTCGCCTGGGTCTTCGCCGCAATTCAGGCTGGCAATCACAAGAGCCTGCAGCGCGCCTCCGACGTCCTCGCAGTTCTTAACGGCGATGAATCGATCGCCCAAGGCTACCTCGATCGCGTGCAAGGCCGACTGCTCACCGGCCATTGGACTCCCACACCGCAAGCCATGCGATTGACCTTGTCAGCGCCGCGCCAGCCCGATGATACGCAGCGTGTCATGGACCTATTCCGGAACTACAAGCCACAGGCACCCCAGCAGAACATTCCTCCACTGGACGCCACTGTTCACCGCCGCTACTTCATTGGTGGCTTCCTTGGGAGCGACTTGCACTCGCCGCCGATAGTGGCGGAAGCTCCTCGTGCTGAGACTCTTCAGCGATGAAGCTCTACGAGTCGCGCTCAACGGTGCGATTCGGAAAGGGGCTTCCAATTCTCCGTCGATGACAAATAAGGGCCCGCTCGAGACAAGCGTTCCATCCAGGCAAGGACCGCCAAGTCGTTAGACCGCAGCTAGCCCCGGAGAGGCAAGGCCCGCAACTCCGCTGCCAATTGCTTGATCTCGGTCTCAAAGGGATGACCTTCGTGCCACACGAGCCGAAAAGCCTCCTTGCCCAAGGCTAGATCCGTACCGAGAGCGGTTAGGCAACCGGCCTCCAATTTCTCGTTCGCGAAGTACTGGGGCAGAACCGCCACGCCAGCACCCTCTAGCACTCGATAGAGCACCGCCGCAATGGTCCCCAGGTATTCGATGCGCGGAAAGCTCCAAGGGTCGACTTCGTCGTGCGCGTCGAGATAGTAGCGGAAGAGCGGCAGGTCGGAGCTGAGGTCGAGCAGGGGTAAGTCTTGCGGAGAGGTGGATGGATCGAAGCCCGGAGCTTGGGCCAGCTCCGTCGCAACCACCAAGCAATACTCTTCCGGATGCAGAGCCTCGAAACGCATACCCGCGGGAATGGCGCGGGCTGAAGTCACGGAAGCGTCCACGATGCCCTGCTCTAGACGCGCCAACATGTCGCCGCTGTCCCCAAAAGACAGGTGCAGGCTACGCTCGGGACGTGCTTCCTTGAGCTTCGACAAGCTGGGCACGATCCACGAGAGACCGAGCTCGAAACGTGTGCCGATCACCAACTCAAAGGGCCCCGAGCCATCGACCTCTTGCGCGATGGACTGCAAGTCGGCGATCTGTTCCAAGAGCGACTTGACCACCGGCAACATCCGCGCGCCGGCCTGCGTCAGCATCACCCGACGCGTGGTGCGTTCAAATAGTCTTACACCGAAGACCTCTTCCAAACGTGCGATGCGTTGGCCGAGAGCTGCGGCTGAAAGGTGAACTGAATTGGCAGCCGCACGGAAGTTGAGGTGCACTGCCACGGCGACGAAGCAACGCAAGGATTCGGGATCAGGCCATTGCATGGGCGCGAGTATAGCGGCGCATCCCGCAAGCGCTGAGCCTCGCTTGACGCTCAGGATAAAATGGGCCGTGAGCGCAGACCAAAAACAGAGGTGGATCCGACTCTGAAAGCCGCGCTCACAGTCCGGGGGGGGCTAAATTATCGTGATCCGCTTGCCAGCGACCAACTTCGGGGGGCCAGCGGGAGGCTGGCGCATGGTCATCAATAGGGAAGGATTGAAGAAGTTATCCGTTTCATTGTTCACGGGGCTCTGTCCGTGCACGTCATAGGGCGGGAATTCGTAGACGCGCTCGTGAATCACGTCAGGGAAGTACAGTTGAGTCGTCAACTCGGAGCCTGCATTGGGATTGATCTTGAGGTGCAGGTGCGGGGTGCGTCCGGTGTACCAACCCGGGAAGACGCTGACGAACTTCACTATGCCGTTCGCATCCGAGACTTGGATCCCGCGCAAGTGCGTCAATCCAGCCGTGCCTTCACTGGCGAAGCCCGAGTACTTGCCGTCCGGGTCGTCGTGCCAAACATCGACGACTGCGTTAGCTATAGGCGCGCAGTTGATCCCGTCCATGAGCTTGATGTAGAAAACGAGGGGCATGCCGACGGTGCCCTCAGTGATGTCCTGACGCAAGAGCGCCAAGTTGAGCCAGAAGGGGCCTTGGACATCGCTGGCGGACAGGACGCAGTTCCCGGCCATCAGGCTCTCAGCCTCGTCAAGATCCGAGGGTATTGCCAGTCCGCCGGCAGCAGCTGCTCCGGCGAGGGCGGGCGCGCCCACGCCCAGGGCGCCTAGGCCAGCGCCGCCGCCTAGGATCAGTTCACGTCTGCCGATGATGCCTTTCTTATTGTTCTCTTGGGGGGACATGCCGTCTCTGGGTCTGGGATACAGGAATCGAGTTCGTAGAGGCCCACCGAGGAGGTGAATCGCTCACTGCCCTTATTATCCCCCATGCAGCGTTAGGTTTGCCCGCAATGACAAGTCAATCGAATAAGGCCAATCGATGTGCCGGACCCACGGGCGTCCTGGTGCCCCAGAGGCATCCCAAGGGGGTTCAGCTTCGCAGTAGCCACCGTAAACCCTGTCAGCGCCGCGCCTTCATAGGCGGCTTCCTCGGTGCCGACTCGCCCTCGCCGCCGAGAGTGGCGGATGCTCCCCTGGCTGGGATTCTCTAAGTAGCCTTCAGCGCAAGCGACCTAACAAGAAGTCGCTCACCCAAGATCCCAGGCGCGGCTGTACGAGATAGCCGTAGGACTTGTGCGGGTTGCGCTTCTCTGAGTTCTTGTTGCCCGGATGCGTCACCACTTCGAACGGGTTGTGGAGGTTCGCGTAGTCGATCGCGTGGTGCTTCGGCTTCTTCGGCAGGAGCTTCAGCTCTTTCATCTCCTTGAAGAAATCGCCTTCAAAGTCGTGCTCGTGGGAAACCACATCTCCGAGGCAAGCATAGTTGTGCCAGCGATCGATGTTGGTCGGAAAGCCACGCTTGCCTTTTTCCCGGTGAACTTTCGCGAACAGCATGCCACGAATCTCCGAGTCAGCTAGCGGCGACCCCATCGTCACAAACATCTGCACGCGTTTATTCCGGTACTTCTTCCAGGGCTCTGTCGCGCGATGCGAAAAGCGCCAGAGAACATCGTAGGAAATGAACGTTCCCATGCTGTGCGACAATATGGTCACGTCACAACCATCGTCCCAAGCCGAGATGAGCTCTTCCTCAAGACGCTTGCGCATCTGGTCGGCGACGTACTGATCCTCGTCGTATAGCTTGGTTTCCGCGAGATAGTTCTTCATCACGTCGTCCTTGATCGTCAAGGCCCGCGAGAAGACATTGACTACGTCTAAGGCACGGCTCTTGAAGAAGGATGCGAAGCGCTCGCCGCGCCCGACATGAAACCTCTCTTTAGCTTTCTTTCTTTCGGCAATGACCTTGTCCACCTGCGCAGAGAGCTTCGTGGTGTAACGCTTTTCATCCGGAATGTGGTGCGGCGTCGCGTCAGCCCAATAGGCGTGGACAAGAGCTTCGGGGTGGTCTTCGAGGTCTTTGGCCAAGCCCTTATTTTCGACTCGAATGTTCTCGATCAGGCAACGGGACCAGAGCGTATGCAAGTCCGCCTCAGGCGGTTTGCTCGCGAGCCCGTGAATCATGATGATGCGCTTCTTGGACAGGTCAGCCATTTGAGCTGTTTGAGCTAGAGGTAATTGCGAGGAAGACTACCGCGTGAAGTCCCGTTCGATCCGACCGTAACAAAGGCCCTTGTAGGTGCGTAGCAAGACTTCCGTTTTGGGAACTGGAAGATCCTTCGGGACACGAATGATCGGGTGCTCCGAGCTGAAGGGCGGCGGGATCTTTGAACGGAACATGTCAGCCCAAAGCCGGCGCGGCGCGTTGATAAAAATATGCTCGGGCTCTCCGTACTCGTCCCAATAGTTCGCAAGCTTCTCGTTCGTCATCTCAAATAGAAGCCGAGCGTTTTGCAATCGCAGGCGCGAGCCGTAACGAGACTTACCCTTAGCCGCGAGGTAAGTGGGTTGCGCACGTCCCTTACCGCGAACGACATAACGTTTCATGGTCTTGTGAGCTAAGACGGCCCCGCCTTCGAACATCCCGACTGAGACCGCTCCAGCTTGCAAGAGAATCAGACATTGCAGCCCAGGCTCTTCGGGCAAGAACTGCAGATAGCGTTCCAAGTCCCCGGTCGAGGCATCGCTAGCGAACTTCTCTTTGAGCAACCGACGCGCCGCTGTTTCTTGTGCCGTCTGCGGATCGCGAACAGAAAGAAGCAGCTCGGCAGGCAGCGGGAATACTGGCGGTGGAATCACTCTGATCCCTTGCGCTACGAAGAACTTCCCCTCCGGCTCTAGGGCAAGATCATATTCGCCGCTAAGAACGCTGAGTCGGCCCGCGCACTCGGACCAACTGAAGCTCTCTGTTTGGCCTTTTGAATTCATGGACCGAGCTACCGTACAGCCATTGCCCCCCCGGGCAATAAACCAAAAGCCGCGTTGACCTTTTCGACTGAAGCTAGGCAGCCACCGACCCCATGCCAGGCGCCTTATCCAAGGTCGCGAGCATTGTGCGCACGCGGCCACTGAAAGTGTGGCGATCGAGAACGGCCAAGCGTCCGCGTGCTGCAATCGACTGGGCCTTGACGGGGTTTGCCAGGTAGTAGGCAACCTTCGTTTTTAGCTCATCCAAGGACCGATAGCTTTCCACTTCAACTCCGACCTCAAATAGATCCGTCAGAGCGAGAGAGTGTTCAGCCAGGACAAAGCCGCCGCACGCCAGGATGTCGAAAATTCGCATCGTGACGATGTCATCCTGGTATAGACGGCCAATATCTAGATTGATCGTAGATGCGTTGTAGATCAATGGCAGTTCGGTTTCGTGCAAGGCAGGGCCCCGATAATTGCATCCTTGTGCAGCGCAAAAACGCCAGCCGTCGTCGCCCCAGACTTGGATATTGTCGTCGATGAAAGAAGCGACGAAGTCGAGGCGCTTCTGAGCGGTAGACACCTCTCCAAGGAGAATTGCCGGGTCTTCGAGAGCATTGTTACGACAATGATCACGGAATCCCGGGAACTTGCTCTCAAGCGCCTCAGGAATCAAATATGTCGAAAGGTGTTCACGCTGACTCTGAAGAATCTCCGCCATGCCCTTCGCACAAGTCTCGGCGGAATCTGCGCGCCAAGCGTTGAATTGACTCGCGAAAGTGCGTTGAAAAGCTTGCACATTGCCGACGAGGGAGGAACCAACGAAGGACACATTGGATCCGTACTTCCCTTGCTCCTCCGGTGTCAGCCCCAACGGGCGACGACGGTTGATGTCCGCCGCCAATGGCAGGTACGTGACATTCTCGTAACCAGCCGAAGTGAACGACTCGACGTTGCTCTCGCGATGCGTAAAGATGTGAGCCTTGGGAGCCGAGCGTTGAAGCGCGGGGAGGCTGTCTGTCGCGGGATCGATCTCCCATGCGATGTACTCGACATCGTGCTCGGCACAAAATTCCGCCAGGCCGTTGACGCAGTTAATAGCACAGACTACCTGCGGGTCGAATGCTTTCAGCGCGAGCTCAAGCTCTTCACCTGAAAGATGCTGAACATCGTAGGAGAAGACGGAGTAGCCTTCAGCGCGCAAGCAATCGGCGAACGAATCGACGAAGAGTTCGCCTGTACATAAGAGAGCGCGCTTGTCGCTCAAGTCGCGTTCGAAGAGAGTGCGTTCGTTTTGGTAAACGTTTGCGAGCAAGGGGTGCCAGATCACCTCGTCCAAAGATATTTTGCCCGCATAGCCTAAGATGTCTGAGCCCAGCGCGAAGCGCAGCGTCCCTTCTGCAATCGCTTCCGACCAATCGTGCAAGCAGAGAACTTGACGCAAGACCCACGGATCGCGATCCCACGCGGTCACTTGAAATGCCGGTACACGCTTGAGGAGAGCCTCAAGCTGTTCTCCGAGGCCGAGGCCGAAGAGAAAGAGCTTGTTCGTCGTGGCTAGGTTGGCGCTCTCCAAGGACTCAGCGAGCGCTTGATTGTCGAGGCCAAACGGAACGCTCTCGCCTCGCAGTTGGTACATCCAGTTACCCTCCGGACTGATCTTCAAGTGGCCGCCTCCGACCGGCCAGTGCACGCGTTCATGCAGCTCCGGCTGGGCGAGTTGGAGCGCGGCGAGATTCTTGACGAGGACGTCTTGGGAAGGACGAAGGAGAGGTTTGTTCATTGCGCGTGATCGGGGTAGAGAGCTCTCTCTACTCTTCGGGTCGATAGCGACTGCCCTACAGCCCTCGCCCCGGCCACTTCCCGCCAACGGAATCGCGAACGCCGTTTTTTAGCTATTTCCCCCTACAGCCGCTCGCAAGCGCTCTTTCAGGGGCTCTGGCAATTCGTCCCACCTCACTTCCAGGAGTGCCCCCTCCATCGCATAGAGCAGGTTTAGCGAGACAGCTTGGCCGCTAGCGCGCAGCGCGAGGTAGGCCCCGACCGACCCGTACTCCTCAAGATCCGTGCGATTCTTAATTCCGACTCGGAACAGCATCGTGGCGCTCTTGGGGCCGAGATTGGGCAGCAGCTTGATCCGCGCGGACTTCCCTGGCTTGCGCTTAATGTTGGCCTTCTTGCGCTTCTTGGTCGGGTTCTGGCGCGCCACTTCGAGAGAGCGCTGGGCCCACTCGACGGCGGAAGTCGGGCGTTCGAGAATGTCCACCGGTAGTTCGTAGTAGCCCGTCTTGCTGGGCTTGCCCGACCGCATCATGAAAGGCTGGCAATCGCGATCCGCGTACTCAGCGTGATTCGTTTCGTCCACTTTCAGGTAGAGCACGCTCTTGGCGATCAAACCAAAGAACAGATCATCGCAGTAGAGCCCCGCCCCACCGAACATCTTGCGCGAGGTGATCGCACCAAGACCCGCGAGCTGTTCGATAACGTAGTCGAGATAATCGTCCATGAGAGTGGTC
>JBLIOI010000080.1:0-23167 GCA_047639675.1 Planctomycetota bacterium | reverse complement strand
TTCTTGTCTGGGGTCAGTTGCGAAGATGGCGCAGATTGCCCGGGCTCGGTACCGCCGTCTTCCGGCTTCTCTTTACTTCCCTTCCAGCGCCTGTCTGAACAGGTTGCCGAGGTTTGTTCCGAGGCTCTTCGATTGCCCTTCGTTCTTTTGCATCATCTCGCGCACGGCGCCAGCATCTGCGGCTTCTTCCGATCCGAGCAGTTCGCCGTTCTCATCCAGTCGCGACAAGGAAATGCGTTGACTGGTCATGTCGACGGAGATCACGCGAACCGGGAAGGTCTCGCCATCTTTGACTACGTCACGGACGCGGGTCACGCGGTCGCGGGATAGTTGAGAGACGTGCACCAAGCCGTCGATACCTGGCTCCAGTTCAACGAATACGCCAAAGTCTGCGACGCGCACGACCTTACCTTCGACCATCGAACCTTCGTGATAGCGATCACGCGCTTCGTCCCAGGGATTGGCTTCAAGAGCCTTCATCGATAGTCCGATGCGCTTGCCTCCATCCTTGATGTCGAGGATGAGAACTTCGACGTCTTGACCTGTCTTAAGCACATCGTTCGGATCATCGATACGCTTGCGCGAGATGTTCGAAACGTGCAGCAAGCCTTCGAGACCCTTTTGGATCTGCACGAAAGCTCCGAACTTCTCAATACGTGTGATCTTGCCGCGCACCGCTGATCCAACGGACAGCGAATCGACAGCGCCAGCCATAGCTTGGCTGCGTTCGCTTTCAAGTACGGCGCGGCGGCTCAGCACTACACGATTACGTTCACGCGCGATTTCGATGACTTGACAGAGCATGGTCTGGCCAACGAACACCGACATGTCCTCTTCGCGCTTGAGCGAAATGTGCGAGGCGGGCATGAATGCCGCAACCGGACCCACTTTCAACTCAAGACCGCCGGTGTTGGCACCAGAAACTTTTGCATTGACGAGTGAACCTTCGGTGATGTTGTCCCAAGCCGCGAGTTCACGAGCAACGCGCCGACTCAACATCCAGAGGCCATCGTCTTGCCCGTTCAAGGTGAACTCGTAGATCTCGCCGACCACCGGAGTCGTGTCGAATTCCGATACAGAGATGACACCCTGTACGCGGGGCCCGAGGTCGACGAAGACGTCCGGACCTGTTACGCCAACAATAGTTCCTTTTTGGAGGTTCTTGGTTGGGGACTTACTGCGTGCTGTGGAAGCGTCGGGAGTGGATCCATCGATGTCTTGGAGGTTCATCCCTTCAAGGGCGGCCTCGATTTCACGATCGATGTTGGGGGTTTCGTCAGAACTCATCTCGGAAGGTCAAAAAGTGGCTAGGGGTGGGTTGGTGGTATCCGACCCGGTAGAAATTCGGACTGCGATTGTACTTGGAATGGAGCTGTTGCGCTCGTTCTAGCTATCACGCTTGCAAGCGGTCACGCTGGCTTGGGCTGAGGCCCACATGACGATCTCGCCAATGTTGACGTGCGGAGGCCGCGTCACTGCATAGAGCAGCGCATCGGCCACATCGGCGGGGGTGAGCGGCGCGACATTTGCATAGACGGCGCTGGCGCGTTCCTCGTCCCCCCGGAAGCGTACGGAGCTGAAGGCCGTCTCGACCATACCCGGATCGACGCTGGTGAAGCGCACACCGCTTCCCAGAGCGTCTTGGCGAGCTCCCTCGTACAGCGCGCGCACCGCGTACTTTGTGGCGCAATACATGGCACCCCCTGGGTAGACCCAGCGCCCAGCAACGCTGCCCATGAATACCAAATCACCGCTGCCCTTTGCGACCATCCCCGGTAAGACGGCCTTCAGAGCGTATAGAACGCCCTTGATGTTCGTGTCGATCACATCCGACCATTCCGCTGGATTGCCCTCGTGGAGGGGCTCGACCCCGCGGGCCATACCGGCATTGAGAACCGCTAAATCGATTGTTTCGCCCTCCATTGTGGCCTGGGCGATCGCTTTTTGCGTGGCTTCCGCATCGCGCACGTCGAGCACGCAGACCCGCGATCCCGGCAATTCCGCCGCCAGGGCTTCCAGGCGGTCTCGGCGTCGGGCGGCCAGAATCACCTGTGCGCCCTCCGCAGCCAGGGCACGCGCCGTAGCTTCTCCAATGCCAGCGGAGGCTCCAGTCACCAGTGCCAGTCGGTTTTCCAGTCGTTTCATGACCTTACTGTAACGATCTGCTCCAAGTATTACCGTTTCCCCGAACTGGGCTGAGGGAATCTGGGTCACTTGACCGATATCGGACTCGATGCTGTCCACCATCCTTTCGCTATTGTCACTTCTCGGCTTCCTCCCGGAATCCGGCGTCCCCGCGGCTCCAATCACCCTGCAGAGCCCAGGCTCGATCGAACAGGGGCAGGCTTCAGGCGAGACCGCCGGTCAGGAACTGCCTGGCGCAGTCACCGAGTCCGCCGTTTCTCCGATGCCGATCGGCAACGTTTTGGCTCCGCCTGAACCGTCGGTGGAGACTCTTTTCATCTACGGTGGATTGATCTACTTGGGGAACATCGATCAAGGCGCTGTCGAAGCCCTTTTGGTGGAGGACGGTCGAGTGATCGCCGCAGGAACGGAGAAACGCTTGCGGGTCCGCCTGCCCGAGGTCGGCGTCAACATGGTGGACCTCAAAGGCGCCATCGCAGTTCCCGGCATTCAAGATTCGCACGCCCACGTTGAACGCATCGGGGAGTCGTTGGAAGAGCTCGACCTGCGCGGCATCGCAAGCTATGCGGAACTCATAGAAAAGGTGAAAGCTGCTGCCGAGGGATTGGATAAGGGTGAATGGATCGTCGGGAACGGTTGGGATCAACGTCTCTGGGATGGTGGCGAGCTCCCTGACCACGCCGATCTGAGTGAGGCCACTCCGGATAATCCGGTGCTTCTGTGGCGCATCGACGGTCACACCTCCTTGGCCAACTACAAGGCGCTGATGCTCGCCGGCTTGCACGAAGAGATCGGCAGCCTTAGGCGCATTCAAGGCGGACGCATTCTTGTGGACGAAGAGTCACATGCAACCGGAGTCCTAATTGATCAGGCCTCGAAGCTCGTATCTACTTTATTCGTACCTCTGACAGATGAAGAGCGCGAGGCCCACATCCTCGCCTCGCAAGAACAGCTCCTGGCGCGTGGCATCACTTGTGTCCACGACATGGGTGCAAGCGCTTCGACGATTGACCTTTACGAGAGCCTGCGCGAGCGTGGGTTGTTGAAGGTCCGCATCGTCGCCTATTTGGACGGCAATGTAGGGCTCTCTTCCGAGGCTCTGGAGCGCTTCCCTCTCCGTTCCGATTCCCTCGACCAACTCTCCGTTCCTGGAGTCGTCTTCCGCGTTGACGGTGATCTTGGAACGCATTCAGCAGCATTGCTCGCTGACTACAGCGATGCGCCCGGTGAACAGGGCCACTTGCTCCTGACCGAAGAGCGCCTGACGCTACTCGTTCACGAAGCTTGGCAAGCTGGGCTACAGCCCGCCATTCAAGCCGTCGGTGATCGTGCCAATCGCATCGCCCTCGACACCTTCGAACGCATGAGTCAGGTCGACGAAAATTTCGCCCTGCTCCGCCCGCGAGTGGAGCACGCACAAGTGATTTCATCGCGCGACATCCCGCGCTTTCCGCAGTTGCGCGTGACACCCTCGATGCAGCCGCCGCAGATTTTGATGGATCCTACTTGGAACGAAGCCAGGCTCGGCTCCAATCGTTCGCGCGGAACCTATGCGTGGCGCAGCCTTGCTCCTGGTCTCTTGCAACTCGCCTTCGGAAGCAATCTGCCCTTCGACGATGCTGGACCCTTGGGCGGAATCTACGCGGCCCGCATACGTCGCAACCACGAAACTATCTACGCCACGGATAACACGATTGGAACCGAACGCCTCGACGGTTTCGGCGCCCTCGCTGGTTACACCCGCGGCCCGGCCCACGCCGTGCACCAAGAAGGCCGTCGTGGACAGTTGATCCCCGGCTATTGGGCCGACCTGACCGTGTTCGATACGGATCCGGTTGAAGGGGATACGGAGACGCTCTTGGACGCGCGAGTCTTGTTGACGGTTGTCAACGGCCGCATTGTCTATCAGCGCTGATTCATAACCAGACAAGGACTTGGGCCCGGGGCAGACTTTGTCAGCCTCGGGCCCAAGTTGTACTTGTGCGTATCGCTCACGACGGGAATGGATCTACTTACGAGTCGATGACGCACGCCTTGGCTACAGCTTCCAACGGCTTGTTCCGGGTCTTCCCATTGCGTTGCTCTAGAGGCGGATAGAGCACCAGCCTCTTGGCGATTGGACACGGGCGGAACCGCATCGGAAACTCCGAGAGGAATTGGATTCATCCAGGTCGCAGAAGGGGAGTCGTTCTCGATTGCTTTGCGGGCTGACAGTGGAATCGTTGTATGAGGCTGGACTCAAGACTTTGATTCGGTTTGGAACCTTCCTATTGGGCCGGGATTCACATCAAATTCGGTGGGCCAAGTCTCTGACAGAAGGGCTCCGCAGCTTAGAATCTGGTCCGGGGAGCCTCCCGACCAAACCACCCTAAGCCAGTCCAAACTGCATCATGGTAGAAATCTCGATCTCATACACCGGCCAATTACGCAGTCAAGCTGTTCATGGTCCCTCGGGCACTGAGTTGGTTACGGACGCCCCTGTCGACAATCAAGGACGCGGCGAGTCCTTCTCGCCAACCGATCTCTTAGCCACCGCCTTGGGCACTTGCATGTTGACCATCATGGGGATCGCTGCTCAAAAGCGTGATTGGAGCATCGAAGGCGCAACGGCCCGAGTCACCAAGCACATGCTTGCCGATCCGGTGCGCCGCGTGGGGAAGTTAGAGGTCTCGATGGTGGTGCCCGGCGAATTCGATGAGCGCCAGCGCGCGGTCCTGGTTGCCGCCGCGAAATCCTGTCCTGTTGCAAGTAGCTTGGGTGCAAACGTAGACGTGCAGTTGGACATCTCCTGGGGGTAGTCGAAAGCTCTTCCCGCAATGCAAACTGGCCCTGGAACAAGACTTGTTCCAGGGCCAGTTGTCTGTTGGTTCGTTACTACAGGCCGAAACGGCCGACGTAGACGAAGTGCGCTTTGATGCTCTCCGTGTCACTGGTGTTGGTCAGCGTGATGACCGTGAATGTCCCAGAGAGGTTGTCGAATTCAGGGTATAGCAAGAGGCTGCCCGCACGACGGCGAGCAATATTGGAGGTGCAATCCTGAGGCGTAATTCCAGCTAGCTCTTCGTTGTCGCCGTCCAGTGAGTTGGACAAGAGGTGTCCAGACTGAAGGCAGCTTTCAAAGGGCAGGGAGGCGCTGGCCTTGGTTTGGATGCGTTCGATCAGTACGGCGTAGAAGGCGGGGTCCGGGATGCTTACAGTGGCTGAGCTTGCGACGCCTCCGTCTATCTTGATCCATCCACTTTCGAGCCCGTTGATGTCTTCTTCTTCGTCGTTACCCGAGTTTTTTTCGAGGAACTCAGCGCTGAAGAGATGAGAGATCGAACCCAAGGAGACCTTGTCCCAACAACGGAAGGTGTGCTCCGTTGAGAAGGTCACTTCGTTGTCGTTGGAGACAAGGAAGTCGACCGTAGTTTCGAATTTGCGTCCGCCAGAGAGACTCACCAGCAGAAGCTCTGAGAAGAAAACAGGGCCTTGACCGAAGAAGCGTGGGATTAAAATTTGGCCCGGCGTCATTTCGTACTCGATGCCGTTCAAGTCACGGATACCGTCCGCATCCACGTCAGTCAATGCGCCGGGTGCGACGGCAGCGCGGTAGTCCACCGGATTGATCGAGTACTCGACGCTTTCGTAGCCATTGAGAACCAGTGTGTTGCCGATCAGGTGATCGAAACCGATGGGGTTGTTCTGCTCGTCGACGGCGACCACGCGCAAGAAGCCTTGCTCAAGGCTCGGGTTGTGGGCCTTAGTGATCAAGGTCAGGGTGTCGTTCGGCGTGAGTTCTTCGTAGCGATCGAACTCAGAGCAGTCTAAGTCATTCAAGACACCGTCTTCGCACTCATCCGGCGTACCGTTGCCGTTGGAGTCAGGCTCGCACTCATCCGGTACTCCGTCCTTATTGCAGTCGGACGCTGACTCGCAGGCGTTCGTTAGGAGCATGCTGATGGCGCTCGCCAAATCTTGCTGAGCGTTTGTCGATAGGAAATTCGTACCGCCCGTTCCAACGGCCAAGTCGCTCGCCAGCCCGATCACGCAAGCGTTCGAGCCCGAGCCAGATATTGGCGAACAAATCACGTTGTTAGAGTTGGCGATAGCGATGGCGTTGGTGATTGAATCAATATCGTCTTGGTTGCAAGATCCGCCGCCATTGCGTGGAGCCTCGTCACTGATTGGAACGATCACGCGCACCGCGCCGGATGTCCATCCGAAGCGCTCGGCGACGATGGCTGTTGCCGGTCCCCAATCCTCGTTGTTCCCGAGGGAAGCACAGCAGCTGGGGTTTCCAGGAATCGATGTTCCCAGGAGATTCGCAACTGTGTCTTGTAGGCAGGAGTAGGTGGTTTGGGTAATACCAAGGAAGGTCGGGTTGACTTGGATGCCCTTCGTCAAGAGGTCCGAGATGACCGAGTTGATTTGGTTGCAGAGAGCGTTCCCCTCATCGTCCATCGACCCCGACGTGTCCATCACAAAGACCACGTCAACGGGCGGGCAGCTGAGGCACTCGTCCGGGATTCCGTCATGGTTGCAGTCGTCGCTAGTCCCGACCAGGCGCCCTGGGGGCCCCTAAGCCCTACAGTGCTTCCGCCGCGAGTTCCCCAACGCGCCAGCCTTCAGCTGCTGTTTTGCCGAAGGCGACGCCGCGGGCGTGGCAGCCGGCCAAATGTAGACCCGGCTGAATTTCCGCAAAGCGGCCGAGCTCCGCATCAATGCGGTGGACACGTTCCATATGACCAAGCTCGTATTGTGGTATGGCTCCACGCCAGCGCGCAATTTCGTAGACGCTGGGGTTGTCCTGGATTCCGAAGAGCCGCTTGACGTCATCGATTGCGATACCGAGTAACTCATTGTCCGTTAGAGTTGCGGCAGCAGAATCGGTCGCACCACCGATCATGCAACGGACAAGCATCTGACCCTCGGGCGCTCGTTCGAGGAACAGTTGGGCGTCGAATAGACAGCCCAATGTGCGGAAGCCCTCGTCGCGCGGAATTAGGACACCGAAACCCGTAGGCAGGCGGTTGATGGCTCGCTTCTCAGTGAACCCCAACCCGACTACGCTCATTCCAGGAATGCTGATGCCAGCGAGTTCCTCGGAGACTACTGGCAAGACCTTTCCGAGTAGTTTGGCGCTGGTGTGGGCGTCGCACGAGAGCACGACGGCGTCTGCGTGCAGGGGCGTTGGAAATCCTTCAACGCTCAATTCCCAAGCACCTTCGTTGGGCCGCAAGTCAACTACAGCCGCGTTGACGCGCACTTCAAAGGGAGCCTGGTCAGCCAGGGCGATCGGTAAGCTTTGCATTCCATCCTTGAAGGAACACAGCCTCTTGCCGGGAACTTTCCGAACTCCACCCTTCTCGGCGTCGACTTCAAACTTGGCAAGCAACGCACGAAATAGGCTTCCGTGGCGGCGCTCAAGTTCCGCCATTAGCGGGAAGGCAGCCGGCAGGGAGATGTTGTGAGAATCTCCAGCGAAGACTCCGAGAGTCATGGGGGCAATCAGGCGGTCCGCCACCTGCGGCCCGAGACGCCTGGCGGCGAAATCCCAGATGCTCTCATTGGTTGAGTCGCCCTTTGGAATCCATGGTTCGCGCAGCATGCGCAGGATTCCACCGGGAGAGAGGATGCCGCTCAAAGCGAATTCAAATGGTTTCATCACCATTTCTCGCGTGCGGCCGCCGCGTACGACATAGCGGCGTGCGGCCAATTGGTTGGCGGGGATTGCATCGAGGCCTGAACGCTCGATCAAGCCTTGCAGGGCTTCGTCACCCTCGAGGAAGCCCGTGGGGCCTTCCTCGAACAACCAACCATCCGATTTGCGCGAACGTGCCTTGCCGCCAATCTGGCTCGAAGCCTCAAGCAGTACGACATCGACCGGTCCTTGCCCGCTCGCTTCCCAAGCGCTCCAGGCTGCAGCCAGTCCATTGATGCCGCCGCCGATGACGACGATGCGTTTGCGGTTAATACTCACGATTAGGCCGCTCGACTGAATGTCTGTTCGTCGTGCCCTTGGTGCTTATCACGCCAATAGGTGTCGACGCACATGGCGAGATTGCGAGTGGACATTTCGCCCGCTTCAAAGGACTTGCAGTAGTCGCTGAGCTTCTTCATATTCTGTATGTAAGCGCCACGAATGCCGCCAATCGCGCTGATGCCGAGGGCTATGGCATCCTTCGCAGGAATCACAGCGGAGCCCTGGAAGTTGCGTCGCAGCTGGCGTTCTGCGAGAGCCTTGGAGAGCTCGTCATAGGGTTTTGCGAAGTGATCCATGCCAATCGGATGATAGCCCGCATCCAGTAATCCTTTGCGGGCCATGCTGAACAGCTTGTACTTCAGACCGCGGTCAGGGAAGTCTGACCCGGCCAAGTTTCTCATATGGCCGCGAATACGCAGCGCAAAGCCAAGGGAGTAGAGCGCTGCACGGTCACTGCGCCCGACAGCGTCAGAGGAATTCGACGGTGGTTGGGTAAGAGATGCCGAGTGGCCCTGTCTGGCCGAGTTTGGCGAGCCGTTCTAACGCGGCTAGACGATCCGTCAGAGAGGAGTCCTCGGTCACTAGTTCGCTACCTTTGTCTCCGCGTGAACCGCGGCGATCATGGCTTCGACGCTTTCGATGGGTGCATCGGGCACGATGCCGTGACCGAGATTGGCGATGTGTCCGCGAGCTGGAATGCTTGCTAGGAGCTTTTCAGTGGCGCGTGTCGTTGCTTCAGGGCCAGCTAATAAACATGCGGGATCCAAGTTGCCTTGCAACGCCTTGCCGCTGCCTTCATGCGGGCCGAGTTTTTGGCGCAGGACACCCAAGTCCGTCCGCCAGCAAACTGCCAGACCATCACTTGGCAAACTCGCGTGAACATCCACTAAGTGGGGAGCAGCGTTGGCGAAGAAGATTGTCGGAACACCTGCCCCGCGAAGTTCTTGCAGCATGCCCTCAAGGTGCGAACGCATGTGCTCTTCCCATTCAGAAAGCGAAAGTAGGCCGGCCCAAGAATCAAAGATCTGAACCGCGTCAGCTCCGTGCTTGTGTTGCTCGATGAGGTAGCGAGTGGACATCTGGGCTAGCTTGTCCATCAATTCTCCGAAGGCAATCGGATCCTCACGGAGCAAAGCGCGCAGATGTATAAAGTCTTTACCGCCGCGACCCTGAACCAAGTATGCAGCGATTGAGAAGGGCGCACCCGCGAAGCCAATCAAGTTGGCTCTACCGTCGAGCTTCTGTTTGACGATGTCCAGTGTGGCGGGAACCTCCGGCGCAATTTCCTCGCCGCTGGGGACCTGCAAGGCGCGAATGTCTGCTGCGCTACGCAGGGGCTTGTCGATCACCGGCCCTGGATCAAAGTAGACATCGATACCAAGGGCCGAGACCGGCGACATCAAATCTGCGAAGATGATGGCCGCATCGAGAGGGAAACGCTCGATTGGCATCAGTGTGACCTCAGCCGAGAGTTCCGGCGAGGCACACAGCTGCTCAAAGGTGTTATCGGCGCGAAGCGCACGGTACTCGGGCAGATAACGCCCAGCTTGTCGCATGATCCATAGGGGTCTGCGATCGTTTTCTTTGCCTCTCAGGGCATTCATGAAGCGGTTGTTCATTGTTCGTTTTCCGGTTCGGTGCTGAAGCGGTAGCCGACGCCGCGTACGGTATGGATGTGCGCGGGCTTTTCGGGGTCGCGTTCGAATCGTTTGCGTAGGCGCACGATGAAGTTGTCGATGGTGCGGGTGGAGGGAAAGACCTCGTAACCCCAGACGCTCTCAAGAATGTCCTCGCGTGAAACGATCTCGCCGTCCTTGTCGCTGAGGGTCTTCAGGATCATTGCTTCTTTGTGGGTCAAGGTGTGTTCATTGCCGTCCAACGCTGTCCCTTTGTAGCTTTGGAAGTCGATGATGTTGCCTGCGAACTTGAGCTTGGACGTTTTGCCGGGGCCAGTCTTGTACCCCTCATAGCGTCGCAGGATTGCCGCGACGCGCAAGAGCAGTTCACGTAAGGAGAAAGGTTTCGTGAGATAGTCATCGCCGCCAACTTCAAGGCCAGCTAGGCGATCGTCCAGGGCACCGCGCGCCGTAAGGAACAGTACTGGAACATTGTTGTCTTCCGCGCGCAGTTCCTTGCAAACGGTCAATCCGTCCTTATTCGGCATCATCACGTCGAGCACTACAAGATTCCAATCGCCTGCGCGAATCATCTCAAGCGCTTGCACGCCATCGGGGGCGATACCAGTGACGTAGCCTTCCATCTCCAAGTTTTCCGCAATTCCCAACGCGAGGTTGGTTTCGTCATCGACGACCAAGATCTTCTTGCTCTCGGAATTCATGCGCTTGCTCCTACGCCTCTTGGCAGCCAAAGGCTAAAGGTGGCTCCTTGCCCGTCACCGTCACTTCTCGCTTGAATACGGCCTCCGCTGCCTTCTACGAGACTCTTGACTACAAATAAGCCGAGCCCTGTTCCCTCGGTCCTGCGACGCAGTTCTTCGCCGGGGCGGTAGAACTTCTCAAAGAGCTTCTTGTTCTCCACGGTGTCGAAACCCAATCCGTTGTCGACCACATCAATGCGAACTTCCTTACCCTCCGCTACGGCAAAAACTTTGACTTGTCCGCCTCCTTTGGCGGTGACGGATTTGATGGCGTTGCTGAGCAAGTTATCGATGACGGAGAAGAAGGCGTTACGATCGCATGAAACAGCTAGTGATTCGTCGATTTCGGCTTGGACATCAACACTGTGCATGTGAGCCTGGCAGCCGCGTTTGTGCGCCAGAGGTGCGATGATCTCCTGCAAGAGTAGATCTTCCGCGCGCAAGTGCAACTGCCCTTCGTCGACCATGCCGGTCTTCAGGATGTTGGTGACCATGGCTTCCAAGCGCTCCGTGTCCTGCACAACGCGGTCCGCCAATTTGCGCTGATTCTCAAGGCTCACTTCCCGCAGCAGCAGCGTTTCTGCGGAGAGCTTGATGCTGGCAAGCGGAGTCTTGAATTCGTGACTGACTGCGGCCACGAAATTCTCTTGGCGCCGCAAGAGTTCCGTGGATTGACGCAAGGAACTGGCCAGGGTGGCGATACCCGCTATGAATACCAATAAGAGAAAGGTGCCCTCTGAGCCGTAACGGATCAATCGGCGGTGTCGTAACGATATCAATTCGTCGACGCTCTCGGGATCTACTCGAACGAGTCCAGCTTCGATTAACAGGTGTGGGTAATCAGCGGTTAGTAACTGCGCCGCGTGTCCATCGTCGATCAGAGTTTGAATCGTGATCGCTGAGAGTTTAAATCCGTCGAGTTTGGCCTCGAGTTCATCACCCATGTAATGCGCCTCGTCCACAATCCAATAGGCAATCTGCGCGAAGCTGGTGAGCAGCATCGCGAGCATGACGAGTTGCATCGTCCTGGCAGTCTTGATCGGTAGAGACACGGGGCGCAAGCTAGATGGCTAGTTCTTGAATAGCGGATTGAAGGGCTGTGGCGAATTTTTCGATGTCTTGCGCGGTATGCGCCAGTGACAAGAATCCGACCTCGTACGCGGATGGAGCAATGGTCACGCCGCGGCGCAGGAGACCGTGGAAGATTTGGCGGTAGAGGTCGGGAGCCTTGTCGCCGATTGCATCCGCGCGGCGCGGTGCGTCACCCGCTTGCAATGCGATCCAGAAGATCGAGCCGACGCGCACGAGTTGCGCGGGGAAGGCTGCCGCTTCGAGGATCGGTGTCAGTTGTCGTTCCAGTTCCTGACCCAGCTCCTCGAGTTGCTCCCATGCGCCTCGTGCGTCGAGTTCATCCAAAGTCGCAAGCCCCGCAGCCATCGCCACCGGATTTCCTGAGAGGGTGCCTGCTTGATAGACAGGTCCAAGAGGAGCGAGTTCTTCCATGTATTCAGCCTTGCCGCCAAAGGCTCCCACAGGCAAGCCGCCACCGATGATCTTGCCAAAGGTAGCCAGGTCAGGCGTGATGCCGTACAGCTCTGCGGCACCACCACGTGCCACGCGGAAGCCGTTGATGACCTCGTCGAAGATCAGTAGCGTTCCGGTTTCTTGAGTTCTTGCACGCAACTTTGCGAGGAACTCTGGGCGCTGAACCAAGAGCCCGTTATTGGCTGGAATCGGTTCGATGATAACGGCGGCGATCTCGTCACCGCGCTCTGTCATCAGCTTGTCAAAAGCCTCATCATCATCGAGGTCAACTACCAAAGTGTGGTCCGCAAAAGCTTGCGGTACACCAGCTGAGGAGGGCTGTCCGAAGGTGACTAGACCCGAGCCTGCTTGCACGAGTAAGTGATCTGCGTGTCCGTGGTAACAGCCGGCGAACTTGATAATGAAGTCGCGTCCGGTAACGCCACGCGCCAAACGGATGGCACTCATCGTGGCTTCTGTTCCCGATGAAACGAAGCGCACCTTTTCGAGGCCTGGATAGATGCTCGTTAGGCGTTCTGCAAGTTCGACCTCTTGAAGGGTCGGCGCTCCGAAGGTCGTTCCCTTGGCCACCGCTGCAGTAATAGCAGCCGTAATTGGAGCAGGGGCGTGACCCAGAATGAGCGGTCCCCAGGAGCAGACGAAGTCAAGATAGTGGTTGCCGTCCACGTCAGTGATGTAGGCGCCGGCAGCTGAAGCCATCACGGGTGGTGAACCCCCGACCGCGCCAAAGGCGCGCACCGGTGAGCTTACACCACCAGGTAGAACGCTCTTGGCACGTTCAAAGATGGCTTCGGATGTAGCGAGTTCTTGGGCGTCACACTTGGTACTCATAGCCAGGCTCCTTGTAGGGCTTCGCGGGCGTGATAGGTGATGATGATGTCGGCTCCGGCGCGCGTGATGGCTATTAAGTTCTCTCGTACGACAGCGGCTTCGTCGATCCAGCCGCGTTCCGCAGCAGCTTTGACAGAAGAGAATTCCCCGGAGACGTTGTAGGCGGCCAGCGGCAGATTGGTGACGGCGCGCACTCTTTGAATGACATCGAGGTACGCGAGGGCGGGCTTGACCATCAGCATGTCTGCGCCTTCCTGCTCGTCGAGTAGCGCTTCGCGTTCCGCTTCACGAGTGTTGCGCACATCCATTTGATAGCTCTTGCGATCGCCATTGCCCGGCGCGGAGTCCGCTGCATCGCGGAAAGGGCCGTAATAGGCGGAGGCGTACTTGACGGAGTAGGACATGATCCCGGTGGTGTCGAAGCCGCCAGCGTCCAAGCCGTCACGAATTGCGCCGACGCGACCATCCATCATGTCGGATGGAGCGACGATGTCGGCTCCAGCAGATGCGTGAGAGACAGCCATGTTGGCCAATAGAGGCAAGCTGGGTTGGTTTTCGATCACACCCTCATTCAGTACGCCGCAGTGACCGTGATCGGTGTAGGCGCACAAGC
The DNA here is from genome assembly GCA_047639675.1 of Planctomycetota bacterium. Lineage (GTDB taxonomy): Bacteria > Planctomycetota > UBA1135 > UBA1135 > JABACD01. The sequence continues at coordinate 9,691 of JBLIOI010000080.1, read as the reverse complement.
AGACGTCGGTGATGACGAGTAGATCGTCGCCGAATTCAGTCTTGAGAGCCTCGACTGCACGTTGCACGGCCCCATCAGAAGCTTGTGATTGTTCCCCTAGGGGACTCTTTTGGTTTTCGTTAGCCAAACCGAAGATCAGAACGTTGCGCAGGCCAAGTTCCAGATCCGCTGCGACTTGACGCACAAGATCTTCACGTCCCATGCGGCTGATGCCCGGCATGGAAGAGATCGCTTCAGTGCCCTTGGCAGACGATAGGGCGAAGTGTGGTTGAATGAGGCGTTCGGGAGAGAGCACCGTTTCGCTGACCATCTCACGCAACAAGGGCGAGCGACGTAATCGCCGGGGCCTTTGACGGGATGCTTGCAGAGTGTCTTGGGGTTTCATGATTTATTGGAGACTTGTTATTGCAGCGCGCTGGCTAGGGCATTCAACATGCCTTGCAGATCTCGGTCTTGTGCTTCGGCGTCGACTGGGATGCCTGTGGCTCTTAGCTCTTCGGTGGTGGTGGGGCCAATCGATATGGAGCGCGACCGAGTAGGCACGCTCCAATTCTCTGCGAAGCCCCGAACCGCAGAGGGGCTTGCGAAGAAAACCGCGTCAATAGAAGGCAGCGGAGAGCCGGCGTAACTCGCTCGGGCTGTAGTTTTGTAGAGCGCCACTTCGTCGTAGGTGTGTCCGTATTCCTGAAGCAGGCGGGGGAGTTCCTGGCGGCCATCGCGTGCACTGAGAATTAAGATGCGTTCCTCGCACGAAGTCTTGGCGATCAGTTCGCGGCCGAGGGACTCTGCCGTAGCCTCTGAAGCGATCAATTCGACCGAGATTCCTGCAGCGCCAAGTGCCATCGCCGTCTGTTTTCCAACGCAGGCCAAGCGCTTCGCGGACAGGTTGAGTTCGGGAGCTAGTTCAATAGCGCCGAATACGGCGCGGGCGGAAGTGAAGGCGATCCAGTGGCAATTTGCGTAACCTTGGACGAACGACGCTCTACTCTCGTCAAGCAAGTGAGTCTCGATGCACGGCCAGTCCAGAACTGTAGCGCCGACTTCTTCGATGGCACGAGTCCATTCACGATTGCCCTCAGGGCTTCGAGTGAGAGCAATCCGTTTTCCGTCCAGGATCTTCATTTCGCTGTCCGTTCGGGCAACAAAATCTTGAATGCAGCTTGTGCGATTTGCACAGGGTCATCGCCGCACTGTTGGGTACGCCGCATGGCACCTTCCACTTCAAGTGCTGCAATCAATTCAAGCGAGCCGTCGGCTAAGATAGTGCAGTACGCTCCGAATGGAACTTGGCAGCCCGCATCCACCAGCCCCAAAAGTTCACGCTCGGCGCGCACGGCGCGGTGGGGCTCCGCGTCGTCCAGTTGGGCGACGATTGTGCGCGACTCTTCATCGGACGCGCGTACTTGCAATGCCAATGCTCCTTGGGAAGGGGCGGGCACGAACATCGTCGGATCAAGATCCAGATGAATTAAGTCCTCGATATCAATGCTGTCGCTTTCGCCGCGTTCTGCGGCACGCTCCAGCCGCTTGAGTCCGGCACTAGCTAAGAGGACGGCGTCGTAGTCATTGCTGCGCAACTTAGTGACACGTGTGGGCACATTGCCGCGCAGGTGAACCGTCGAAAGGTCGGGGCGCAAGTCGCGTACCAAGGCTTCCCGCCTTGCAGAAGCCGTGCCTACTCGAGAGCCTTGGACAAGCGGAAGGCCTTGTGCCTTTTCGTCATAGGCCTCCTTGCAAATGAGGAGACGATCGCGGGCATCCTCGCGCTCCGGCATGGCTGCGATCAGGAGTTCCTGGGGCGAGTCGGAGGGCAAATCTTTGTAGCAGTGCACTCCCACGTCGATTCGCCCGTCGATCAGCGCGTTTTCGATTTCACGCACGAACAAACCCGGCGCGCCCACTTGAGCGAAGGGCCGCTTCTGATCGGCATCACCTGCGGTGCGGATGATTTCGATGGTTGCTGACTCTCCAAGCAGCTCGAGCCGTGACTTGATGTCTCGCGCTTGAGTGAGCGCGAGGTCTGAACCACGGGTTCCAATTCGAATTCCTTTCATTGCGGTACCATTGGTTCCTTAGCTTTCCTCACGCAGCTCCGCGAAGAGCACTGCTCCATCGAGCACTTCACCGATGCGCTCCGCAAGGTTCTCGTTCGCATGAGAGAAAAAATCTTGTACGACCTGGGGGCCATACTGGCTCGCAAGTTCACGCAAGCCCGAGGCGGGGAGATGGGCGTAGTGCTTAGCCAAGCGTTCCGCGAAGCGCCGCAAGAGTTCCATGCGCTCTTCGTCTAGATCTTGAAAGTGAGCGTTGAGCAATTTATCCGCCTGTTGTCGCGCGCTATCTACATAGCTGTCATGCATCGCGCCGATCAAGAGCTCCGCCTGGCGTTTCAAAAGTTTCCCGTGGATGCGAGTTAGCGCCGCGTCCACCAACTCACGGGCCTCACCGCTCTCTTGCAAGTGTTGCTCGCGATTATTCTCGGCGATGGAAAGCACCTCTTCCATCCCCAGTCGCTCACAACCAAGCTTCGAAGCTGCTATCGGATCCACGTCCGGATCGGTGGCGAAGTCGACGCAGAGTAGTTTTGAAGCCCTTGCGGCTGTTCCTTTCAGCCGCTCAAGTTCCGGCGTCGAAAAAAGTGGCCCGACTGCGCCAGTGGCTGATATGAGAGCGGCGACCTGGGGCGGCGAGGCGCGAAAGGACTCCAAATCAACGGCTTTCGCACAGGTTCCAAGTCGCTCCGCGAGCTCTTCTGCACGCCCGATGGTGCGATTGACGATGAGTAGCTGGTGGCCTTCCTTTGCCAGGGAAAGTGCGCAGCGCTCCGTCATAGCGGAAACGCCCACCAAGGCGACAGGCATCTGCTTGTCAGTGAGGCGCAGACGCACTTGATCCAAACCAATTTCTGCCAAGGAGGTTCGACCCTTGCCTAGTTCGGTTTCCGCCCGAGTACGTTTGGCCAACTTGAGCGCCTCTTCAAATAGCAGCTCTAGCCGTTCTTTAAGCAGACCACTCGCGCGTGATTGCTCGAGCGCCGTTCTCACTTGGCCAACGATTTCTGTTTCCCCCAGACGCGCCGAGTCCAAGCCGCAAACGACCAGGAATAAGTGCTCGACCGCGCCTTCTCCTTGCCAAGCTCGCAGTTCGCGCCCGTCGTCACAGGCCCCTCCTGAAAGGGCAGAGAAGATTCGCCGGCGATATTCAGCGACCGGAATGTCCTCGGTAGTGACGAAAGCCACTTCGACGCGGTTGCAAGTAGCGATGTAGACCAGTTCGCTGACGCCGATTTGTTTGGCCAGACGCTGAACGTGTGACGCACGTTCCTCTACCGGCAAGCTGAAGCGGGCCAGAGCCTGCGGTCCACCTTGTCGCCAATTGAGGCCTACTACTCCAAATTTATCCATGTACTGATTGCCGAGGTCTGAGGATGCACCCTCTAGCGACCTTGATGTAGAGCACTTCGACTAACTGATTGTCACAACTCGGTCACAGTCCGCCATTTTTCAGAAGATTGGGCCAGATGCAAACAAGAACACCCCGAAGCCGAACTTCGGGGTGCTCTTATGTGCGAGTTAGAAGGCGTCAGCGCCACCGAAGCCTAGGGCATCGATACGACGCTCACGGCTTCCGATGTGTTGAAGCCAGCACCGCCAGCGGGAACGTCGCGGAACCAGAACTGGAAGTTCTGAGTGTCGCCCACGGCGAGCTGGTTGGTCCCGGGCAAGATGCCATTGTTGATAGCCTGGCTAATCGATCCGAGATTGCCGGTGGTGAGCGGTGCCAAACGGGCAATATTGCCGCCGACACAACGTATTCCGTCACCGAAAGGCAGCGAAACTTGAGAGGGGCCGTAAAACACGATTCCGATGGTGTTGCTCGGCAGGTTGTTGGCATTGAAGAGCATGTCGGACTGGCCAATGCTGGTTGATCCTGCGATGGCTACTGTTCCCACGTTGCCTGAAGAGTTTGCGGTACTCGTGCAATAGACAGAGGGGGCAACCGGGGTGTGGTAAGCGACGAGAGTTCCAGTCAAGGTGATCGAACCGCTGACGCCTGATGCTGCGTCAGCAAAAGCGAAGGTCGAGTTGACGCTCGCCTCGAGCTTGTACTGGCTTCCAGTCCAAGTGACCGTGCCGGTGAATTGCTCCGGATCAGAGAGGTTGCCTGATAGGTCTGTGGAGGTGGAGCCACCGGTCAGGGGGGCCACATCGAGGGTGCCTTGCGTGATCAGGAGTTGAGCATCCGTCGTGAATGAGCCACTACCGTTGACGCTGAACGAGGGAGTGATGACTTGCACATGGGCATTGGTCAAATCGATGACTGCCAAGGGCGGAAGGAAGGACAGCGGATTCGGAATTTCGCCGTGGATATTGGGGATGATCATCGCATCTCCCGCACCGGGAAAGCCGCCACTGCCGACCGGATTCCCGCCTGTGTCCATGGTCATTACCGTCGTACCTCCAAGGGTGAAGTTCGGCGGTTGCTCGGTGATGTCCCCGAGGGAAGTCGTGCCGGACCAGACGAAGTTTGTTTGGCCCTGATTGATTTGGAATGTGAAATCAGCTTGGGCTGAGGCGCTGCTGGCGAGGCTTGCGCAGGCGGCGATACTGAGGATAAGTTGGTGTTTCATGGAGCGGAGTCTGGATCTCGGGGACCAAAAGGGCGTCGATTCAACAATACCACGAAAGAATAGCATGGAGGTCCAGTCAGTGCTTGGTCTCAACGAGCGAGAAGCCATTCTGCAATCTTTTGTCGCTCAAGAGCACTGAGAGTCCGATTCGGTGCCATTCGGGTGGGGAACTTGCGGGCGAGTTTGGACAGCCGTTCGTCGTTTTCTGCGCGCTCGGTCGGATCCTTGATGAATTCAGCGAGGGCGCCGGGGGTCCAATTCTGCCCGAGATCGGCAAGCGAAGGGCCCATCCAGCCACCCTTGCCCTGGGAACCGTGGCAGGATCCACAGAGGGCACGTTGGAAAAGCTGCTCGCCGCTGGCTTGACTCGGATCGAATTCGGACTGGGAATCGCAGCTAACGAAAAGAAGGGTGCAGAGGAGGGATTGGAGGCGCATGGATGTTGGATCTTGGTCTGGATCTATAGGCTTTGGAATAGCCGCATCAGAGTCTGCGTTTTCTCGTTCGCAGGATCGAGAACTAAGGCGCGCTTCAGTGCTGTTCGGGCTTCACTGTGACGCTGGAGCTTGTCTAGGCTCATGGCCAAGCCTCGCCAAGCGGGAGCTAGCCCGGGCGAGAGTTGCGTGGCTTCTTGATAGAAAGCCACAGCTTCTCTGTGGCGATCTTGTTTGGCCAAGAGCGAAGCCAAGTTGACGCGCGGAATTGCATTGCGCGGTCCATGCCGGAGAGCTTCACGTAGACTGATTTCGGCGGCAAGCCATTCCTTTTGCTCTAGCTGTAAGCGCCCAAGATTGGACCAACTGCGGCTGTATTGCGGATCCAATTCGATCGCATATCGCCAGGCAGCCCGGGCGCCCGCGGGATCTCCTTGCTCCTCGCGTAATAGACCGAGATCGTTCCAAGAGGGCACATCATTGGGCATGTGCCGTAACACTTCGCTGCGCCAGGCGGAACGCGAGGAGTAGACCTTCGCACGTTGGTAGGACGCGCCAGCAAGAATAAGCGCGAGCCCGCAGACGGCGGCGAAGCCAAACTTGTCCGGGACCAGTCGTGCGGCGACGGCACCGATGAAGGGCACAAGAAAGAGCAAGGGCAGATAGAGGAAGCGTGGCGCAAACACTTCGCCGAGAGGAACGATTTGCGTCACGGGCAGGAAGGCTAGAGCGGCGAGCGCTGTGCTCGCGAGGGCGGTGCTTGCAGTCTTTCGCTTCCACACGAAGAGGATGATGGGTAGCCAGAGAAGTGTCCATCCACAAGTCGCAACGATAGCCAGTGGCATGGACGAATGACGTTCGAGCAGGAAGGAAACCTGGTATTGCGGTGGATAGGATGCGGGCAAGATGAATAGGTGCAGGGCTTCCAGAATGGCGGCGCCGCCGACAGCTAGACGTTCTCCAAGGGATGCGGCTCCCATGATGGGCGAAGCCGCGCTCGGGAGAGCGGCACCTAGCGCCAGGCTGCGACAGGCGCACCATAGGAGCACTGTGACTGTCGTGGCCAAGCTCGCCGCCTTCAGATTTGTGCGCCGGCAAGAAGAGGCTACGAGTGGAATCGCCACCGCGAATACCAGCGCATCTTCTTTCGCCAATAGTCCTGCCATGAGTCCTACAGCTGCCGGAAGCGCACAGCACATCGGGGACCTGCCCGCTGAACTCCAGCGGCAGGAGATGAGCATCCCCGCAACGGGAAATAGGGCGGACAGCATCGAAGTTCGCCCTGAAATCCAAACGATGGAATCTGCCAGGGCAGGATGCAATGCGAAGACGACTATGCCGAAGCACGCGCCAGGACCTGTGATTCGCAACTGGCGCAAGAGTGCCCAAAGCAAGGCAACGAGTGCCATGTGCATGGCCCAGTTGGATAGGTGGAAACCAACAATCCAGCGATCGAAGATCATTCGATCCAAACGCAGGGATAAGCTCGCCACGGGCCGCCACTGTCCAGAATCGGAAATGTGATGGAAGTAGTCGCGGGTAAAAGCCGCGGTCCAAGGCAGTGCGCCCGAAGTCACTGGATTCTCGAAGAGCAATTGCTCGTCGTCGAGAGCCAAACCCCCTCTTAGGATCGCAGGCAAGAGCAGTAAGCCCAGAGTGATAATTAGCCACACACCGCGAGTGGTTTTTCCTTTCGGGGCAGAGCTATACATTGTCCATGGCGAATGTACGCAACTTCGGTCAGTGGAGCCATGCTCTGCCAGAACTCGACCGATCTTGGTCAGCATTCTTTCCCAAAGAACAGAATCTGACGTACCCTTCCCGCCATGAAGGGACTCCTCCGTTCGCGCTGGGCACTGCTTGTCTTGATCCTGGTGATCGTCAAGAGTGCACTTGTGCTATCGCTCAGCGATATTTTCTTCTATGGCGAGGAGCTCGAGAAGGGCGTTGCTGCCAAGGCGATGATCGACGGCCTTGATGTGCCTCATCATCAGCTTGCCTATCACTACTATGAGGGGGGCGGCTTTGTGATTAGTCATTGCGCGGCCGTGGCCTTCATGCTGGTCGGGCAGAACCTATTGGCGCACAAGCTGGTAGCACTTAGCTTTCAGGTCGCGAGCCTACTCGCCGGCTGCTTTCTCACACGCCGCCTTTTCGGACGCAAGGCAGCCGTCTGGTTTGGCCTCCTGTTCATTTTTGGACCGGAGTCCTACCAGAAGTTGAGCATGATCAGCTTGGGTATTCACTACGAGGCCTGCCTGTTCTTATTCCTAGTGATGCTATTAGGGGGGAAGCTGCTCTTTGAACGAGAGAACCGTGTGCGCTACTGGTTCCTCTTGGGCTTGGTGACCGGAATGGGGCTGTACTTTTCCTACCAGGTTGCTCTTGCCGCGGTTTGGGTGGCACTGCTGCTGATCCTCTACCGGCGCCGCGAGTTGCTTGGCGTGCGCGGCGTGGCTGGCGTCTTGGGCACAGCCCTGGGTGCCTTGCCGTTGATCGTTATGTATAGCTTGGTCGGAGATGCGGTCTTCGATATCCACGGAACTTCGATCGCAAAAACTGCGGAAGGTCCGACGAACTCGGTATTGTTCCGCGAGTTCCTTGCCTCGATCTTCATAGACGGCGATTTGGGAGAACGACTTACGCCCGTGGCTTGGACCATCTCGTTCTTCGCCGCCTGTGGATTTCTCCTTTGGCGAGCGGAGCCATTGCTTCAGCCGCGAGAGCACTCACGCAAGCACGCAACGCTCTATGTGTTGGGCTACATGGTCCTATTTTGGATCGTGTATCTCTTCAGCGGATTCGTGCAGGGGCGTGCCTATCATTTCTCGCTAGTCCTGCGATTGGTTCCGCTTTACGCCTTTGGCGCAGTCTTGATCGCGGCTTCCTTGGGTGAGCTCTCAGCTTCGGAACTGATCGGTTCGCGTAAGCTCTCCTTCGTACTCGGCGCTCTCCTGATCGCCCTTGGGGTGCGCGCAACAATCAGTGTGCTGCGCACTGGGCGACCCTTTGAACTGGCGCAGAACTGGTCGATACTGACGCATCAGAAGGGCTACTCCTACGATCAATACTTCGCCAAGGTCTTGCCTCACTTCGACGGGAATCGAGAAGATAAACTGCGACTGATCGAGGGCTTTGATGATCCCGCGCGGGAATTGTTGCGCGCGGATGCGGTCAAGAATCTCTACGGCGAGGAGCTGCTCTCCGAGCATGGGGGAGAGGTCTTGCTCGCCTGGAGTGCCGCGCGGACAGAAGTCGCGAACGTTGCGGCTGACGACGCCGAGCGCTTGGCCCAGTACGAGCTTGGTCTCGGGGGGTTGGTGATTATCGGTCACGGTTGGAGCTGGGACGCTGCACTTGAGCTTGGCGCTGACCTACCCCCCGAGTTACGCAGCGCAACCTTTGAAGCGCTCGGTCGATTCGGGGGACCGGGATATCCGTTACCTGCCGCCATTGACCGTGAAGTTTCTCGTTGCTCTCAAATCGAAGGCTCGCAGATGTACCTACGCGGTATCGGGCGTTGGGCGTACACATTGCATCGCCGCGCGCCGCAAGGATTTGAAGAGGTTCTTGAGGTCTATCCCGGAGAAGTCAGCGGATCCATGCGCCAAGGGTTCGAGGCGGAGTGGGCTTTGAACCTGTTGGAGAAGTAGGGCTACAGACTCACTGTTCGCGAACCCTCGTTCGTTTCGAGGCGCAGTAAACTGTGATTCCGGTCGATCTGGTTCAGGCTAGCCATAAGTACAAGGCGACTATTCAAATGCGCGTGGTTTGCCTGAGGGAGGATTCGTTGCGCTGAGCGCACGGAGGAACCGTGGGGCTGGCGAGCGGAGTACTTTGCTGGCTCTGACAGCATGAAACCCGATTTGAACCCATCGAAAATTGGCTCTCAGGCTCAACCGTCGCGAATGCTCAGCCGAGTCGGTTCTAGATTGAGCCTGATGGTAATCCCCATACGCTCGAGGGTGCGTTAGTAAGAAAGAGAGGCGATCACTTGGAAATCCAATCCACACATGAAACGAGTTCGAAGGGCTTCCGCCTAGGGCCTCTCTTGCTCAGCGCTCTTGCACTAGTACTTGGAACTGCTTGTTCCTGTGAGATCGTGTTGGGGACTCAGCTGGTTGATGTGCCTCTGAAAGATGCTGGTTATGACTTGTCCGTGTTCACTCATCAAACAATGCTCTACTTGCAGGACGCCGGAGTGAAGAGTGGCGATCAGCTGCGCTTCCGCTTTGACTTTGAAGCGTCGCAGCTAACCGAGGCAGAGTCTCTTGAACAGGCTTTATCAAAGGGCGCAGGTTTAGAGGTGTCAGTCAGAGAACTGTCCAGCTCGGTGTGGGCAATCACTGGGAAGACCGAGCCAACACGCATCCAAGAACCTTTGCTCACAAGCTGGGCACAGCAAATGTTGAGCATCGGAGCGCTGTACAACTGCAAGTTCAAGGGATGGAAGACATTCGTTGAGCACGGCGAATGATCCGCCGCGGCGTCAGAATAAACTGGGGCCCGGGCTTCAGGAATCCCCAGCGTCAAGCTCTACCGGCTTGTACCCGCCCTGCATGCGGAAGTAGAGGGCGATCAGTCCGAAGACGACCAGCAAAATCAGCGGGAAGCGCACGGCGTAGCG
>JBLIOI010000079.1:0-23169 GCA_047639675.1 Planctomycetota bacterium | reverse complement strand
CTTCGTCTCGCCCGCCAAGTACGACTACGTGCACATGGCCACGAGTCCCGACGATCATGCCCACAACATCTTCCGCGTAGATAGTGCGCCCCGCGCAAGACTCGCGGACGTTGGCGAACAAGGAATCTATTGGGGTGATAACCAGTGGCATCTGATTAGGATCGAACGCCGCACCGAGACTGGAACCATTCGGGTTTACTGGAACGGCTCAGCTAAAACCATCCTCGAAGCCGTAGACAAAGGCTTTGACTGGGGGCGCGTGGGCTTCGGCTCCTTCGATGACTCGGGACGTGTCACAGGTGTCCGTATCTGGGCGCCCGCGTCGCGCCCCCTGGAAGAGGCCCAGCCCTTTTAGTTGTCCTCTGCGGTCCAGTCCGTGTAGGCCGCTTCCACCCGGGCCGCATCCCATCCCGCGCCATGCAGCACCACGCGATAGCGTAGGCACAGGCTTTCTCCAACCGGCACGGTCAGAGCGCCGGTCCCCGCCGCTTTATTCTCGAAGTCATGGACGCCGAACGGGTTGGCCCCAAGCAATCCATAGGTACGAGCGTGCCACCAGGTTGGGTGGCGTGGATTCTCTGGATGATCGAAGATGGCTAGCCCAACTTGCTGACCATCTACTGTTCCCGAGTCGTCGATCCAGCGCGCGCGCTTGCCCCAAACGGCTTGGCCCACTTGCCCTTCGCTGTTGATCAGCCTTCCCGTGGCGTGCTCACCGGTCACGCGCAAGGCAGGATGCACACGCAGGGCGAAGGTCCCCTCTTTCGTGTCTCCCATCACAAGCGGCTCTTCCCCAGGAGTTAGCGTGACAGAGACGTCCACCGTCCGCGCTCCATCCGCTTGTGCAAAAACGTACTCGCGTTCCTCCGTGCAGACCAACGTGTCCTCCCCGACGAGCCAGCGGTAGCTTGCCCCCACGCGGCAATAGGAACCATCCCTTTCCACCCTTTGGTTGCCGTCCCAAACGATGCGTTCCCTGTTCTCCTCCCCATGCCAGAAGTCGTAGCCGTTCACATTCCCATGCGCAAACCACATGGACTGGTGGTGCGGATGATCCTGCGTCTCGCCCTCGACGACTTTCATTGGGAAGCCACGGGTCAAGGGAACTCCGCCCGGCCCAATCAGTGGATAGACGTAAGGCCGAGGTTCCGCCCTCATGTGCACCGTCGCGAACGACACTCCGCCCAGAGTGACCTCTACTTCTCGCGACGAATCGTCTCCGAGAGTTGATGCGCTCGCGCACGAGAACAGGAGTGTGGCGGCGGACAGTCCAAGGCCCGACAGTCTTCGGTTGGCTCTCTGCATCCTGCGAGTATAGCGAGCCCTTCCTCCCCCCAGACGGAGTCGTTTGTCAGAAGGCCCTTTTAGTCAATACCTACCGCGTCCAGGCTTAGAACTCCGTGGAGATTCTCCCCAGTGAGCCCCGATCCTCCATCTACCCGGTTGCTAGAATCCCAGAGGGCCGGTTGCGAGAATCCCGGTGAGCTTCTACCTTGGATCGATGATTCCCACTGCAAGGCACGCTCTGTTCTTACTGCTCCTCTACCCCTTCGGAATGGCTTCGTCGGCCTCGGCACAGCGCAGTTTTCCGATGATTCCCCAAGAGGCGAGCGCGGAGTCCGAAGTCATCGAGCTCTTGCCTGTCATCGAAGAGATTCTTGAGCTTCGGGAGCTCGGCCAAAGCCTGACTCTCACTGGCGCGCCCTTGCCGGGTGGACCGGCTGTGCTCGTCCTGCGGCGATTGCAGGTGGACCCGACATCACGGGTCTACGTCAATGGCATTGAACAAGACAGTCAGAAGCACCTGGAGGATCTCAGCATTTGGAAAGGGACAGTGCGCGGTCATGAGGGCTCAGATGTTCTCCTCGGGTTTTCCTCGCACGGTTGCCACGGCTGGATTCACGACGGCACCACCCGCTGGAACTTGCTCTCTTCCTCTGGACCCGGAGAGGACTGGTCAACCTTTAGCTCACGTTTGGTGGCGGAGTCAGCCATCGTCGCCATCGGCCCTGAAACGGGGCCGCGTTGCGCAACGGACTCCCCTTCAGCGCCGACTCTCCTGGACGAGATCGATCCCCTCACTCAGAACATCGGAATGAGCGTGGGCACCTTGGAGTGCCCGATCGCCATCGAAACGGACTATCAACTCTTCGAGCAGTTCAACAATCTCGCTGCAATGCAAAACTACGTGACCCTGCTAATCACGGCAGTGTCTGACCGGATGCATGAGCAAGCCGACATCGTGTTGACCTATCCATACATCGGATACTACACGGATCAGAACGATCCCTGGACTGGCCAGGACAATGGCCTGGGTTGTGGAGAGGTGCTGAACGAATTCCAAAACGCCTGGCAAGGTAATCTTCCCAATGGTGCGGCCCTTGGACATTTCATCTCCGGAGCTTGGTTGGGATGTGGCGTCGCTTGGGTCGATGTGATTTGCAATCCGACCTGGGGCTTCTCGCTATCTTGTTGCATCAATGGTGGTGTGAATTTCCCCGCCACTCAGGGGTCGAACACTTGGGACTTCTACGTCATGGCCCACGAACTGGGCCACAATTTTGGCAGCGCCCACACCCACGAGTACTGTCCGCCGCTTGACGAGTGCGCGGACAACTGCAATGGGACTATCAATTGCGTGAGCACGGGTACGAATCTCTCCTATTGCCACGGCTGTCCCTCGGGCATGAATAACATCACGACCTACTATCACCCGAGTGTCGTGGGCGTCATGCGCCAAGCAGCAGAAGGCTCATGTCTCGAAAGCTTCTGCCCGGATGCGGAGACCTATTGTTGGGCCGCGCCGAATTCTGCCTCTGCGACAGGTGCGCAAATCGACCTCTTTGGTTCCACCAGTGTCGGACAAAACAACTTCGGCTTGATGGTCCTTGGAGCCGTCCCGAACACGCTCGGTTTGTTCTTTTATGGATCCGGGCAAACTTCAGTTCTCTTTGGCGACGGACTGCGTTGCGTCGATGGAGCCGGAGCCTCAGTCATTCGCTTGGGCCCTCCGGCAGCCGCAGATTCGCTAGGATTCGGAAGCCGCACCGTCGATTTCACCCAGCCTCCAGCGAGCGCCGGCCCCGGCCAAGTTCTCTCCGGTAGCACCTGGAACTTCCAGTACTGGTATCGCGATCCAGCCGGAGGGCTGGCTGGATTCAATCTCTCCAACGCCCTGAGCGTTCCCTTTTGCCCTTGAGGTGGAATTGGCCTGTCGGCAGCCCCCGAGACCTGCATCACTCTAGCTGGAATGCCGGAGCAAGAATTCGCACATCGCATTCAAGTCCGCCCGCTGCGCGCAGGTGAGTGCTGACACCCCCTTCGAATTTGTCGTATTGACGTTGGCACCGGCTTGTTCCACGACTGAATCGGTTAGAGGAGATTAATTTCAGTGTTTCCATCCAGCGTTGGCTTCGTTCGCCGAAGATTCAGAACCCCTCTGCCACGACATCGCAGGCAAGGGATGCGCCACAGTCTCTGGCGATCTGAAAGGAACAGTAGGAGCGCTGGAAGCAGTAGGAGCAAACCGAGGATTGGCCATTGACCCGCTTGCAAGAAGCACAATCCTGCGCCTAGCAAGCATCCCACGCCGAGCACTTTGGGCACCGCGAGAAATCGACGACTATGGGGCGTCATCTCGTCGCATTCAGGGCAGTGCCGAACGTACTCGTGTAGGAACATTTGAAAAGGGAGGGAACGGTCTATCTAAGGTCCAAGCCGCCCGTGGAACGGGTTTGCCGTTCAGCAGCTCAGTGTAGCGAAGCGAAACAGAAAGCTGTCTGCAACGGCTGGTTAGATAGTCCAACAATACCCGCGATTACCCCCAAAATGATGACTAGCGAATGAGGTGCCTACGAATCCGCTGGGGGCTGCAAACCTTCGACGTTAGACGGATTCAGCTCCCCTAACAAATCGAGAAATTCTGTTTTGCTCATCCCCCCTTGCTTCCATTGGAGGACGCTCCCTCTTGAATCCGTGATGATGGTAGTAGGCGTGGCTCCGATTTCATAACGACTCAGTGTTACTGCGGCGCTAGTGTTATCCGCGTCAATCGTCACTGGGATGAACGCTGCATTGACCGCTTTCATCACATGATCATCCGCCCAAACTTGGCGTTTCATGATCTGGCAGGGAGAACACCACTTCCCAGTGAAAAGAGAATCATTGGCTTGTCCGATTCGACAGCCTGTTGTTGCGCCGCCGTGTAGTTCTGAGCCCAGGCAATGCGCTTGGAAGGTGCATAGAAGGAGTACCAAGCATAGGCGAGCGATAGCACGAGGAATGTGAGTCAGAATATTCGCCAGAACCGATCTGACTTGCCCTTACCTGGCAAAGATGCGGACTCAGTGGGTGGTGTCTCTGTGGGTTGATTGTCGTTCATGAATCATCCTGTATCTATCCAATCGGTTGGGATGATCAGCGGTCGGGCGTAGCCCGATCCGTTGCATCATCGTGTTGGGCTGCTTTATGGAGCTGCCGCTGCCAAGTGAATGAAGGGGCGAGTCCGCCAAGGAAAGCACCGAACACAGCCGGGATCACAGGCATCATGGAGTCGCTTCCCAGGTAGCATGGCTGTCAGACTCGTGGTTAGAGATTGGATCCCCTGCAGTTCCCGGCCTCATTTATTGCGCGGAGCCGCCTTCTTCGGTTGCGAGCGTTTTTTGCGCTTCTGCGGCTTCGGCATGTCGGCGGCCTGATCAAACTCGCCAAGAACGCCACGGATTACGGAGTTCATGGCTGCACGGTTCCCCTGCAGATTGTAGTGACGTCCACCCGGCACACCGCCTGGGATGAAATAGTCCGCGAGCTTCGCCCTTTTGTTATCGGCCACTTCCTGACTAAGGGCTCGCTCGGCAGAAACCCAGGGTAGCTCAAGCTCGTCGAGGGTCTTGTACAAGAATGGCCGGCGCAACCTGTCGACTCGCGTCCCAGCCCACACTTCACTAGTGGGCCCTTCGAAGATCAGGAAGAAGTAATCCAAGCCCCGGGCTTCCAGCTCATCGTGAACCGCTACCAACAGCAGCTTTGACACGGCGATTTTGCGTTGTATGACCTCCCGATCGACCTTGCCTTGAAACGAGTAGTGCCACGGGACTAGACCGGAGCAATTGTTCATGTAGGTATAGAAGTAACTACGAATGCCGATCGGGTTCTCCTCCAACCATGCGTCAACCGTGATGTCTCCAAGGTACTTATTCGTGAGCACTCCTCCATCAATTCTGAACTCGGGCTTGGGTGCTCCTCGAAAATCGAAGACCACTAGATTCTGGTCGTCCAAGTGCTCCAGTGAACCCTTCAACATCAGGTAGGTTTGGCCCAGTCCGTAGCCCTTGACCCCGTAGTTGATCACTCCAAACTCTGTGGCGAGCAGAGTCTCCTCCATCAGCCCTTCCCAACAATCTTCTTCGGGCACCACGCACGCCGTGAAGGAGTCTCCATACATCAGTGGGGGGCGGCGCTCACCAACACTCGCGCGTTCGGGGTGAAGCAAATTCGAATTCCGGACCGTACTAGAGATCCATCCAAACTCGGGGTGCATTACCTGGCCTCCAAGACCTCCGGTTTGGGTCCCAAGCATGTACCGGAGTTTGAAATATTCCGAATCTGTTTTCACGTCGGCAAAGCGCCCCGCGTTTTACAGCCCCCCCCCAACTCAACGCCAATTCGGTTCGCGAAAACAACAAGTAGCGCAGAACGCCTTCGCCAATAAGGAAGGCAACCGCGAAGGCTATCAATCCACCGATCAGTAAGCGTTTTAGCCTGGCCATCACGCTGGATTGCAAGTGCTTGGAACAGCCTCTGCCAACATCAAGCTCATACCAGAACCCCGCACGCCTTCCTTCTATCGCCACCCTCGAGATACCAAGCCCGCCTGCCCAGGACCATCGCCACTGAGGCAGCTTGGCGCGCCCGCTGTCTCACCTGCATGTAAGAAGAGCGTTGGCGGGCGTCAATTGCTGCGCAGCTTCAGCGAGTGTGCGGCAGGATGTGTGACACCGTATTCACAACACCGTATTCACACACGGTGTAGAATATGGCTCCATCAAGGGCTCAATCCGCAGCCCTGTACCCTATTCACGCTCGAATGGACGCCCCATGTTTGCCGTCACACGCTTGACCCTCTCCCTCGCCGTTCTCGTACTCGGCTCGCAATTCCAAATTGCGAGCGCTCAAACCACGACCACGGTGGATGCTGGCCGCGGACCCGTCACGGTTCACATCCCTTCGACCTACGACCCCGAATCCCCCATGCCTCTGGTGATGCTGCTCCACGGCTACACCTCTAGTGGTCCCGGCATTGAGAGCTACATCAATTTAGCGCCCCTCTCAGAGTCCTACGGGTTCCTCTACCTCTACCCATCGGGCACGGTCGATTCCGGCGGCAATCGATTCTGGAACGCGACTCCCGCTTGCTGCGACTTCAATAACAGCAATGTCGACGACTCGGGCTACCTACTCGCGCTGATCGACTTGATCAAGGAGAGCATGACTGTCGACTCCAACCGCGTCTTCGTCGGTGGTCATTCCAACGGGGGCTTCATGGCCTACCGCATGGCCTGCGAACACGCGGACACGATCGCAGCGATCGCGAGTTTGGCGGGAGCTACCTACATTGGAGCCGCACAGTGCACACCGAGTGAGCCGCTGGACGTTTTGCAAATCCACGGAACGTCCGATACGACGATTTCCTACAACGGAGGCAACATCGCCGGCAGCGGCTACCCTAGCGCGGTTGGATCTTGCGAGCGCTGGGCCACCAACAACGGATGCTCCCTGGTAGTGGACAGCTCTGCGCCCAACATGAATCTCGCGGGCAACATCGCCGGAGCGGAAACGACGGTGATGCGTTGGACCGACTCTTGCAACGCTGGAGGATCCGCAGAGCTCTGGTCGATTCAGGGCGGTTCCCATGTGCCCTTCTTCAACGGAAACTTTCGGGTGGAGCTGATCGAGTGGTTCCTTGCTCACCCTAAAACGGGGCTGGGCTCCAGGTACTGCACGCCCAATGCCAATTCCAGCGGAGCGGCTTCGAGGATTAGCGCAGCCGGCAGCCTCTCGGTTGGAAACAATGACTTGGTCTTGAGTGCCGCGTCTGTACCGGCGAACGTCAATGGCATCTTCTTCTATGGACCGATGACCAACTCGGTGCCCCTCGGCAATGGAGTGCTATGCATCGCACCGGGCGGAGGCGTCGGGCTCTTCCGACTGCCGCTTGTCAATTCTGGCGCTTCGAGCCTGCTTCAAGTGCAGCCCGACTTGCTGAACCCACCGACGCAGGGAGGGCTAATTCAGCCCGGAGATACATGGAAGTTCCAAGCTTGGTTCAGGGACTCGGCCGCGGGTGGAGCGATGTTCAACCTCTCCGATGCTTTATCCCTCTCCTTCGAGCCTTAGGCTTGGTCCTTATCGGCCGGGCGTCATCGCCCTGCCGATGTCCCCCGTGAGACTGAGTTACTGACTCGTTATTATCGTCTCAGCCGCCATCCAAAACGGATTAGCTGGGTCTTAGCGCTGCTTTTCCTCCGCACCAAAGATCCGTTCCCGTTTCAATTCATCCGAGGCGACTTCCTTCAGCGTCTCTTTGAGTTCCCAAAGGTCGCCGCTTTTCAAGACGGTCAGGGCCAGCTCTGCGGTGTTTTTGGGGGCACCGGGCTGCATCTTCTCGATGTGCTCTTGGAGTTCTTCCACCCAAGCTACGTCCCGTGAGATGGCTATGGCGAGCAGCGCGGCGCGCTGCACATCAAGCGCCTCATGTTCCAAGCAAACTCGAAGAAACTCCTGAGTCTCCTCATGGCTTGAGAGCCACCCGAGAGCCAGGATGGCGTTGACGCGTAGCAGCGGGGAACGACTTGATTCGCCTTGTTTGAGCAGTGCCTTGCGCGCGTTCTTGTCGTTCGCGCCGCAGGTCCCGATGGCGCGCAGGAGGTTCTTGGTATAGGCCTCGTCCTTCTCTTTGCGTAGGCGCGCAAGCAGTGGCTTGAGCGACTCTTTAGCACCAAGTTGTTCGACGGCTACGATGCCCTGGGCGCGCAAGGGCGCGTCGCTGTCATCGATGAATTCGATGCAGACTTCCCAGTAGCTGACGGGCGAATTGACGCCGATCCAATGTAGGAATTCGGGGCGCTTGTCCTCTTTACTACCTCCGCGACCGCCACCGCCGCGACCACCGCCACCGCCCGCTCGACCCGGAGTTGTGCGCAACACGCTGAGGATGTAATCGCGCGCTTCCGGTTCGTCAGCCATCGCCAATCGGCGCAGGCCACGCTTTAGATCATTGCCGCGCAGCATGCCCTTTTTCAGTTCCTTGACCAGCTCCAAGGCCCCTTCGCGGGTCAGGGGGAGTTCGGCGACCTTAGCGTCAAAGGAGTGCACCTTCCCAATGAGTAAACGCCGCGGCGGACGCGCCTCGCTCGAGAGCTCGAGATCGATGTCCGGATTCACGCTGCGCAGGGCACTGACAAAACACCATTCGAGCTCCTCCGCCTTGACCTCGTAGGGCACGGACAAGAGCACCTCTCCGCCCGGGCCGAGGAAAACGTGCTGGGGAGCGACGACGAAGCCACCTTTGGCCGGGGCGAGCACTTCGGCGCGCACGTCCGCGTCCACATGGCGATGGTTCTCACAGGTCAGCGTCCCAAAGCGCGGGCAGATCTTGTCCGCGGAAGCGTGCGTGTCGTTAGAGGCGATCAGATTGATCGTCCGCTCCGCAAGCAACAGCAGAGTTTTGTCCTTGTAGACCTCTTGCGCTAGCCGGTCATTGGCCCGCTCGCCATCCATATTGACGGCGATGAAGACGACCGATTTGGATGTCTTGGCTTCGGCCTGTGCAGCGCGCAGATCTTTCTGCCAAGTGATTTCGCCAGCCTCTGCGGTCAAGGGACAGAGGAGCAAAAGGGGCAACAGTGTTCGAGATATGATCATGACGACCGGCTTCGATTCGAGAAAGGAAAGGGCACGCTATTGTTACCACTGTGCACTGCGCAGTTCCCATTTCCTTTGGAGGGAGTGGAGAATGGCCCGTTTTAGGTTGCCAGCGGGCGCGCGCTACTCGCCCCTGGCAGGGTCGCCGAAGGCAAGAGACAAATCCGCCTGCATTGCCTTGTGCCGGTTTCTGCTCAAGGTTCATTGATCCAACGCCATGCAGTCTCTAGCACATTCACCCGTTCCGCCGCGAACTTGACTACACGCTAGCGGATAGAAGTAGCGCCGCTCGGTACCCCAACCCAATCCACGTCGTAAACGTTGATGAAGGTCGGTGCGATGTGCCAGCCTTCTGGGGCCAATTCGCAAACGAAACCAATTCCGCTGGCCTCGACACTGCGGCGCGCTTGATTGACAGTCCTGCCACGGCGTTCGCCTAAGGCCAACAATTCAAAGGCGGTGAAGCGATCTGAGTCGAGATCAAAGGTCGCGTTACCCAAGATGTTCGTACTGATCGAGTGCGGCCATTGCTTGTCCGCTTTTGGTTTCCAGTAGTTGTCCCCTTCGAATAGCCAAGGGCCCTTGGAGTCGGCTGCGCTGTGACCAGAGATTGTGATCGACACCTTGCCAGCCTTGATACCTATTACTTCGCTCCAAAGCTCGGAGTTCACATCTTCTGACGGATGGTAAGGCACTGTCTGCCCGCCAACATTGTCGACCAGCACAAGGCAACTGAGACGTTTTGTGATGAGTTCCGGCAGCTGGTAGCGCTGTCCAAGAACTGGAGTTGCGGCCAAGAAGGAGCGAGCCTCCTCCGCGCTAAACCAAACGGCCTCACGGTTGAAGCGACCCCGGGCAACTGGGCTCGAGTCCCCGTCGAGGGGCAGGTCGCGGGCTGTACGGCGTAGAACTAGACCATCTGTTGGGCAGCTCTGTTCCCAACGAAATCCTGGATCAACGAGGTCTTCACTCGCTAACTGTCTTTCGGCAATAGGCAGTTCCTTCCAGGCCTCCAGAGCATTCTTCAGCAGCTCAAAGATCGCCTCGGGGTTACTCGTATTACGTCGTGCAAGCAGCTTGCCGCTGGGCGCGAAAACATAGGTGCCTTGCATCGTCCCATTGCTCTTGGCCTCGTCGCCACGCACAGAGCGACGAAAGAAGATGCACTCGGGATCGCCATCATTTTGAAGTCGCCAGACTTCGTCCGCTGCAGGAACGAATTCTGGCATGAGGGGCGCCACTTTCGGATCGGACCAGACACGCCGGCCCACTACACCGTTGCCTCAGGTGCAGCCGAGGGGATGCCCATTCATGGTCCAGAGCAGCAGGGGCTTTTGCTGAGCTTGGGCGGCCAGGATGCCCTCGCCGAAGGTCGGCAACCACGGAATAGATTCGTGCTGCGTCTCCTCTGCGCTCGGAAGGATGTAGGTTTGCCAAGCCGTACGATTCTGGGCCGTGGGCATGGGAGGCTCGTAGCTCTCGGTGACCTGTGGCGGGGACGCAGTTGCGCTGAGCAATAGATTTAGGAGGATCATCGCAGCAGACTGTAACACGGCCAGCAGCGCTACTGCTTCCTTCGTCCGCTGTTGCTACGCGGCGTATTCCTAAGTCTCTTCGTGGTTGTGTTGTGCCTTACAGCCGGAGCCTATTGTTAGTCTTCTTCGAAGATGAGATTTCTCCCGGCAGTCAGAGTTCAAAGCGCGCGGGAGCACTGAATTACGCGCCGAAACCACACCGGTTTGCAGAACAACCCCCTTGTCACTTACCTTTCAAGCTAAGTCGAAAAGCAGAAATTCCGAGGCTTCCTTTGCCCGCAAACGAAGCATTTCTTCCTCGCTGACTGCCGCGCTGTCGCCTTGGCTCAAGGACTCGCCATTGATCTCCAGCTCACCGCTGATGGTTTGAATCCATGCATGCCGACCCTTCGCCAGTGCGTGTTCCACTTGCGTGCCCGCATCGAGCACGCCTGAGTAGATCTCCACGTCCTGGTGGATTTTCATCGCGCCGTCTTGACCCGCTGAGGAAACAACTTTGCGCAACCTG
Source organism: Planctomycetota bacterium (assembly GCA_047639675.1). GTDB lineage: Bacteria > Planctomycetota > UBA1135 > UBA1135 > JABACD01. The sequence continues at coordinate 12,204 of JBLIOI010000079.1, read as the reverse complement.
TTCTGGCGGTCCTCAAAACGCTTCTGGACGTAGCCCGGCTGCAAGCTCGCCTGATCTGGTCGTAGCCAGATTTGAAGCAGGTGTGTTTCCTCCGTAGCCGAAGCATTGGCCTCGCTGTGCTGCACGCCCGCGCCCGCTGACATGAGTTGGAACTCCCCCGCTTCGATGACAGCACCGTTGCCCATGGAATCCTTGTGCTTAAGCCCGCCGCTAATGACATAGGTCAGAATCTCCATGTCGTTGTGCCCGTGCTTGGGAAAGCCCGCCCCCGGCGCGATATGATCTTCGTTGAGCACGCGCAAGGAACGGAATCCCATGCGCAGGGGATCGTAGTAGTCCGCAAAGGAGAAGGAATATTTCGCAACCAGCCAACCGTGGTCGGCTCGGCCGCGATCGTTGTCTTTGTGCACGTCGATCATCGGGTTCCTCCGCCCCGTCCATGGGGCTCTTGAAAGTCTATCTCCGGTCCCGTTGGAACGATGCCCGTGGGATTGATAGCCAGGTGGGTGACGTAGTAGTGACGTTTGATGTGATCGAAGTTCACGGTCTCCGCAACTCCAGGCACTTGGTATAGGTCGCGCAGGTAACCCCACAGATTTGGGAAGTCCACGATGCGTTTGAGGTTGCACTTGAAGTGTCCGTAGTAGACCGCGTCGAAGCGCACCAGCGTCGTGAAGAGTCGCCAGTCGGCTTCCGTGATGGTCTCGCCCATCAGGTAACGCCGATCTGCGAGGCGCTTCTCCAAGTCTTCGAGCACTCCAAAGAGCGGACCAACAGCCGCTTCGTAGGCTGCTTGAGTGCTGGCGAAACCGGAACGATACACACCGTTGTTGACGTTGTTGTAGATCAACTCATTCAACGCATCGATCCCTGCCCGTTCTGCTTCAGGATAGAGATCCATGTTGGAATCGCCCCAGGCATCGAACTCTGTGTTCAACATGCGCAGGATCTCGGCGGACTCATTGTTGAGGATGCGTCCAGTTTGCTTATCCCATAGCGCGGGCACCGTCACCCGTCCGTCGAAGGAGGGATCGCTCTTTTGGTAGGCCTCTGCCAGGAACTGGAATCCATTCAAAGGATCCTCCTCGTTTGTGAAGGCCCAGCCGCGTGCATCGCGGATGGGATCAACTGTGGTCATGCCGATCACGTCTTCGAGTTGCTTGAGCTTGCGCACGATGATGACCCGGTGAGCCCAGGGGCAAGCACTGGAAACGTACAGGTGATAACGGCCCGCTTCCGCTTTGAAAGCAGATCGCCCAGCGGCGCTGACCCATTCGCGAAAGACGCTCGCTTGACGGCGAAACTCACCGCCTTCGCTGGCTTCCTTCGGGAACTCGGCAGCGCTGATCGGGTTCTTTGAGAAACTCATGCTTGCACCTTGGCCGCCAAGAGCGGGCTGAAGCTGGCACGTTGATGCCAAGCCAATCCAAGATGCAAGACAAGGACGACGAGCGCCAAGGGCATCCCCTCCGGAGCGACAGTGTGGAAGGCGACGATCTGAACGGTGATCGGGGCCAGTACGATCAAGGCCAAGGCTGTGAAGCGGTTGGTCAGCAAGGCTAGCCCCACCGCAACTTGAGTCCCCGCCAAGAGCGGGAAGAAATATCCCGTGGCCGCCAGTCCGCCCATGAAGTCGGCCGCCGCACCTTCCGGTGGAGGTATCGGGATGAAGTGCAAGAAACCGTTGAGGCCGAAGATCGCGAAGATGAGGCCGAGCAGGAGACGAGCCCCCGTGGGAGCGAAAGAGATGAGTTTGTTCATGGCTATGGAAGGGTTGGTTCTTGTGAGCACAGACCCTAGGACCTCCCGCGCTGCTTGATTAGACGGCACATTCGAATATGACTGTTCCATGAGCGGAACAATCAGATAGAGCTCGAGTACGCAGTCAGGGCAAGTACAACGGCTCCTCCGACAGGGACCGGATCGTAGGCTGCGCCAATTGATTGCTGTGCAGACGGGATCGAAGCCCAAGGAAGATCGCACAAGATTGTTATTCCTCAGCCCTGGGTTACTGGGTCACAGGCTAACTCTCCGGTCTCTAGTAAAACCAGATCGAGATCGGCAACCGGCGCACGAGCGGATCATGGCTGGTCTCCATAGACCGAGCACGCTCGACTGAATTTCTTCGGAATAAATCGACGGCGAATTCTTCTACGGCTGTGAGCCAAGAACGACCCCACTACCAACGATCGCAGCCATGTTGAGACTTCATATTCTCGCGGTTAGTGCCGCCTTGCTTGTAGCAGCACTTCCCCCCACACCCCCTGCCGCCAGCTCCGGTGGATGGACCCTGACTCCCCACGAAGAAGCTTTTCCAACGCCGGCCGAGGGATTGACCATCAGCCAGAAAGAGACCCACTCATTGGAGCACCTAATCAGTGAGTTCCAACGGGTATCCGGAGAGCAAATTTTGTACTCACTGGAGACCAAGAAGTTGCTGGCGAGTTTGTCGCCCACATTGCACGAGACCCTCGAAGTTGCACCTAAGGATGTCTACTCGGTCGTCCAAGACATCCTGATCTTTAATCGCTTCGTGCTCGCAGATGTGCGGCGCAGTGAACCCCGGATGTTGTCACTTGTAAGCCTGGACAGTTCCCGGAGATCGTCGATCAGACAGGAGGCTAGGTTTGTGCCGGAGGAACAACTGGACGACTATGCCATGGACTCTGCCCTGCTCATCACGACAGTGATTCAAGTTCCGAATGTCGACATTCGTACCATTGGTAATTCTCTGCGCCAACTCGTAGTCGATTCGAACACGATGCAAATCGTCCCTGTTCAGGAAAGCAACCAAGTCATCGTGACGGGGATTGGCAAGAACCTTCAAAGAGTCGTGCAAACCTTGCGCCTCCTAGACAAGGGCTCAGCGATTCACCTCAAGCTGCGTCAAGAACAAGAACGCAAAGCAATTCAGAGCGCCGCGGAGAAACCGAAAGAGACCGAGGAGTAAGACATCAACTCAATGCAACGGACCGCTGTTGCAAGTCAGGGACCTCAGGAAGGTCATAGCAGTCCCCGCACTCCATGTGACGTACGGGGACTTCGCATATAAGGGGTATTGCCGCATCCCAGTGCTGATCTTGCGGCTCAAAAGCGTCCCTGCTATTCTTCGAACTAGGTCCAAACTCTCAACCTGCTCTCCTAGTCAAGAGCGCTGTCCATTCCGAGGATGTCTAATGCTGCACTGCCCCTTCCTGCGCCTCTTCGCCTTCGCTCCGATCTACATCTGGACGCTTTCGGCTCAGTACGCATTGTCCACTCCGGCCCTTGCCGAGTCCCGGCAAGTCACCGAAGACACCGAAGGCCAAGTGACGCGAGTGTTCTTGGTCGCCGGACAGTCCAACGCCGAAGGCGCAGACACCCACGCTTCCGAGATTGACCAGTACCCGCCGTTCATGGGCGCGGGATCGCCCCAGCCCGGGGCCTTCGTGTGGTATGAGTTAGGCCCCTCCGCCTACAGCTCCAACGGGTGGATCCCCATGCAACCCGCGACGCAGACGAAGATCTTCGGACCGGAGCTAGCCTTCGCTCGCAAGGTCCGCGCCGAGACTGGCTCGCGCATCGCGATCATCAAGTCCGCGAGCGGCGGAACAAACCTCGCCGTGGACTGGGACCCGGGCAACCCAAACGGTCAAGGGATGTACGAGCGCACACTGACCTTGATGCAAACAGCGCTGACCGACTTGACGAACAGCGGCGCGAACTGGGAGCTAGAGGGCGTGATTTGGCAACAGGGCGAGAACGACATGTTGGACAGCAACTTCGTGCTGGAGTACGAAGCGCGCCTCGCCGCCTTGATCGATAACTTCCGCAGCGACCTAGGCAAACCGGACCTGAAGTTCTTCGTCGGCGAGACTAGCTTCAAGTGCATTTGGGGCCTCGACTACTGGAACAACATGCCGATCCTGAAGCAGGGGCAACTGGCTGTCGCTGCCGCCGACCCGCTCGTCATCTTCGTCCCCTCAAGCCACACGTCGTTCAAAGTCAGTCCTTCGGGGCCCCACTACCACTTCGGTACGGAGGGCATGCTCCAACTCGGCGAGGAGCACGCCGAAGCTTACCTCGACACCATTGGACTCGGTGATCCTCACCAGAGCGCCTCTTTCTCCGCCGGCCTGCCGGCCGAGGTCGGGGACACCGTGCGCGTCTTCGTCATGACGGGTCAACGCAGCATGGAAGGCGAAGGCGCGCAGGTCACCGAGATTCAGAACCAGCCCAGCTACCAAGGCCTCGACGAGCTGCAACAGGACGTCCTCTACCGCTACCACCTCGGCGGTGGCGCGCACGTCTCCAGCGATTGGGCGCCGCTCGGTCCGGCCGACTACCTGCAGAGCTTCGGCCCGGAACTCTCCTTCGGCCAAGGTGCCGCGCGCTTCCTCGACGACCCGGTCGCCGTGATCAAGATCGCGGACAGTGCCGCCTTCCTCGTCGACTGGCTGCCGGGACATCCGCGCTCCAACCGCCCCCAGCTCGATAATGCCGTGCAGTTCATCCAACAAGGCTTGAGCGACTTGAGTGACGCCGGCTTCAAGCCCGTACTCGAAGGCGTGATCTGGCTACCGGCCGAACACGATGCTTGGTGGCCGCCCTACCGCAACCCCTACGCCACGAACCTGACCGCGGCCGTTTCCAACGTGAGGACGGCCCTCGCTGAGCCGAACCTCAAGTGGTTCGTCGCAGAGCTACGCGACGACTTGGTCTGGGGTCAGACCGAGCTCGACGAGTTGGACACCAAGATCGCGAGCGTCGCGGCGGCCGACCCCAACCTCTGGTTCGTCCAAACGGATAGCCTCACGTCAGCGAGCCCCGCACCGACCTTTGGAAGCTTGGGCGCCCTCGAGCTCGGAAGGTTGATGGCGCGTGCCTATGCGGCGACCCTTCCGTAAGGACGCGAGTACGGAGTTGAGACAAACTCCAGCGCCTATGATCTTCCGCGCTGTTTGATCAGACGGAACATTTTTATAAAACTGTTCCATGATCGGAACAATAAAATGGGAACCGGGGGACGCCTTGGTCTTTGCCCAAGTGGTGGATGAGGGCAGCTTCACGGCTGCCTCCAAAGTGCTCGATCTACCTAAGTCCACAGTGAGTCGCAGGGTTTCGCGACTGGAAGGACAACTCGGATTGCAGCTCCTCCGACGCACCACCCGGCAGCTCAGCTTGACCGACGCCGGACGTGCCTTCTACGAAGAGGTAGCGCGCGCTGCAGAAGCGCTCGTCGCCGCGGAGCAAGCCGCCACTAGCGTCCTCGACGAACCGCGCGGGACCCTGCGCGTGACCGCCCCGGCGGAGCTAGGTACTCGTACCTTTGGAATTCTACTGGCGTTCAAGCGCGCCTACCCGGACTTGCACTTGGACCTCGACTTGAGCAATCACTACGTGGACTTGGTCGAGCAGGGATTCGACGTCGCTTTGCGCGGCGGTCGTGCGCCCCAGGGAACCTTGACCGGGCGCGCTCTTGTGTCCGGTGACATTCACATGGTCGCCAGCCCGGAGTACTTGAAACGGCGCGGAACGCCCAAGCGCGCATCCGACGTGGCCAAACACGATTGCATTCTCTTTCCCAGCTGGGTGAGCGCTTGCGCGTGGCAAATGACGGGGACGCGGGGCAAGGTGCGCGTGCCGGTCAATGGCCGCTTGACCGTCAACAACCTCGACGGCGTGCGGCGCGCCGCCATAGAAGGCTGCGGTCTCGCCTTGCTACCCAGCGGGCACTGCGAGGCCGACTTGCAGGAGGGCGCCCTGGTCCGTGTCTTGCCGGGGTTGTGTCGCGCCGCCGGCGGAGTCTGGGCGGTCTACCCGCGCACACGCTTCATGAGCGCGAAGGTCCGTGTATTCGTGGAGTTCCTGCAGGTGGCGTTCGCGAAGAAGTGAATACCGAGGAGATCGGCCCCCGGCGACAGATGCCCTCCGTCAGTCCTTCATCCGAGCGGCGAGTTCAAGCACAGCTCGAGCATGAAGTTGGCGCCCGGCGGCTTCCGAGCCGAGCCCCATCAGTTCCATGACCTCGGTCCACTTGGCATTGCCGTAGGTGCGCTGCATGATCACTTGACGGTGAACCGGTTCGAGAGCTTCGAGCGCTAAGGCCAAGCGTTCCTCTAGTTCGCCCTTGGCTGCTGCGTCACCGGGCAGCGTGATGTCGGCTGCGGGTTCGAGCTGCACGGTACCGGCAGCGACGGAGTCTCTTAGAAAGCGTAGAGCTCGCTGGCGTCGTTGATCTCGTTTCTCCGCGTGAACATATCGAGCGTGGTCACGAATGCGGTTCTCCGCGATCCTGGAGAGCCAGTGGATCAAGCCAGCCTCATGTCGGATCTCGAACTTGTCGAACTGCTCGACGGCAACCAGGAACGTCTCCTGCATGACGTCAACGGAATCGAGGCTGAGTCGCAACTCGCGTCCAAGACAAAGCCTAACGTAGGCAACAACCGGGTTGTAGTAGCGCGAGAAGATCTGGCCTAGAGCTTCATTGTCGCCTTCCTGGGCAAGATGAATCAGGTTGAGAGTGTTGTCCAGTTCGGAAGACATGACGAGCTAGCAAATCGGTTGTGGATGGAGGCCCTAGGCAAGCATACGGCATATGCCCTATACCACGAAGCACATCACATCGCCGTGCCACACAACCGGCAGTAGGCGGCATCGAGTCCATGGCCGCTCGCGCCGCAGGCCGGGCACGCTTGCCCCGAAACCAGCGCGGACTCGTCAGACTCGCTCTTTGGTATTGAAGAGTCGCGCACCCCGAACGCCATCTCCGCAGAAACGATGCCGGTGGGCACTGCGATGATCCCGTAACCGAGGATCATGATGCCAGCCGAAACCGCTTGACCGAGATTCGTTTGCGGCGTGATGTCGCCGTAGCCAACGGTCGTCATAGTCACCACTGCCCAGTAGACGCCGCGCGGAATGCTTGTAAAGCCGGCCTCCGAGCCTTCGATGAAGTACATCAACGAACCGAAGATGACGACCATGATCAACACGGCGAAGACGAAGACTTGGATCTTGCGGCGGCTCGCCATCAACGCGTGGACGAGTTGGTCCGACTCGCGAACGTAGTTTCCGAGCTTGAGTACGCGGAAGACGCGTAGGATGCGCAGGGCGCGGATGACGAGTAGAGCTTGTGCGCCGGGAATCAACAAGCTGACAAAGGTCGGCAGAATGGCGAGCAGGTCGACAATACCAAAGAAGCTACGCGCGTAACGCGCCGGGCGATCTACGCACGCAAGGCGCACGAGGTACTCCAGGCTGAACAGCAAGGTGAATCCCCACTCCGCAGCGAATAGCAACTCGCCGTAGTCCACGCGGTATTTCTCCACACTCTCGAGCATTACAACGACAAGGCTCGACAGGATCGCGAAGATCAAGACGACGTCGAAGGCCTTGCCAGCCGGCGTATCCGATTCGAACACGATCTCGTGTAATTTGGTACGCCAGGTCATCGGCTCGCGTTCGCGCGGGTTGTTCATTCACGCAGGGTAGTAAAGTGTGAGCACCAAGCACATGCTTCGCCCATCCCATTGCCCATGTGGGAGATGGAGGCGGCGCTGGCGCTAGCCAGGTTGCAATCCTCCCCGAAAGGGTTGACGGCCGTACTGATCCAGAGGGCCTTACTGTTACTGATCGGAGCCATCAACGATTTGAGTGTGGACGCGGCGCCGAAAGGATCGAGTCTCCTCCTCGCAATTCGGTGCGGTCCCCCTGCCGTAGCTTGGCATCAAAGAGGTGCCGCTCACCCAGCAGGGGCCCGTCTCTCCGCCGACCGCGTATGAGTTAGCGCGAGCATTCTGGTTGTTCTCAGCGCATGGCTTTTCCGAGCAACCCCTGCGAACTCGGCGCGAGCAGGTGATCGTGAGTCGTCGGGAGCGAATCGGAACGAACCTCCAGTTCACCCCGCTCTGTTGCTTCCGCGAGCTAGACTGTGGAAGCTCGCGCCGAGAGCATCGCCTCTCGGCCTGCTTGGCATGTACCCTCACTCAATTGGATAAACGAAGGCTGCCCGGAGTGGACACAGTTTCGTGGAGAAGAGTGACTGACGCGGTATGGCGGGTTCGGTCGCCAACGGGAGCTACGCGGAATAGATCTCACTTGGAGCTACTGAGCCCAAGGACTGCCGCTACCCTGCTGCGCCAATTCTCCCCTTAGCAGCTCCGCACTCGTGTTCAATCTCTTCAGTCGTTCCAAATTCCGCCCGCAAGCCGACCTGCTTTCGGGGCTCACCGTTGCCTTGGCTCTGGTTCCCGAAGCAGTAGCCTTTGCCTTTGTAGCGGGCGTCGATCCGGTCGTGGGTTTGCATGCGGCCTTCATGGTGGGCCTGATCACGGCGGTTTTCGGCGGACGACCGGGGATGATCTCAGGGGCCACGGGGGCGATTGCGATCGTTTTGGTCGCGCTCGTCGCAGATCACGGCATCGAGTACATGTACGCAGCAGTGGCCTTGATGGGAGTCTTGCAGGCCCTGGCGGGGATCTTCCGGCTCGGTAAGTTCATTCGCATCGTGCCACACCCCGTCATGCTGGGCTTCGTCAACGGGCTCGCGATCGTGATCTTCCTGGCCCAGTTGGGGCAATTCAAAACTGCGGACGCGGACGGCGCGATGCAGTGGATGAATGGAACGGAGCTATACACCATGTTGGCCCTGGTAGCGCTGACCATGGCGATCATTCAGTTCCTGCCCAAGCTGACGAAGGCGGTGCCCTCTTCCTTGGCAGCCATTGTAGTGGTGACCGGCCTCGCGATTGGCATGGGACTCAACTCGCCTAACATTGTCGACTACTTGCGCACGATGACCGGCAATCCCGAAGCAACCCTGGCGGGCGGCTTGCCCTCCTTCTCAATCCCAGGGGTTCCGCTGACGCTTGAGACACTGCGAATCATCCTGCCCTACTCGATCGTTCTGGCGGCGGTGGGTTTGATTGAGTCGCTCTTGACGCTGACCTTGGTAGATGAATTGACTGAGACTCGCGGGCGTGGCAACAAAGAGTGCTTGGCTCAAGGCGTTGCCAATCTGACCTGCGGATTCTTCGGCGGCATGGGCGGATGCGCGATGATCGGCCAGAGCATGATCAACATCAACTCTGGGGGACGTGGCAGGCTCTCGGGCATCACCGCCTCGCTAGTGCTCCTCGCCTTCGTCCTATTCGCCTCGGGTTTGATCGAGATGGTTCCGGTGGCGGCGCTGGTGGGTGTCATGTTCATGGTGGTGCTGGGCACCTTCGAGTGGTCAAGTTTCCGCGTCATGACCCGCGTGCCGCTCTCAGATGCCTTCGTCATCATCTTGGTCTCTGCGGTGACCGTCGCAACCGACCTGGCGATGGCAGTTTTCGTTGGTGTGATCGTTTCAGCGCTCGTGTTCGCTTGGAAGCATGCCAAAGTGATTCACGCGATTTGCCGCACGGATGAAGCGGGCATCAAGATCTACTCGCTTCGCGGTCCCCTGTTCTTTGGATCGAGCAAGAGTTTCTCAGAGCTCTTTGATCCAAAGAACGACCCGGACGAGGTGGTCGTTGAATTTGAGCACGCGCGCGTATCGGACCACTCAGCCATCGAAGCCATCGACGCCTTGGCCGAACGCTACTTGAAGCTAGGGAAGGTCCTGCACTTGCGCCACTTGAGCCCTGACTGCAAGAAGCTCTTGCGCAAGGCTGGCGACCTGGTGGAAGTCAACGTGATCGATGACCCTCAATACCACGTAGCGGACGACGCGCTGGCCTAGGCAGAGGCTTGGTAGAAGTGCACATCCTGTTGGGTGTGCCCGGGTTTACGGGGTTTCAACCTCAGCACTCCAAGTCCATGGAGACGAATCCTCAGTTTTTGCGGATACTTCGGGGGCCAGCGACACTTGTTGCTTGGAGCCATGAATCGACATCATCAAAACCAAGCAGAGAACGCGACGACAACGCCCGAGTTCCTGCGACTTGAAGGCGTCCCGATTGTGACGGAACTGTTCTATGAACTCGAAGAGTCCGCGGACATGGAACGCCTCGAACTTGCCGTCTAGCGCCGCTGCTGGATTCAGTTCGACTTCGCCGACTGGAGTGGACGTGCGAACAAACTCCAGGTCCTCGACGAGGTTGGAGACGCGATCGACCTCGTTAGAATCAAGAGTAACTCGATCGGTTTGCGTCCAACGCTGCCGATTGGAACGAGTCTATCGGATGTTCTCGCAGTCAACGACGCTGCGAGAACCGTCCTTCTGCTCAGGGCTGAGCGAGAAGTCGCGCGCTACTCGATCCGCCCGACTCCAAAGGAAATGCTCTTGCTAGAGCTCTGATTGGGCAGACTTGCCGGGTTCAGCTAACGCACGGTCTAGCTCGACCTGACAGCTTCGACTCTCACCTCCGGCGTCTTTGCGATGAAGCTCTAGTTTACTTTGACACTTGCGCGAAGGGTCCGCCGGGACCGAGCATGAACTTGGCGATTTCGTCCGAGGCAGTTAGTTGTCCGAGAACATTCGGGTGGGAATGGGGAAGCTGAGATTTCTTTCCCTCCTTGGCCAGCTTGGAATAGGCCGGAGAAAGGTCGAGCACGTCGAAGCCATTTTTGCGCGCCTCCAGAGCAACCTGGGCATGCAGGTCCTTCAGGTCGTAAGTTGAGGGGTCTTTTGTCGGCGGCCCTGCCGTGAAGATCACGACCAAGACTGGCAAACCTTCTTCCTCTGCGATGGTCGCAATGCGAGCGAACCCATCTTCAACAATCGCCCAGTTCGCTCGTCCCGGCGCATGCCAATACTTCAGCGGATTGCCCCCGCCTAATTTGCTTAGGCGTTGCTTACGCAGGGTTTCAGAGGCGAACCGAACTAGGTGAGAGTACCGCCACCACTTCGCTACGACGAAGTGATTGTGAAGCGGCTGTTTGGCGTGCTCACCATCGGGATCATTGAGGTTATATCCAACGATGATCGCATCCGGTTTGAACTTGAGTGCTTTGTGCTCGAGAACGATGGCCTCTTCTCTCGTGCTATAACCCGCCACACCGAAGTTCAGCGTCTGATACTTATTCGGTTGGTCGCGGTCAGTAAGCATTGCCTGCAGAACCGCTGGATAGGTTTCGCTCGTCTCGACTCCGTATCCAAAGGTTGTCGAATCGCCTAAGACGGCGATGCGGCGGTACTCGCCTTTCTCAAGTTCAATCTGAGGCCCGTGCATGCCGAAGGAATTGATCTTGACGGGAATCACAAGTCCCTTCTGGCGCGGCGGGCGGTATTTGCTCCGGGCGCCGGGCCGCAATTCATACAGCAGTCCGGGTACCTTCGATGGTTGGTGAACCTTATTGCCCCAGGAGCCGAGATTGCTGTTCTCGGGAGCGCCGGCCTGAGGCAACCAGGTAGCCATGGCAAACTCAGCCATCCCTACGCAGACGACTGTAGAGACCAGGGTGAGGGTTACTTTCTTGAGTAGGCGAGCCATTCGTCGAGTGAAGCGGGTCTCCGTTGCCAGAACCTGAGCAGGGTGCTCAAGCTAGCAGCGAATTCTACAGCCAAGTAGGGAATTCGTCCCGAGCGAGAACTTCTAAACCGTCTCCTAGCGAGCGAGCCCTTCCTCCTGCAACGGCGAACTAGCGTGCCCGCCGCCTCCAGCTGAACTTCATTTCATGGATCAAACCGTCGCGGTGCAGGAACGTTGAGGGCTTATGCAGTGTGCGCTAAGCAGGTGGATTGGCGGGGCAGACTCTCCACATCGATGGGCTAGGCTCCACCATGACGAACCTGCTCGTGCGCGTCGAACGAATGGATGGGACCACGTTGGTGCATCGCATCGAACTGTCGGATCCAAAGTTGTGAATCGAAGCCACGCCACGTCACTGGGCGCTGGGTGTGGAGCACATCCTCGGAGGCACCGATCGCGCTGTGGCAGTCGACGATAGAAATGCCTCAAAGACGATCGGGTCAGGCTAGATTCGTCGCGGAATCGAGCCTGACAGCAACAGTCTAGTTCACGAACAAGACAGAGAGTCCGTCGCTAAAGTTGAACCCAGCTGGACCACCGGCAGGGTCGCGGTACCAGAAGGTGAAGTTCCAAGTCGTACCGGCTGTGAGTATCGGCGAGGTCATCGGTAGGTTCTGATTGTCGAAGCTGTGCATCGCTGAACCGCTCGCATCCGTTTGGGTCGGAGGAGAGATGCGTACGAAGGGTGCCGACAAACACAAGCTTCCGTCACCGGCTGGCATGCTCCCTTGATTCGGTCCGTAGGCAAAGATTCCGGAGACATTCG
>JBLIOI010000078.1:0-23410 GCA_047639675.1 Planctomycetota bacterium | reverse complement strand
GGGTAATGTCGAACTGCGCCTTAGCAACGAGGATAGCGACAACTTTGACCCGCTCGATGAGGGGCTCTTCAGCATTTTCGCACCAGTGACCTTGGAGAAAACAGATGCGCGTGGAGTGTCCACATTTCACTCAGTTCCCGTCGGCAGCATCAAAGTCACCGCGCACAAGGCAGGCTTCGGTTGGGGCCAAGCGCAAGTTGAAGTTTTTCAAGACCAAGCAAACCGTGTGGAGGTGACTCTATTTGAGGAGGCCACCGTTTCTGGCACGATCACCCACGAGAACGGTGCTCCCATCATTTCTGCTGACGTTGGCTGTGATGCGCTCGCAGGCTTCCCACGCATCAGATCCAAAGCCGATGAAGAGGGCCACTATACTTTGGCAGGCTTGCCCCCAGGAGAAGCACTCGTGAGCGCTTACAAAATTGATTTCGGTTCGGTTCAGCAGGGAGTTTTCACCAGTCCTGGAGATCGCCTTCTGCTAGATCTAGTCGTCCCCAAACAACCCCGCATCCGAGGAGTTATCGTCCATGCAAACGACGAGCCGATGTCCACTTGGCTTTGGGCCCACGGGGAACAGGAAGGCGCCGGCTCACGCTCCGATTTTTCGGATGGGGATGGACGCTTCACGCTACTCGTGAAGGAGAACGCGACCTACAAGCTGACGGTGCGCGGCCTTGGGAGTCGAAGTGGGATGTCATCGTTTCCCCTGCTCGTCGTCAGAGGAGTCTCTGCATCAGCCGAAGACCTTCGCCTGAGTATTCCAGATCCAACGACGGAAACGGCTAGCCTACGAATCGAGGTCCTTGACTCACTCGGCACCTATAGCGAGACCGCCACGCTCCTTGTGTGGCACGTCGAACTCGATACCCGGGGAGCCTGGATCATCCCGCAAGATCTTGGAGAGTTTGAGGCGCACAGGATCCTCCCCGGGACCATTCAAGTCTCTCTAGAGTACCCAAACCGGCCGGGTCGCCATCTGGGCGAGTTCAAAGTCAAGGCAGGCGAGACGCTCGACCTCGGCCTGCAAAGCCTGTAGGTGCGCGCTGAATTGATTAGGCTCTGCGGGTCTCCTGGGGCCTTGCCCCGACCTGATCCAAATAGCCATGATCCATATCGTTGCAGCAGTCCTTCTCGCCCTCTCCTTCGTTGACACAGAAACACAAGCAACGGTCTTGGACCTCGACGGCGACATCAAACGCCAAGTCGTCGTCGACCGTGAACCGGGCAAGTACCTTGGCCACCCGACGACTTGCTTGCTTGAGGATGGCAAGACAATGTTGTGCGTCTATCCCAAGGGACATGGCAAGGGCGGCATTGTTTACAAGCGTTCGGCGGACGGCGGACTGACTTGGTCGGAGCGTTTAGCAACGCCGGAGAGTTGGACTACGTCGAAGGAGGTTCCGACCTTGCACAGGGTGCTCGATGCGGACGGGAAGAAGCGCATCATCATGTGGTCGGGTCTCTATCCCGCGCGCCTCGCGGTGACTGAGGACGACGGCAAGAACTGGGGCGAGTTGGAAAAAGCGGGCGATTGGGGCGGCATTGTTGTGATGGGCGCCCTTGTCGATTTGAAAACGGGAGCCGGGCACTACATGGCGTTCTTCCATGACGATGGACGCTTCTTTGGTTCGAATGGGAAGACTGAAAAGCCGACGGTTTTCACGCTCTACAAGACGCGCAGCGAGGACGGTGGATTGAGTTGGTCGATGCCTGAAGCCATTCTCGCGTCTAGCGAAGTGCACTTGTGCGAGCCGGGAGTGGTTCGCAGTCCAGACGGCAAACAGCTCGCTCTCCTATTGCGCGAGAACGCTCGACGCAAGAACTCTCAGATCATCTTCTCGAACGATGAAGGTGCGACTTGGAGCACTCCGAAACTATTGCCGTCAACGCTCAACGGCGACCGCCATACGGCGAAGTATTCTAGCGATGGCCGATTGTTGATCAGCTTTCGTAGCCGTTCGCCCCAGGGACAGAAGAGTTCCTTCGACGGGGATTGGGTCGCTTGGGTCGGGACCTACGAGGATCTCGTCAAGGGCCAGCAAGGTCAGTATCACGTGCGCCTCAAAGACAACACACACAATTGGGATTGCGCTTATCCCGGCGTTGAAGTGCTGGCGAATGACACCTTTGTCCTAACGACCTATGGTCACTGGGTGAAAGATCAAGAGCCCTACATTCTGAGCGTGCGACTAAAACTCGACGAACTGGATCAACTGGCGAAGTGAGATCTGTTCATTAGAGACGGCATGGCATTGGTGTTGAGTAAGACCCAGGTTCTAGGCTGCGATAGCTTGGGTCAGCGCATTCAACCAAGGAGCGGAACAGATGGCCGAGTTCCGCAAGTTGCATGTAGCGGAACCGGGCCGATAGCGGCTGGATGTCATCGACGGGGCTTGCTGGCGGCGGTCCTGGCTTGAGCGCGACACTCAACATTGAGGGCGGCTTGACCGTTTTGGCGCTTAGCAATCTCGACGAGCCCGTATCCGAAGATGCGGCTAGCTCTCCGATTCAGGCTCTTCGCTAGCTTCGACACCAGAACCCCTCAGGGCCTCCTCTCTCCCTCACACCATCGACAGTAGAACTTCAGTCAGCTTCTGTGGATCGATATTTGTTCTAGAAGAGTCTGCAAGGTCTAGATCAAGTACCTGCACTCCTGCCTGCGCAAGTCGATCCAGATCCAAGTCGCATTCATAGTCCAGTCCCTTGGAGTCGATCAGAACAAAGTCTAATACCTCTGCAAGCTGAACCTCACGCTCCGCATCTTTGGCGATCGCTTTCGCGATTTGTTCTGCACTTTCAAAGAGACTGTAGCCTGCCATCTCTGGGTCGACACCGCAGTTGGGTATGTACACACGCGGACAACTGCTCGCCAACACGCTGCGCCCTACCTGGCGCGGCAGGAGATTGGCCAGCACACTGCCGAAGAAGGAGCCCATCGGGAAGACGAGTAAATCTGCGCTTCCGATCAATTCAAGGCCCGTCTCATTCGCTTGCACCTCGAGTGACTCGCCGCCTTCCAATGCGCTGGTCAACTCCAAGCCAATGATTCTTCCGCGCCTTGCGCACTCGGCTTTTCCAAATAAGTGCTGCCCAATGGTCTGTTCACCACCTTCATGCAGCGCAACTAGATGAGCACAAGCCGTCACAGTTGGACGCACTATTCCACGCACACCAACGAGCTTTGAAAATTGAGAGAGCACTGGATCGATATCGCGTTGATTGACGAGATAGCCGCCAGCCAGAATCAAGTTGCCGACACTCGCTCCGCGCAGATCGAAATCTTTCGGCATCTGCTTCGCGAACTTGTGCAAGTGCGTCAGCACCAATGTACGAAGCGCCCAATCGAGGGCACGCAGCAAAGAATGACTGCCGTCGATCAGTTCCTCGAACTCACCTTGCAACTCAGCCGCACTCGCATCATCAGGTAAGCGATGAGAGAAGAGCGTGCTAATATTGGTCTCACCAAACTCCGACTCATCCGCTAAAGCCATCAAGCGATTGCGCAGGTCCCCCACTCCAAAGATCGCAAAGGCCTCGCGCAATACCGCAGAGCTTCCGCCCGAATCAAAGGGCGTGATCAAGTGAATCGAGTTGTGCGTGTAGCGCTTGAGCACACGGCTCGTTTCACGCAGAGCCGACCCCCCGCTAAAGAACAGCAGGCGTGGACCCGACTCCGGCAAATGCAGGTAGAGCCTAACCCGATCAGGGTTAGGAATGGCGGCGGTGTGATTCTCGGGAACCTTGGGTTTCGGCCTCGTCATGGGCCGCTAAGTTAACAAGCCAACGGGACAGGTGTCCGCCCTGGAGCCGAATTGGGAAGCCCCCTATCTTCCTCTCCAACCTGCGCTTAGGTCGCTGGCACCGAGCTGGGTAGGCGAAGACGCTAGATATAAATTAGGGTTCTGTTAGGGTTCGGTCTTCAGAGACCCCTACGCCCGGCTGGCTGTCGCGCTTCTATGCCCCTCTTATCAGCGTGGTGGGCTGGGTTGGGGGATCTCTGACCTTGCTTTGGGGCTGGCTCGGAGCGCGGTCCAATGTAGGTCGATATTGCGGAAGCGCGCCACCGGGAGAAAATCATGTACGTACCCTTGCGCGTTCACGGGCACCATTCGTTGCTCACGGGAGTCGATGCGCCCGAGGTTTTGCTGGAGCGCGCGGAGCAGTTGAGGCTTACAGCTCTCGCTTTGACGGACGTGGACAACAACGCGGGACTGGTCGACTTTGTCAAAGCGGCCAGGAATAGCTCCGTGCGCGCAATCCTTGGAGCGGAGATTTCTGATCCTGAAGGCGACGGACGCATCATCGCTTTGGTCGAGAACGAGCAGGGCTTCCGCAACTTGAACAAGCTGATCTCCGCGCGCCAACTCGGCGGTGATCCGGGAGCCGGAGAGGTCGAGTTGTCGCCGGAAGACTTCCACTTGGTGCGCGCGGCGGTCGAGTTTCAAGAAGGGCTCATCTACCTCGTCGATCACCCTGAGCTCTGCATCGGTTTGATGGGACGCGTGCCCGCGACCAATGTCTTCGTGGCGGTTTCGCCGGCGAGCATGCGAGTGGCGCGCAACGCCGCCACGACGGCCAATCCCCCACAAGCCAGTGAAGGGCTCGACGCGCACAAAACTCCTCCCCCGCAGATCGCTGTCGCCGCCAAGGAATTGCTAGGTGTTGCGCGCGCGACGGGTTTTGCGATTCTTGCGGTGCCGGATGTTTACTACGCGGGACAAAGTGGCGCTAGCGACCATCGCGTGCGCATTGCGATCAAGCACAACGCCTTACTCGAAGATTTGCCGCAGGAATGGATGGCAGCGGAAGATTCGCACCTGCTCAGCGGACGCGAGGTCTGCGCGCTTTATGCAGAGCTGGACGACTTCCCCGGGCCTTGCCAAGCGCCGGTAGCTCCGCCAGAAGTACCGGCAATGGTTGCGCGCACCGTCGAAGTCGCGGCGCGCTGCGACTACTTGCCAGACCTCGATCAGGTACGTTTCCCCGAAGTCGAATTGGAAGATGGCGAAAGTCCCTACTCCAAACTTTGCGAGTTGGCCTTCCACGGCGCGCAACAACGCTATCGCCCACTGCGACCGGAGGTCGTGCGGCGACTCGACTACGAACTCTCCGCCATCGACAAGCTGGGCTTTTCCGCTTATTTCATCCTGGTCGATCAAATCGCTAAGTTCGCACGCGATGAAGGCATTCCGTGTGTCGGACGCGGCTCGGCGGCGGACAGTTTGGTCGCTTACTGCTTGAAGCTAACCGACGCGGATCCTTTCAAGTACGACTTGATCTTCGAGCGTTTTTTGAATCCGACGCGCAGCGACCGGCCCGACATCGACTTGGACTTCTGTTGGCGGCGGCGCGATGAAGTCACGGAGCATGTCTACAAGCTCTTCGGTGCTCATCGCACGGCGATGATCTCAACTCTCAACTGCTTCGGCTTGCGCGCCGCTTTCCGCGAAACGGCCTTGGTGCATGGCTTTCCGCCAGCTGTCGTCACCCGTTGGTCAAAGGTCTTGCCCTACTACGCGCCCGATGCTGCGAAGAGCGCCTTTGATGGAGAAGTGGCTACCGATGAAGGAGAGGGCGAACGGCGCAGCGCCGCCAGCTGTGACACGGAGAACACTATCGCCCTTGCCTTTCGTTCGACCCCCGAAGCGCGCGACTTCCCTTTTGACGATCCGCGTTGGCGGCAAGTCTTGCGCATCGCGAATGACTTGGTCGGTACGCCGCGGCACTTTGGTTTGCATCCGGGCGGCGTGGTGGTCGCGCCGGGACCGATCACCGACTTTGCCGCTTGCCAACGGGCGGCCAAGGGCATGGTCGTCACCCAATTCGACAAGAACGGCGTAGAAGCGATTGGGCTAGTCAAAATGGACCTACTGGGTAATCGGGCCCTAACAGTGCTCGACGACACCCTGATCGAATTGCGCGCACAAGGCATCGAAGTCGACCTCGAAACGATTGCTGAGGACGACGAAGCCACCGGTGAAACCTTAGCCACGGGACGCTCCCTCGCTTGCTTCCAAGTCGAGTCGCCGGGGATGCGCAACCTCTTGCAGCAAACTGGCGCGCGCGACATGAATGCCGTCATTCAAGCCGTGGCCCTGATCCGGCCGGGACCAGCGAGTTCGGGCATGAAGGACGCCTATGTGCGACGCTTTCGCGGACTTGAAGCGCCCACACCGCCACACCCGCGCTTGACCGATGTTTTGTGGGACACACAAGGCGTGATGCTTTACCAAGAAGACGTGATGCGCGTCGCGCAAGCCTTGGCGGGCATGGATCTAGCCGAAGCGGATCTCTTGCGGCGCGCTTTACAAAAACGTCGCACGCACGAACTCGAACCCCTCGCCAAACGCTTTCGTGATGGTTGCGATGAAGAGGGCATCAGCCCTGCGGACGCCGCAAATGTTTGGGACCTCGTCGCCAACTTCGCCTCCTTCGGGTTCTGCAAGGCGCACGCAGTGACTTACGGCCGCATCTCATATCGCGCGGTATGGCTGAAAACTCACCACCCGGCGGTCTACATGACAGCCTTCATCAACAGCCACACGGGTTACTACAAACAACGCGTCTACGTCGAGGAAGCGCGGCGCCTGGGCGCAGTCATCTTGCCGCCGGACATCAACCGCAGTCGAGTGGGCTTTAGCATCGAGTGGATCGGCACGGCACCGGCCATGCGCATTGGACTCGGCGGAGTCAAAGGTCTTTCAAAGGCACTCCTCGAACGCATCTTGGAACAACGCGAAATAGAAGGTCCCTTCCTCTCGATGCCGGACTTCCTGGAGCGCAGCCGAGCGCACACCGACGAAGTCGAACACTTGATCCAATGCGGCGCCCTCGACAGCTTCGATCGCACGCGGCCGGAACTGCTTTGGCGTTTGCATCTCTTGCGCAGCAACACGCGCCGCGTGCCGCGCGAACTTCAGTTGGGTGGAGCAGACGGCCTCAACATCGCGCAACTAGATGCCTGCAAAGCCACGCCAAAGCGCCGCGCACAAGAAAGCGTCGAGAGTGCCCGCGCCAACTCAGTCGGTTGGCGCGGCGGTATCGGCCTCGGCCAAGCGGCACTCCCCCCCGGCGAAAGCGCCAGCCTCTTCCCCACCCCACAAACACCGGCATTGGTCCTGCCCGGCTTGCCCGACCTCTCCGCCCGCGAACGTGGCGCTCTCGAATACGAACTGATGGGGCTCACGGTTCACGCACACCCCACCGAGATTTTCGGAACGCCATCCAACGAACGCCTGCAACGAACCTTCCCCGGCTTTGTACCGCAGGAGAACAGCCCCTATCCCAACGACAAAAAACAACGCAGCGGCCCAGTCAATCCTTGCAGCTGCGCGAACCTACGACACTTCGAAGCGGGCCGCATCACCTTGCGCGGTTGGCTCGTCGCTAGCCGACGCGTTTCCACCTCCGATGGCAAGTGGATGCGCTTCCTCACCCTCGAAGATCCAAGCGGTCTAGCGGAAGCCGTGCTATTCCCCGACATTTACCAGCGCGATGGCCACCGACTAACCGAGTTCGGCGTTCTGTGCGTCACAGGAGTCGTACAAAACCAGATGGGTTCCTGCACCTTGGAGGTTCAACGGATCTGGTAATGTCTGCACATGCCGATTATCAAGACAGTTCAAGACTTGGACTTCCAACTAGCGGACCTCCCGCCGCTCGCGCCCTTCGCTGCCGTCTTCATGGCCGACCCGCGCGACTTTGACGTGGAGTATGCGATCAACCCGCACATGCTCGACGCAAACGGTGAGTTGCAAAAGGTCGATCGCGCGCGCGCCCGCGAGCAATGGGAAGCTTTGCGCCAGGCCCTCGAGACCTGCGGCATGCAGGTCAATGTCGAGGATGCGTTAGATGGCCACCCCGACTTCGTCTTCTGCGCGAACCCGGGGCTGCCCATTCCTGCGGATGCCGCGGGTGGGCAAGCGCGCTGGATTCCGAGTCGCATGGCCAGCGGCAAGCGCGCCGGCGAAGTTCAGCGATGGGCCGAAGTGTTCGAAGCGCGCGGCTGGTCGATCGAGCCCCTCGAAGGAGACGCCGAACTGTTCGAAGGCACTGGCGATGGGCTCTGGCACCCCCGCCGCCGGCTGCTCTGGGGCGGAATCGGATCGCGCACGTCGTCGGCAGCCTGGGAAGAGTTAGCCAACCGCTACGACTTGCCGATAGTGACCCTCGAGCTGCAAGACCCGGACCTCTACCACCTCGACACCTGCCTCGCGCTGCTCGACGAGCGCACGTGCCTGTGGGTACCCGAAGCCTTCGACGCGCTCGGCCAAGCCCTGATTCGTAAGCTCTTCTCGGGCAATATCGAGATCTCGATGGAAGACGCCAAGCAGCACTTTGCCTGCAACGCCTTCGCGCCGGACACGGGTAGCGAAACTCCACTCGTCCTCATGCAAGCTGGCGCACAAACTGCACGCGCAGCCCTCGAACAACGCGGATTCCGCGTGCAGGAACTGGAGACAGGCGAGTACCTGAAGTCAGGCGGCTCGGTCTTCTGCATGAAGCTGGCCCTGCCGGTGTAGCAGTACGGTTTCGCACACCCGGGCGCACTCTCTTCTTGCCCAGGTGCGGGGAGGTGTATGACAGCCCTATTGTCGGGGTATTGCCGGGCCCTACTCTTTTTCAGCAGCCATGGGCACGTCATTCAGCGCCCAATCGTAATCGCGGTAGCGAAGAGTGACCTTCTCTTTCACGAGCCACCCACGCTCTTCTTCGGGAGCAAAGCGCGCCAGCCAGCCGCTAACGCTCTTCCCGTCCCGCACGAAGTCCTCTGCGAACCAGTTGAAGATCTCCGAAATCTCAGCCGTACGCTTACGCGCGTCGAAGCGATTGCGCGTTTCGTCGGCAAGCCAGGTTTGCACGGCCATGTCGAGTTGCGCATCGAGACCCTTGGCCGTGAATGCCTTTCCGACCAGCGGTGGACAACCTTTGGAAGCACAGTTAACCGCCGCGTGCACGCGCGCGTCGGCGTACCGCTTGCGAAGAATTTCATGCTCGATGTCGTTTAGGCTCAGCTTGTCGCCCTTGGCCTTGAGGAAGAGCGGCTTCAAGGGAATGAAGGCCCTGTCCCACGTCCCGAGCTTCTCATCGCCGATATCCTTGATGCTCTTCAGCGGATAGTGGTCGACGACAAGGCGAATCGTGTACGCGTTGTAGGCGTTGACCCAGAACGCGTAGCGTTGCTTGCGACTCCACTCGGCGAAGTCCTCGGACTTCACCCCCTCAAGCACCTTCAAGTAAGCATCGAGTCCCGCTCGATCTTTTTTCAGGACGGCGTAGTCGATATCGCTGCCCTGCAGGGCACGTCCCAACACCGCAGACCACTTCGCATGGCTTTGATCGAAGCTCAGAACTTCCCGAGTCTCCTGAACCAGTGGGGCCTCGGTAGCAGAACTCAAGATTGGCGTGCCCACCGAGAGCAAGAAGACGGCGAGGTGATGCAGGTGAATCATGGCTGAATACGGGAGGGAGTTGCCCTTGTACCTACTCTAGCTCCGATCACCCTGTGACGGGAATACGGGGTCAATGCTTTGGAGGTTTGGTGAGCCGTCTCGCACTCAGGGGCCAAAGTAATTGCGCAGGGAGAGAGAGCGGTAAGTCCTCTACGCCTGGATAGCCGAGTTTTTTTGGTGCTCGCTCTCGTGGCCAATAGGCAGTGCCGAATAGATGATCCCAAACGGACAGGACAACACCGTAGTTCTTACTTATCCCGCCCTCGGTTGATGAGTCGTGATGCCACATATGCATCCGTGGGCTGTTCATTAGATAGCCCAAGGGCCCCAATCTCACTCTCAGGTTCGAATGGTTGAAATGACCCCAAATCGTTCCGAAAACCCAGACGGGGAAGAGGGCTTCGATTGGCCCCCCCAGGAGCAGCAGCGGGATGAAGAGCAGAGAGCGGTAAACGATGATTTCGACCCAGTGGAAGCGAAAGTTCCCAGCCCAGTCCATGTGCTCCACCGAGTGATGTAGCTTGTGAAACTGCCAAAGGACGGGAACCTTGTGCAATGCAATGTGGATACACCACTGCATGAAGTCACTCGCCAGTAAGTAAACCAGACTCACCAACGGCCAGGAGACATCATCAAGCCATCCCGCCTCGGGCAGGACTCCCAGAGAACCGAGCATCGAACGCATATGCGTTACGCACCAGGCAACGGGGACTGCGGCGACGAGCGCATAACCATGCCCGTTAAAAAGTAAGTAGAACAGGTCATTGCCCAATTGAGGACGCAACAACTTCTGCGCTCTCCGCTCCGGCAAAACACGTTCCACACAAAGAAAGAGCAGGGATGCTGCCAAGAGCCAAGATAGGTAGCTCATGGGCGTGCCGCCTCTCGGCTAGCTATTAGCCAATCGTGGGTTTGGCTGGGAAGCTCAGAGATCAGGTCCAACGCATCTGAACGCAACTCAATAGTGCCTCCTCGGGCACTATGACATTCGACAAGGTCGTTTCGGGGTGAGCATCGGATTCCAATGTACATCTCTAACAGAGCGCTACGCGCTACTTCCAGATTGGCGTCAGGACGCGAACAATGCCAGTCCGTGGGATCAGAAGGCCAACCTGACCGGCGATCTCCAGCTGACCTTCACGCCGAAGATTACAGGCCACAGCCCCGTTCGTGGGGGCTGAGCGGATGGAAGCGCGATTGTGCAGTGTCGTCTGCGAAAGGGCACAGCGAGTGAAGAGGCCCTGTCAGTCCTTCTCGACTAGAAGAGCCATCTCACAGATGACGCCGCAGGGCCTACGTATCCAGTTCCGAAGTCTCGCCGCTAGAGGCTTCTTCCGAGGGATTGTCCGCTAGGGGCTCGGGTGTAGAGGGCTCACCTCCGGCGCTCATCTCTTTCGGAGCGGCGGATTCCGCCGCCGCGGGCTCGCCCCCTTGCTCCTGGCGACCGTAGCGCAGGGAGACGTTTTGGCGACCCATGGCCTGAAGGCGCTTGGTGTCCTTCTTGAGGCCGATGTTGTGGGCCTTGGAAACCACACTCTTCACCGACCGGTTGAGCTTTTGCGCGATCTCGAGATTGGAACACTCGGGATACATCTCGGAGAGAAGTTCGATCTCAGCGGAGGACCAACGCGGCATGCGGGTGGCGACGGGCTTCTCCGAGACACGGCGGACAAAGGCCTTGTCCTTGGCCAAGCAGAGCTCGGTAGCCATCTTTTGCACTGACTCGACCGTCCGGCCGAAAACACGCGCTGTGTCTTCGTCGGAACGCGTGCCGTAAACGCGCTTGATTTCGACCCGTTCTTCCTGGGTCCAAGGGCCATCGTTCTTGAATCCGTCGAGCTCCAAGATCTGCGCTTCGACGTCCGCCGAGCTGCGTCTAAAGATCCGCGCGATGATCTCGACCTCGCAGATGCCGAGATATAGTTTTAGCTTTCGAATCTCCGCCTCCCTCCAGCCGCCCGTACGGGTAGCCTTCGGGAACAAAGTCTCTGCCATCTTGACGAGACTCGCAACCGGTCGATTCAAAGCCTTAGAAATGTACTCAGAGCTCTTCAGCCCGTACATTTCCTGTAATCTTGCGACCTCTGCCTGGGACCAACGTCCCCGCCTAGGTCGATCAGATTGGTCTCCACCCCATCTGGATCCGCGCACTCTCCTCCTCCTAAAATGCTCCTCGGGGCAGTCTACCAAGCTCCGGGCGAAATAGGCATTCTTATCGGAGGTCTATGGCAGATAGCCACGAAGAAGATTGGTTATCGAGCACCCACCAATACAAAACTCCTAGCTCAGATTCGAGGGCACGCTCGCAGCAAGATCATAGATCCGCCACAGGGGTGGCCTAAACCCCTTTTTCAGTATGACTTAGGGCGGCCACCCAAGGAGCCCAGGCTCAAGTTTGACTACCTAGGCGTCCGTGAAGAGAAACCCTCGAGCGTTCGAGGCGATCTCGAATTTTTGCGCCGGAGTCCATCTGGACGATCTCTGTGGCGAGGGCTTGAGCCGCAGATAAGCTCGTCCCGCGCACCGCATACTTAACTTGGGAGACGAAGTGGTTGGAGACGGAGACACCGCGATAGCCCATTCCGAGGAGCATCGTCGCGGTGGCGTAATCCCCCGCCATCTCGCCACAGACCGTGCAGGACTTGCCTGCAGCTGCACACGAAACCGCCACGAAGTTGAGCGCCCAAATCACAGCGGGGTGATAAGGATCGTAAAGCTTCGAAACCCAGGGGTTGTCGCGGTCGCAAGCCAATAGGTATTGCACCAAGTCATTCGTACCGACGCTGACGAAATCGACTTCTTGCAGGATACGTGGGAGCGAGAGCAACGCGCTCGGCACCTCAATCATGATCCCCACAGGGATGTCTGCGCGCAGGGCATACCCCTGCTCGATTAGCTGCGCACGCACATGGTTAAAGATCGTATGAACCTTCACGACCTCTTCATGAGAGGTCACCATCGGCAGTAAAATACGAACCGGACCATGCTCGCTCGCACGAAGTGCCGCGCGCAATTGGACCCGCAAGAGGTCCTGCCACTCGAGCGAGACACGAATGCCACGCCAACCCAGAGCCGGGTTCTCCTCGTGCGGAGTTGTAAAGTAAGGCAATTGCTTATCGCCACCAATATCGAGGGTACGAATGGTGACAGGGAGACCACCAAATGCCTCAACAACGCGTCTATAGAGGCGATACTGCTCTTCTTCTGAAGGGAACTGAGTCCGCTCCATGTAGAGAAATTCCGTCCGCAAGAGGCCAACGCCGTCGGTGTGGCTGACGTCAAAACCCTTCATATCGAGGTCACGAATGCTCTCAATATTAGCCTTTACACGGAAGGAATGGCCGTCGCTCGTCTCCGCTGGCAGCGCCGCTTCCGCCTCCAAGACTTCCATGCGCGCCATCCGCCGCGAGTGGCGCTCGAGGAAGTGGTCGATGTCGTCCTGGTCAGGCGAGAGCTGAACAGTGCCCGCTTCTCCGTCGACGATTACGCGCATGCCCTGTTCCAAGCGTGAGAGTAAATTGGGCACGCCGACCACACAGGGAATTCCGAAGGAACGCGCCAGCACAGCGCCGTGCGAGAAGCGTCCGCCGGTCTCGGTGATCACGGCACGAACTCGATCTCGGTCGAGGTAGGTCACGACGTGCGGCGTCAATTGGGCCGCCGCCAACACAACGCTCTCGCCGCCCGAGACGAAGGCCTCGCGCTCGCTGCTCATCAGCTCCTGCAGGACAATGCGCCAGGGCTCGGAAAGGTCGGCGCCATAGTTGCGCACACTGTTGCCCTCCAGATTCGACATGCTCGCCTCAAGAGCAGTGATCAGGTGACGAATACAGGATTCCGCATTCAGGCGTTCCTGGGCAATCCGCTCGCGAACCTTCTTCAGAGCCGAGGGATCCGCCAGAATCATCCGGTGAACCGAGAAGATCTCGGCCTCCTTCTCGGACGTACCTGCTTCCAAGAGTTTCTGGCGTTGATACTCGAGGCCGAGGCTCACTGCCTCGATGGCCCCGGTTAAGCGTATGAACTCCGATTCAACCTCGTCCTCCCTTAAGGACCAAGTAGGGACCACCTCGGGGGCGGCTCGGATGACGTGGACCGGCGCCATGGCCAATCCGGGGGCCACGGCGATGCCATGAATACTCTTCTTCTGCTGATGTGCCAATGATCCTCCTAGGACGGAAAGGCTTGCAGGCACCACTCTAACGAGTGGCGCCAAGAGCAGGAAGGGGTCTGCTCCTGGGAGACGGACGACAGAGAACTCCCGATTCCCTCAAGAATCGCACCCCCAGGCTCCGAATCTTGGCCAACAGCTCCAAATGCAACATCCAACGGGAATGGATGCGGCTGGGGCCTTAGGCATTGAGAATCGACAGGGACCGCCCGGCTTCGTACCAGCGGAGCATTGGGCATACGTGGGGAATCAAGGGAATGGATCGTTCAAGAACAAGCGCTGAGTCCCCTGCGGGCGAAGCAGAGATTACGTCGGACACCGGTTTCTGGACCGGCGGTCTAGTACTGGGAGGCCTTTTTGCCTGCGCGGCCGGCACAGTCTTGGCCGTTGGGCCGCACTATTCTCCGGATCTGTCGTGGATCGCGAGGAACTTCCGCGAGATGGGCATCTTCAGCGGAGCGCTGATCGGGGGCGGCACAATGTGCGCGATTCTCGCCGGGATGTCCCACAAGCTGCGCAACATTGGCAAACAGATGCGCTCCGCCGAGGAGGCCTTGGAATGCACGCAAACCCTGGCGCTCGGAATGCGGCACATGGTCGATCGCATGACTCGCATGCAAGCCGAAGTCACCGAAGTGCGTGAAGGCATCAAGGGCATCCTGCGCGTGGCTCAAGAGCAAAACAACGTCAAGGTGGCTGGAATGCAGGTTGATGCGACTTTCCATCTCGCTGCCAGCATGGATCAAATGAGCATGCGCCTCGAAGATCGCATGCGGGCACAAGAATCGACATTCGAAAGCCGATTGAATGATCTGCTGGGATCGGTCGCAGCTGAACATGCACGCAAAGAGGACTTCTTGAGTTACCAAGACAACTTCAACGGCGGTGAGGACATCCTCGACGCGCCCAAGGTCGAATTCGGACCTGACCTGAACGAGGAGCCGCAATTGCCCCTCGAGGAACTGGACTATGAGGAGATGGAAATCTTCGTCGAGCTCGATGAAGACTCCGACATTGATGACGAGGAAGAGGTCTGCGACGTGACCCAGTTCGATTGGAACGATATCGAGCTGCCTAGCGACGGCCTCGGCTTGCTCGACGAGCTGGATGAGGACGGCTCAATGTTTGACGAGGAGATGAGTGTCGAGAACGACAAGAAATTGGACCGCGCCCCCTCGCTCTTGCCCAGCGGCTCAATCGAAGCCGAGGAAGAACTCTTCACCGAAGACGACCTCAATCAAGCCTGGAAGGTCTTCAAGCGCCAGCGCAAAGATTAAGCAGATCAATTAGCTATCTATAACAAGCGACCCCCGCAGTGCCATAGGCATTGCGGGGGTCGCTTCTTGCATCAGTCGGGGTTCGACTATTAGTTCGGGCCGTCGTCATCCTTGAAGAAGGCGGCGAAGGGATTGTTGGCAGTCTTGGTTGCGGCCTTGTTGACCTCACGCAAGTTGACGCGCTCGCCACCCTCCTCGCGGCCACGACCGCCCGCCCCGCGACGACCGCCACCACCTCGGCGACTAGCTCCATGATTACGCGCACCGGCTAGACCGTCGCGACGACTTTGGGCCGCGCGCAGGTTCGGGTTGACCTTCGGGCCTTCATCGCGCTCGCGTCCACCACGACCTCGGCCTCGACTTCCGCCGCCGCTGCTGCTGCTGCCGCCGCCGCCACGCCTTCCACGAGAACCACCGCCTCCGCGATGGGCACGCGGCTCACGGACTTCGCGCGGCACGCCCTTCAAGGTCAAGGTCAAGCGCTGACCGCTGCTCTCCAGAATCTTGGCACGGACGACCTGCCCAACGCTGACCAACTCGCGCGCGTCACGCACATAGTGGTTTGACAGCTCGCTAATGTGAATGATCGCGTCCTGCTTGAGACCGACGTCGACGAAAGCTCCAAAGCTCGTCACATTGGAAACGATGCCCTCGACAACCTTATTCTTCACCAGAAGTGCCGGATCCGTTTCAGGATCAAGCAGGGCCGGCGGGAACAAACGGTGCCGAGGATCACGGCCAGGATGGGCCAACTCGCGCATCAAGTCGCGCCAAGTGTCGAGATCCACGTCGAAATCTTCACGCTTCAACCCGCGGGTTGAACCGGCGCTCCCCAAGGCATCCTCGACCGATCCACCGACCGATTCGATCAGCTTGCGGGCGACCATGTATTGCTCGGGGTGCAAGTTCGAGCGATCCAAGGGATCGGAAGACTGATAAATGCGCAAGAAGCCCGCTGCACTGGCCCACTGGGCTTCGGTCAAAATGCCTTCGTCGCGCAATTCCGCGCGACTCATGATGGGCGACAGCGCGCGACGCTCGACGATCTTGGCGGCCGCCTCCTTGTCCAAGCCAGGCAAGGCCGCGAGGAAGTGCGCCGGAGCGGTATTCACTTCGCAGCCCACATGGGCGACACACGACTCGACCGTCTCCGCGAAACAACGGCGAACATTGGCTTTGCTAACGAGCGCTTGCTCCGATCCCAAACTCAGGTGACGCGGGTCGACCTTCAAAAGCTCGAACATCGGGTCCTGCAAGCGGCGCGCCAAGCTGACCGCCATGCGTTGACTGATCGACAACTCCGGCAACTCGGTGCGCGCCTGCTCACTATTCGCATAGCTCGAAAGACCAGCCTCTGTAGCGATGAAGACCACTAAGTTGAGGCCCGCGGCTTTGATAGCAGAGCGCATGCGAATCACCGCATTGCGGCTGGACTTGCCACTCGAAATTGCGATGCAATCGAGTTCAAAGGGACCCAAGGCAGTCACCAATTCGGCGCCCAAGGCTTCCGCATCCTTAGCCCCGGTCTCGATCTTGATTTCTTCGGTGCCAACCGGCTTGCCTTCACCGTCAAGCGCTACGAAGGTCCAATCGCCCTTCGCGTTGACATCCACGCCAGCGACCGTCACGCGGCGCGGAAGCACCGGTGTCAGGAACAATTGACGCAAGTGCTGCGATAGGAAGCGCAGGGCTTCGGCATCGGCACGCTCTTTGAGTTCGAGACGCACGTCCTCCTCAATCATCGGTAGCAAGCGACGCGTCAAGGCTCGCAGGCAAACCTCATTGAGCGCGCCGTGCACTGCGGGATCAAAGTGCTTGCCCATCGCCTCGCGAACGCGCTGCATGGCAAGCGCGGGATCCATCGAGATACGCGTCGCCAGAATACGTTCCTTCTGCGCTTGGCGGATGGCCAGCAAGCGATTGCCTTGGATCTGACGCATGGGCTGACTGAGCTTCAAGAGGCCCTTGTGACGCCCGGCTTTCTTCTCGTTGACCAAAGGGCGCACGCTCAAGATGCCGTGCTTACGCAGCATTCTGCGCAGGGTTCCGCGCAAACGCGGATTGCGGCCGAGCCTGTCAGAGAGGATGCGCATAGCGCCGGCGAGCGCTTCCGTCTCGTTGTGTACGCCGCGGTCAGGAGAAACGAACTCACCGCATATGCGAGCGAGTTCCGGCGTCAGCATTTCTTGAGCGGAAGCCTCTTCGCTCTTTTCAGGCGGAAGACTCTCAGCGGAGGACTCAGCGCCATCCTCTGCCTTCTTCGACTCCGGGGCCGCGTCGGCACCCGCGCTAGCCTCAGGAGTTGCGACTGCATCTGCTTGGGCTGGAGCCCCTTCTGTGGCCGGAGCTACTGCAGGGGCCGGAGCCTCTGCCTCTGCCGGGGCCTCTGCGGTGGCGCTGGGCTCTGCTATAGGCTCGATTACGGCCACTGCCTCTTCTACTACAGCGGGTGCGACTTCGGGCGTTGACGCCTCCGGGCTCACCGCTGTTTCTGCAACCTGTCCCTCTACTGTCTCCGTTGAGTTCGGAACCTCAGCAGTGTTCTCGGCACCGGCTGCATCCCTTGCCTGGCGCTGATCCTTCGGCAAGGAAGTCGTCAACCTATCCGCAAGTTGCCCAAGGCCGCGATCGAGAGCCAATTGAACTTCGGGCTCCGGGCGACGGTGAGGCAAGAATAAATCTTCCACCTCGAAGCGGTCCGTGCAGGCCTTTATCTGGTCCTTCACGGATTCAGTCGCACCTTCCTCCTTCTCGAGCAAGCGCAAGATCGTTCCCTTGCGGCGCTCAAGTTCTTCAAGGTCTTTTCGACGCTTGTCGAGACGGCGGATAAAGCTCTCGGAAAGCCCACCCACTTGTGGCCGGCGATAGCGGCCAATGAAAGGTTCGGTCAAGCCGGCATCGATCATGTCGATGGCTGCTTGAACGTACTCTAGGTTAGTTTTGAACTCGCGGGCGAGACTCTCAAGAATCAGCGTTGCAGTCACTGTCGTGTCCTCTTTTGTGGATGCTGAGACTATGGATGAATAGCCCCAGAGGTTTTGGACCTGGTAGCACTTTGGTAGCTGTCGAGCTCTATGGCCCACAGTCCAAGCGCATTGCGAATGTTGTCAGTCCCGAAACAAGATCGGCTGACGAGTAAGGATGAAAGCTCCCGACTACTATCTCCGACTGGAGAAAAGCGACGGGAGTGAATGCGAAGGCTAGCTAGCTAGCCTTTGAATGTAAGCGAACGATGGCGTCGACCATGGCTCGGCCAAAGCGAATACCAGAGCACTCGTCAAAGCCTGTGACGATGTTCCCGGACTCTTGGACTTGTTTGGTTGTGAACTTTCCGCCAGCTTTCTTAACGGCTTGTTCGCAGGATCGAGCTCCTGTCACTAGCCGGCCTTTGATCACTCCGGCGCGCGCCAAGACTTCCACGCCGTTACCGAAGGAGGAGACAAGCTTGTCGGCAGCGGCGATCTCGCGCACGACTTGCAGGACCCGCTCGTTGGAAGCAAGTGCTTCGATCTCTCCGGCCGAGATCAGCACGCCGCAATAATCAGCGGGGTCCACTTCATCGATCGTCATGTCGGCCAGGAAGAATTCCTGCAGGCGTCCCTTGAGCACTTCATCGTAGCGGGTCGATGCAACGAGGCTGGCGATGCGCACATTCGTCAGCATCGAGCGCGCAAAGCACACGCCCTGCTCTCCGAAACCATCGGGGCTGACGATCACCAAGACCGTGTGCTCGTATTCGTGAACGACGATCCCGTCCGCGTCGAGCGTCGGCTCGATCTTCTCTTCCTTTTTCTTGGCCATGAGGGAGGGAATTGTCCGCCAAGAAACACGGGCGTCAAGCGCGGGAAGCCCTAGATTCGCAGAGGATTTCCAACATCGCCCTCGAACGGGAGCTTACGGCGGCCGAATCGTCAGGCAGGGAGCTCGAAAACCGAGACGCGATGCTCTTCCGCCAGGAGCCCGGCTCCTAGCGAGACCTTCCAGCCGACCTGTTCGTCGAGGCCCGGAATGGTCCAATCTCCCAGGAGCCGTCCCGTCAGGAGGTCACGGGCGCCGACCAGGGCGCCGCTGACCACGTAGAGCTTTCCGCTGTCCGCCGCGATGCTCACCTCCATCGCTTCACCATCCGATCCCGTCGATAGGATCTCGTACCAGGTCGCGCGCCCGCGCCCCCCTCTGATCGAGAGACCGAGAAGAGTCAGGCTATCGACGACCATATCGCCCGAGTCATCCTCAAGCTCCATTAGGAACTGGCTCGCGAGCTCCGGCGTTAAATGTCCGGCAACGTCAGCGGTTAGAAGCGCCACGTTCTCGCCATCGACCACCATGCCGTGAATCTCACCCATGGTCTGCGGCAAGATCGTCGTGGTGACTTCACCTGTAATGACGTCCAAACCCAAGATGCCCTTTTGCTTTGTCTTCTTGTCGCTATGCACGACCAAGATCAAGTCGCCTGAACGACCGATTTGGTGGAAGCGTTGGCCTTCATGCCGAAAGCTCCAAGCCATCTTCATGGTCGATGTTGACACTGCAAAGACCTGGCCCGCATTCACGCAAACGCAGATGTCGCCCCAAACGTGAGCTTCGTCAAAGGCCTCGATGGTTTCAGCCCCCAGCAGTTTGCCCGTAGCTGCTTCCATGCGAACGATGCGGTGACCGTTGGCGCTGGGCCCGAGCACAATGACCTCGCCGCCCTCTCCGAAACCTGCGCCAAAACCGCGGCCATAGCCCACCTCACAGGGAGAGTTCCAAAGCAGTTCGCCGCTGTTGCGATCTATAGCCGCCAGTTTTCCTGGAATGACCTCGTCAATCCACATCCCCCCAGCCGGAGGATCGTAACCGTGAACCAATACCGGGCCATCCTCCGAGAGGGCGAACCCATCGACCTCGCCTTCATTCTCACGTGACCAACGTCTTCTTGCCGTGCTCATCATGGATACAAGCCTACCCTCCGAGGCTCAAGGTTTCAGCCTCTTGCTCCACGAAAAAGGCCCTCTTGTGAGGGCCTTTTTCTTGAGTGGCTCTTCTGAGCCAGCGTGAAACGATTACTCGTCTTCTTCGCCGGCCAGGATCTTGTCCGACAAGCTCTTCGGCAGGTCGCGGTATTCGTGGAACTCCATCGAGAACGAGCCACGGCCCTGGGTCGCGCCACGCAATCCAGAGGAGTAAGCGAACATCTCAGCGATCGGGACAATCGAGCGAACAACGCGCAGGTCGCCCTGGCTATCGATTTCGCCAACCTCGCCACGACGCGAGTTCAAGTCGCCGACGACCGCGCCGAGGAATTCCTCGGGCACGCGCACCTCGACCTTCATGTAGGGCTCAAGCAAGATCACGTTGCTTTCAATCGCGAGACGGAAAGCCAACATTCCGGCGTTGTGGAAGGCGAGCTCTGAGGAGTCAACATCGTGTGCCTTGCCGTCGTAGAGCGCTGCGCGCACGTTGACGAAGGGGTAACCCGTTCGACCACCACTAACGAAGACTTCCTTCAGACCAGCACCAACACATGAGATGTACTCACGCGGGACTGAGCCACCTTTGATCTCGTCAACGAACTCGAAACCATTGTCTTCGGTCTCGACCGCTTCGAAGCGCACGCGCGCCACAGCGAACTGACCGCGACCGCCGGACTGGCGAACGAAGCGTGCTTCGATCTCCCGGTCCTTGCGCAAACGCTGCTTGTAAGCAACTCGCGGGCGACCCGTAAGCACTTCGAGCTTGAACTCACTCTTCAAACGGTTGACGACGACTTCCAGGTGAAGCTCGCCCATGCCGCTGATGATCAGCTGGCCGGTTGCTTCGACTGTGTTGGCGTGGAAGGTCGGGTCCTCGCGAACGACCTTCGCAATAGCCGCCGACATCTTGTCGCGATCCGCCGTCAGCTTGGGCTCGATCGAAACCGAGATCACTGAGTCAGGGAAATTGATTTTGTCGAGAGCGATCGGATTGTCCGGGTCACATAGAGTGTCGCCGGTGATGGTGTTCTTCAAACCGATAACCGCAGCGATTTCGCCAGCGGGGCTTGCGTCGACCATTTCACGCTTGTTGGCGTGAACCTTCATCAGACGGCTAATCCGTTCGAACTTGCCCGTACGAGGGTTTAGGAGACGAGCGCCCTTCTCAAGGATACCGGAGTAAACCCGAACGAAGGTCAGGTCGCCGGTCGCTTCAGCAATGGTCTTGAATGCCATCACAGAAACAGGCTCCTTCTTGTCAGCCTTACGAGTCATCTTAATCGAATCGTCGTGAATGTCCGATCCTTCAACCGGCGGGACGTCGAGCGGGCTCGGGAGCAGGTCGATGACCGTGTCGAGCATGAAGCGCACGCCTTTGTGCTTCAGAGCGGAACCAGCGAGCACGGGGGTGATCGCCATTTCCAAGGTGCCCTTCCGCAATGCGGCGTAGAGCATGTCCTCGGGAACTTCTTTGTCCTCAAGGAAGAGGTCAAGCAGCTCATCATTGAACTCGGCAGCGGCTTCAACCAGCTGGTGACGATGGAGATCTGCTTCATCCTTCCACTCGGCGCTGATGTCCGCCTCCTCGTAGGAGCGACCTTCAGAATCGTCGATGAAGGTCAATTCCTTCATGCGGATCAAGTCGATTACGCCCTTGAACTCGCGTTCGGCGCCCATCGGCAAGTGAATCGGGACGGGGTGTGCGC
Source organism: Planctomycetota bacterium (assembly GCA_047639675.1). Taxonomy (GTDB): domain Bacteria; phylum Planctomycetota; class UBA1135; order UBA1135; genus JABACD01. Next base: position 1,849 of record JBLIOI010000078.1, on the reverse strand, counting down.
CAAGGCGCTGAACGATGGATTCCACCGCTGCAGCGAAGTCAGCACCAGTACGGTCCATCTTGTTGATCAAGCAGATACGCGGAACGCCGTAACGGTCGGCTTGGCGCCAAACGGTTTCCGACTGAGCTTCCACACCACTCACCGCGTCGAAGACTGCGATCGCGCCGTCGAGCACACGCAAGGAGCGCTCCACCTCGGCCGTGAAGTCCACGTGCCCGGGGGTGTCGATGATGTTGATTGTGTGGTTGTTCCATTCGCAGCTGGTCGCAGCGGAGGCGATGGTGATACCACGCTTCTGCTCCTCTTCCAGGTAGTCCATCGTGGCCGCGCCATCGTGCACCTCGCCCGTGCGGTGAATCTTTTCCGTCAAGAACAAGATCCGCTCCGTAACGGTGGTCTTGCCAGCATCAATGTGAGCCATGATGCCAATGTTGCGGTGATTTTCGAGGCCAGGTTTGGCCTCGGCCAACCGGGGGGATTCAGTCTTGAGGGCTGAAGTCATGACAGGAGCTCGGAACAGGTCGCCTTTGGCCCTAGTGCAGATGCACTCCGGTCCGTGGATGGCGGTATTAAATGGAGAGGAAGAAGCGTCAGCCACATGGTCGGCGGCCAACAAACGCTACGAACGAGAAAGCCGTCGCAGACGAGACAAATCGCCAGCGAAGGTTTTCGAGCGAAAAAGAGTACCGGCTGAGTTTCGGGCGTCAAGGGTATTAGGCTGAAGACAAGATCAGGTTTTGCCCTCTTATTCTGGTTCAAGCCTGGGATGCCGACTATTCGCCATGTCGCCACGCTCCGATTGGGGCGCCGATCCAGCTCCACCGTTGGGTTTCCGAGCCCGGTAGACGATCATAGGCCCCATGAAGGAAACGAGCTCCACGAGTGCCGGGCGCAACGCCGCCATGCTCCGCGCCATTGAATTGGCCAATTTAGGCGTCAAAAACGGCCTTGGCGGGCCATTTGGAGCCGTAATCATCAAGAACGGCAAGATCATCGCCGAGGGCGAAAACCGCGTAACGTCCTCTGGCGACCCGACCGCGCACGCGGAAATCGTGGCGATCCGTGCCGCCTGCCTAGCTCTCGGAAGCCACGTCCTCGAAGGCTGCGAGATCTACTCCTCCTGCGAACCCTGCCCGATGTGCCTCGCGGCAATCTCCTGGGCGCGGCTCGAGAGTCTGCACTTCGGAGCTTCGAGGCAAGTGGCGGCGAAAGCTGGCTTCGATGATGAGAAACTCTACCTGGAGCTGGCGAAGAACCCGGAGGATCGGGAGTTGCCGTGTGTTCCCTGGTTGGCAGAAGAGGCGCTGGCACCCTTTGAGCTCTGGAACGCGAAGGTGGACAAGACGCCGTACTAGGTGGCTGAAACCGCAATACGGAGTCGTCTGTGAGAAGGCTCTTTGAGTCAAGAGGGACTAACTGATTTCTTGCGAATGTCGAGAGGGCTGATTCCAGCCCGCTCCTAACGAACGTCAGAGGATTGCCTTGCCCGTTACCCGCACGCGTCTGTTCGCACTCTGGGCCATTGCATATTTGCATGGTTGCCCGGTGCATGAGGAGGTCCGTCCGGTCAGGGCTGCTATCGCACACTCAGGGTCAAATGCCCTAGGACTCCGTTCGCAGTCACCAGGGCCGGGCGGGTTCGCGGGGTTGGCGTTCCCTTGTGGTCGATGAGTTGTTTGTTCTGTGAGTTTGAGGAGTTTCTAGGCTGCGCTAGTGCTCACCTCAGGGTTGTTGCCTAGAGGCTCATAGACTTCACCTGTGCAAAGCAGTCGATGCAGCAACACGCCAAGTTTTCGCGCGACCGCAATTCGGGCTCGAGCCTTGGCTCGTCTGCCTCCATCGCCAATTA
>JBLIOI010000077.1:0-23562 GCA_047639675.1 Planctomycetota bacterium | reverse complement strand
GAGTGCGTGATTGATTCGGGGGGTAGTTAGCACGTGTTAGGAGTGGGACGGAGGGCGGGCCAGTGTAGCGCCCCTATTATTGTGCGCCCAGCCTCGAGATCGCTCTCAGGGCATTCCTGGCACTCATAGGATCATTCAAACAAGCCCCAAAGCCCTTCAACGAGGAATCAATGGCGGACTCCCCGCATCTTCCTCATGCTGCGGTGAGTCTCGTACGACAAAGTGGCAACCTTCGATCGACATTCAACTCACCTCGTCGCCATGATTCGATCCACCCTCTTGATACTCGCTGCACTCGCAAGCCAAAGCCTATCTAGACAACAGATGTTGACGCAGCCGCCTGCGTCCGTGGTAACGGAACTCCCCTTCCCACTCAAAACAACAACGCTCAAGACTGCGGGAGTGTCCTACTTCGTCTCGGGCCGCGTCCGTCTACCGCACAACCAAACGGTGGTTTCGCTACGCGAAATGAACCTCGTGGGCCGCGGCGAACGTGCTGTTTTGGAGGTCTCGGGAAAGCTAGAGATCAAGGCCGTGACAGGCGGAAGGGTCAACATCACGAATCTGACCATCGAAGTCATGCCAGACTGCAAGGACCTGTTGATTTCAGACGCAAACATCTCCGGTGGTGGCGGAATCATCTCTTCGGAAACTGGGCCTTCCAGCGCCGAGATCTACCTGCACGGACTCAGGGTCAGTGGCAGTGCCAAAATCGACTTGAAGATGAGCGGCGGCCAGATTGACCTGCAGAGTTCAAGCGTCGCAACCCCAGTGCACCTCAAGGGCATCAACGCTTCGGAAAAGAACCGAGCCAAGCTCAAAGTGATTCTGCTCGGAAACCGGCCCAGTATCGGCGGCCTATCTGGCGGCCTCTTCATCGACAACGCCTACGATGCGCTGGTCCGCAATTGCCTCATCGGCGGCAAGCACTCGCTAATGTCCAACTGTCAAAAACTGGACTTCGATGGCAACGGTGTGCGCTCGACGAAGTTCGAAATCACCCAAAAGGGACCCAAGGACTTCAAGAAGACCAAGATCAAGAGTTGTGACTTTAGTAGCCCAACGATTCGTATCTACGCCCCGCTTGACCCAAAGAGTCCGGACAAGCTGGAGCGCTTTTCTATACAAAGTTGTTGGTTCAACGGCGCCACCACTCCCGACGTCATTCGCGAGAAATACGTGATGGACAACGGGCGCGAGAAGGGAAATGGCATGCTGGTCACCCTCAAGCGAGTGTCTGCCGGAAGGAAAGGGCTTGGGGGCTGAACCGTCCAATCGCGAGTATCGCCGGTAGTCCCCGGCTCAAATACCAGGAACCTGCAATGGGCCCCCGAAGAGTGGCGAAACAGCGCCTTGCTTCCGGCGCGCGCCGTGCATTCCCCGTCCGGCCAAGAATTACCAGACGCGCGTGCACAAAACCCCCCTCCCGATTACCATTCCGCTCCCCGACCATCGATGCCACACCAATCGACCCCATGAGCACCACCTGGACCCTACAAGTCATTGAGCCCGACAAGAAAGTTCGCGAGTTCCCCGCAAAGGACGGACTCGTCATCGGCAGTCACATCGACTGCGGACTAGTCCTGATGGACAAGCGCGCCGACGGCCATCACGCGAAAATCGTCGCCGAAGGAGACGAGTTCGCGATCCTTGACTTGGGAAGCGAAGACGGCACGAAGGTTGATGGCGAGGAAGTCCTTGGATCCGGCCAGAAACAGACTCTTCGGGTTGGAATGGAGCTTGAATTCGGGATGGCCAAGATCATTGTGATGGCCTCAGCCAAGTGAGCGCGGTCTGCACGGGTTCCTAGCCTGTGCATCGTTCACGATCTTGAGGCTTGAAGCGGGACGGCTTGAATTCGTGCCTGAAATACATGGGTTCTGTGATCCCGTAAGCCCCAAACCGCTCGTCAGCGCCAAGGAATCGGGGTTCACAGCCCCATGGCAAGAAAAAGTGGTATTTTGGATCCGGGCTGAGAGGAGCTTGCGCTTACGGCTTCAGTGCTCATTGAAGGGTTGATTCCTTGCGATTGGAATGTGGCCCGGCGAAGGAAACCAAGTGGTGCTCGAGGCGCAGCAGGATTTGTGATGTCTATGGAAGCGAAGGTGAACAGTATGAGATTTTATTCCGTGCACGACTCCCGGATGGGTCCGAGGGTTCGAGTAAGGAGATCCTCATTGGCAGTCGCTATAGCGCTTGTGATTGGCGCGGCAAGGGCGGAGGCGAGCACCCTTGATACCCCGTTATGCCCCACCTCTCCGTTCTTCTCCGAAACTGGCTGTTTCCCAACTGACTGCACGTCGACTGCATTCCTGGACTGGGGAGTCGGCACGCCTGAGAACATCTTGATCCCCAAGTTTGACCCAGCGCTTGGAACCTTAACCGGCGTCGAACTCGTGCTCTCTGCGCGCCACGAGGGCACTATTTGTATCGACAATTCTTCTGCCGCTTGCAACCTGATCCAGGTCACTCCGCAACTCCTCGCGTTCTTCGAGGCAACTCCAGCTCTCCCGGGAGTGGGCGTTCTACTTGCACAATTCGGTGAAGATCTCCTTCCCCTGGGCTTCTTCCTGGGCCCTGCGGACGGCATTTTTGATTGCCCCCTGTCCAAGGGACCAAGTGCTGATGGCACTTGCTCAGGAGGCGACCAGTTCAACAAAGTATGGGATGAAGTCCTGTCTATTCCGGCAACCGTCCTAACCGGATCTACTCAGCTCGCCCCCTGGATAAATACGCCTAGTTCCCCACAGGAATTCGTCACCTTCGCAGGATCCGCTATTTCAATCATTACCGCTTCTGGCGGAACTGGCTTCGTCGTGGTGACGTCGAGCGCAGGAAGTGTCTCCATCACTGCCAAGTACATCTATTGCCCCGAGCAACCCGTTGTTACCGCCTACTGCTTTGGCGATGGCACGCAAGGCGCCTGCCCTTGTGGCGCCACCGGTGCTGCCGGCCAGGGATGCCCCAACACGAACCCCAACGATAACGGGGCGGAACTCAAGAGTATCGGTTCCCCCGAAGTGGGCAACGATAACTTCGGTCTCGTCATCACCGATGGAGCTTTCAACAAGCCGGGCATTATCATTCAAGGTGCCTCTTCGTTGAACCATCCAAACGGCAATGGAGATGTGCCTAACGCGTCGGGACTCTTCTGTGTCTCGCCACAACAACGCGGGAGCGTGTTCTTTACGAACGGAGCCGGAGGCACTGCCGTCACTGACTTCCAAGGTGCGCCCTTCGGGGCGAGCGCCCAACCATGCGGATCGACCACCTACTATCAGTATTGGTTCCGCGACCCGAGCAACATCTGCCAGAACGCGCCGGGCACGAGCGCTGCGTTCAACTTCTCCAATGCGCTAGCTGTCGACTGGATCCCCTAGGAGTCCGTGATCAAAGTGCAATCGTTACTCCGGGAGGCCACGCAGGTCTTCCGGAATCGGAATTGAATAGCTGCGGATCTGTGGGCGATCGCCAAAGGTACGCACCACCAGACGAACCAGGTCGGCGCTTCCGTCAAAGGGGATCGCCTCATTGAAGCGATAGCTCCGATAGCCTGTTGGAGTTCCAGGAAGCGAGGGCCGGTTGTCGTCTAGCTGGGAATCTGCAACCTGAAAAGTCTTGTCGAACTCGCCGACTTGAATGCGGTATTCACTCGGCTCGCTGGTGCGCGGTTGCTGGCTGTGAAAGAGCGTCCACTCGAATGAAAGTGCGCCCCCCTCTCCAAGCTTCAACAGCAAGTCCTCGCGTCCCAAGTAGAAGTCATAGCGCGTTTCATTGCGCAAAATTTCCGGGCGCCGCTTGAACAACCCTTCGGCAACATCAACAGCAAGCGCCTCTGCGACAAGCACAGGATAGTCTTGCTCCAAGCCGCTGTGATCCCTTGCAAGGAACAGTGAAGGGATGATGATCGATAGAGCGTAGTACCAGTATGTGGTTCCCGCTCGATCGATGAAGGAGAGCTTCTCCTCTTGCAGAATCTCAGTGTGCTCGAAGCACTCAAGTGGAAGCGCCCTATCGGAAACGAGCTCTCCGAATAGCTCCGGCGACGATAAGTCGACGGCAGAAACGACGACTCCAGCCTCCGAGGAGTATGTCCGGTCAGGGAAAAACCAGCAGAAGGGGCCCCCAATTGAAAACACGAGAAAACTGCCGAAGGCCCAAGCGTTCAACCCTTGTTGAATTTCTGATCCGTACCAAAGCCGGCAAGTGATCAGCAAATCGGCGTCATGCTCCTGCCGCGCCTTGCGCTCCCAACCTTCTTGTGTGATTGAGGCATCATCTTCAGACGGCAGGTCAAGCAGAGTGACCTTGACGAAACTGCGATCACCGAGGGCTTTGCGCAGTTCTTCTGAGAAGACAAGCCCGTCCATAACGAGCGACATGTCAGCGGCACCCTTCTCTTTATTTGCGGTAGTCCTCAGCTCTACATCAGTGAGCGGCGCGATGGCCACGTGAAAAGGCATCAAGTCCACTACAGGGCGGTGCGGAGTTGTGCACCCACAACAAATCAACACGACGGCGCTGAACAAGCGAGGGCGCAGCTCAAGCTTCATTGACCAACCTCTTGGAAGAGGTGCAGTGGGTCGCGACCGGGAAAGTCGAGATGCTCCAAAACGCTTTCCGCTGAGATCGCACAGCGGAATCCTATGTGCGCGCGCTTGGAACTCCATCTGATCCCTTCGACATTCGAGAAATCAAAGGCCTGCGACTTGTACGAGCCCCCGGCCACCCAATACCGATCGGATTCCGGCACTGGCAATGCACTCACCGCCAGGAAAGTGTCTGTAGTCAACTCTCGAGGATCCCCATAGGGGGACTGAGTCCACTCCGAGACATTGCAGGCAAGGTCCAATATCCCTGTGTCGTGCGTCTGGTCCTCGCTCGAGCCCATGCAAGAACGAGGTCTGCTCGCCTGCCACTCACTCTTCAACTCCGCGTCCCACTTCTCACCAGCGAAACAGGAGTAGGCGCGATACTCTGCTCCCCCCCGGGTTGCGTACTGATGCTCCAACAAAGTCGGGAGACGTTTCCCGACCCAATGGGCGTAAGCGTTCGCCTCCAACCATGTGACACGGGTGACGGGCAAATCCTTCTCGGTTGCGCCCAGCTGATCTCGCAGCTCTTTCAAGCGCGTCGGCTTGGGCTGCACTCCTGCGAGCCAATGCTCCGTGTGCAAATAGCCGCGCACTTCGTCCCGTAGAAACTCCTGAAATTGGCCAACGCTGACCTCGCGCTTATCGAGATAGAAGTCCCCAAGCCATCCGCGCCCAAACTCCAAGTTCCACGGTTTCTTTCGGTTGGAGGATGAGTCGGGGGAAACCCAGTAGCTCCCATCGAGGCCAGCCTCTTCAAACCTCTTGTTTTCTCGGCTGGCGCTTTGCCCGCCCAAGCTAAAGGTTTCTTGATCGTTGCCGAGGACCAGGCGCATCGCGTTGGCGCTGCCGCCATTCCGCGCGACCGTGATTCCCGCAGGCCGCGGACGTTTGAACTCGCTTATCCGAAACGGTCCAAAAAGATCGGGGGGAGAGGAAGCCCCGCGGCTGTCCTTGGACCAGATTTGAATGTGAACGTCGTCCGCCCCTGACCAGGAGAAAGGTACATCGAATCTCCAGGTGCAGTTTTGCGCACCCCCTTGAGCAAATTCAGTCTGCTCTTGTTCCAGCACCTGAACTCCCTGACGGTCCCCCCGGTAGACCTCACACCCAACAACTCCGATACCATTCGGATCAAGGAGGTAGGCATCGATTTGAAGCTCCGAGGTTCCATGAATCGGCCAAAGCCGGTCAGTCCCTGCAAGCGGAGGCTCGGGGCTTTCGAGGTCAATGAGCGGCCCATCAAGAGCCCTCTCAAAACTCCAAGTGAGCGGATCGCTCATGCTATTTCCCGCACGATCTTGAGCGGTGATTCTCAGTTCATAGGCACCGTCATTCCCATCGAACTCCCTTGACGTCATGTCGAGCGCGATCTCCCCGCTAGCTTCGGAGTGTTCGTCCATGACGATGGATCCGTCGCTTACACGCTTGACTGTCCAATTCCAATCCACGGGGCTCTCGTAGTCGGCTGCAGGAGCTTCAATTTTCAAGGTCGCTTCTTCGGCCCCGGTAATAAAAAGATCGTCCGGAATGGGTGGGGTCATTGAAAGCTCTGGTGGGCATGTATCCACGAGCACGGTTATCCGGTTCTCGACCGTCGGTTGGTCCGCCGCAGGCTTTCCATACCCCAGCTGCGGCAGAACGCGCAAGTACAGCTCGTTCAATCCCTCCTCCAGGTGAGCCAGCGAAATTGAGTGCGCGTCAGTTTTCACATCTGCGAACGACTCCAATGGGTCTAAGTTTCCATTCGGAAGCACGCCACCCACTTCCACGGTCTTAAACCCCATGGATCTAGGGCTGACCGACATGTCGAGTTTGGGGGAACTTGCGTACACAAGTCCAGCGCTCTCAAGCTCGAGAAGCGTGCCTCCCTGATCGAAACTTATGCTTATCGGCTCCTCATTTGGAATGAGCAAGAGATGAACCAATTCATTGGTAGCGTGCCCTTCGACGACATTGACAACGTTCCTTTCTTCTGCACTGACTGCAATCCAGAACGCCCCCCTTTCTTCGGGCAACTCTCCGAGTTCGGCTTTCAACTCTACAGCACTGCTCGTCGCCGCATGCTCCCCTCCCCCCTTTGCTTTCCAGGTGATGAAAGCGGGCCGGTTCGTTGTCACGATCAGTTCAAGGCGTTCCTCTGGCAGGACTAAGTAGGTGCCGCCCCCTTCCTTGCGGCACTCGGACCCTCCAATAACTGCCAGCGTGACCGAGTCAAGGTTCAACTCATTGTTGACCAACGTCAGCTCCCCCTTATCTCCTTCGATTTTGCCGCCAAGACCTTCGGCCTCGAAGGACCAGGATGTAGCGCCCTCAAGCGAGAGAGCACGCGCTAAGGAATAGCGGTACACCTGCAATCCTTGCTCCTCGTCATCGTAACTCGTTTGGCTCAAAACCAGCGCCCCGAGATTCACAACAGGAGGGTTCACGAGAGTCCGCGCGTCCCCACTAATTTCGATCACCAAGTCGAGATCCTTCGCATCTATGCTGACATTCGGCGTCGCGAGAAGATCGACTTCAAGTTTGCGTGCATTCCCCACAATGGGCCGAATAAGAACATGGGCCTTCCAAGAGTCATTTGCAATCCAAGTCAGACCAAAGGCCCGCGACTGGAACCCGCCATCTTCTGTCCAGACCTGCATACTCCGCTGCGACAGTTCGTCCCGGGCTCCGCTGCGCGTGATTCGCAGCGCATCGCCATCTTTCATGCACGCCCAGCCATCAACAAGATCGGCGGTCAGAGGGTCGCGAAGTTCGAACACGGGATCTTCACTCATGAGCCCGAGGCCATCCTCGTCACCCATGCGCAATAAGAGGCTCGACTGTTCACGCCCAAGGTAGAACTGGGAATTCCCTACGAGGCGTCCTTTTCCCGCGCTACTCAACTCCAAGGTTTCCACCATGGACTCGCGCGTTAGAACTGCCGCCGTCGCAATGGCGAGCAGCAGGAGAAGAACCGGAACCACAAGGCGGAGCCTGGTACTGCGCTTGGGTTCGACAATCTCACTTAGATCAGCAAGCGCCTCATGTGTATCGTTCCAACGCGTGTCCGGATCCTTGCGCAAACAGCGTTCCACGAACTTGCGTAGCGCCCGTGGTATCTGTTGATCTTCCTTCGTCCAAGGGTCGATGGGCCGCGAAGTGTGCAGACTCAGATATTCATGACGTTGTTCTGGTCGCGGATAGGGCAGACGTCCCGTCAGCATCTGATACGCGAGCACTCCGAAGGAATAAATGTCCGCGCGGCAATCGAGCCTCTGCGGCTCCCCTCCTTGGCCATTCGCGAATCGAATATGAACACTCTGCTCCGGCGACGCGTACTCAGGCGTACACGCTTGCGAGAGCTTGAAATCAAAGCCATCGCCGAGGGAAGACGCGACCGAGATGCTTGAAGTCGCGAAGTTCAAGGATGTGTGCTGGGTGTCCTGAGGGTCCCAATCGACTTGGCGTGGTAAAGACGAGGGCACCGGTTCGATGGCATCAAGCGCTACATCCTCGCCTCCCACGTACTGCCCAATACCAAAGTCGATTACCTTGGCGCGCTCGCCACGGCTGCGGCCCGCTGGAAGCACGATGATGTTACGCGGCTTGAGATCTAGGTGCAGGATCGACTCGTCATCACCGACAAAGTGTGCTGCTCGCAGTGCGCCAAGAATTTGCAGCATCAAATCCATGGCGCGCCTAGTTTCCAACTTGCCCTCGCGCCGCAAAATTCGATCGAGTTCCTCACCGTTGAGCAACTCCATTACGAAGTAGTAGCGACCGTCGGGGGTTTGATCGAAGGTCTTCCAGTCGACAATGTTCGGATGACTAAGGCGCGTTACGCGTGCGGCTTCACCGCGGAACGCTTCCAGGTGTACCCGCGTTCGCGCCGCACCCGGTAACATGACCTTGATCGCAACACTGTTCTGGACACCACGTTCGTCGAGTGCCTCGTAAACCGCTCCAAACCCACCGCTCCCTAAGCAACGAATGATCCGGTACTTCTCATGGAATAGGGTTCCGATCAGTGGATCGTCGACATCTGTTCCTCCGCGAATCGCGGATTGAATCTGATCATTCAGAGATGATTCCACAGCTACCACCGAGTCTTCGAGACGCTCCCCGAGTTCGCGAGCCTTGCCGGGATCGGCCTGCCGCAAGAGGGCGAGCCCTAATCCAACAACATTGGAGTCGTCATCATCGCCAAGGGCCTGCTTCCGTGCACACTCCATTCCACTGAGGTGGGCGCGCTCAAGCCGCAGCTTTAGAATCGCGGCCATCCAATCGGTACCGTCATCGCTCTCACCCGCTTCCATAAGCGAAATTTCTTGTGGTGCAAGTTCCCCGTGCAGGGTGCTGGAAATGACTTCCAGGACTTCCTCCTCCTGCCAGACTTCCAGGCCTTCATCCGCCAAGGTGTCGCGAATCCTCATCAACACCCGCCGCTCCATGCCCCCGCCCGGGTGGGGGGCTGAGTCAGAACTGCTAGGGGGCGGAGTGGTGCTCATCGCGACGCAGACATCAATTTACTACAGGGGCCGAAATCAATCGGACGGTGAGGGCTCATCCGGTATCAGCCCAATGCATTGAACGGTCGCTAGTGTAGTGGAAATTGGGCTAGGCGTGCCCAGGGCGCATCTTTTTCAGAACTGCCCCCAAGGCATTCTCAGCACGCTTGATGCGGTGCCGCGCCGAATCAGCGCTGCATTTCAACACTTCAGCCACCTCGGACAGGGGACGCTTTGAAATGTGAGTCATGATGAGTATCTGCCGATGATCCTGGCTCAGCTGCTCAAGAGCCTCGTAGATCAAGTCCTGACCTTCCAAGGCCTCGGCCTTGGTCGCCGGCGATTCCTGTTCCGCGTGCACGTCGCCGATCAAGCCAAGACCTTCGGTACCGCCAACAGGATGAGCGCCGCCGCCACGCTTTTGGGCACCATGATAGCGTGCTCGCGAAGCGATCTTATTCGCGATAATCGTGCCCATCCAACGCACCCACGCATCCTCACCTTCAGGCTCATAGTCGGGAAGTGACTTCAATGCTCCGCGAAAGGCGGAGTGCAGGATGTCCTGGGTGTCCTCAAGGTTCGCACGCATCCCCGGGCCCAATTGACTACGAACCACGAGCTTGAGCCGCTCGTAGTGATTGGCAAAGAGATCGTCAACCGCTTCCCGCTCGCCCTGCTTCGCGCGGCGAATGAGCCCAAGCGTCTGGCTTTCTGGCTGATCCTCGTTCTCCGAGGGGTCTTTCTTCTCTTCGCTCAATGGTTCCTCCGGGGGGGGGGTCGGCACAGAGTGCCGCCGGGTCAGGCCCGTAAGCGCAGATCGATCTGTCGATGGATGCCTTTTCTTGAAAATACCCGAGATTGCGGATCGCCGCTACCCAGACACTCTGGCTGTCAGGTTACAATCGCTTCACGAGTCCCCTTTCAGACCAGACTCTTAGGAGAAGATACCTGTTGAGAATGAATAGCGCTGTTCATTCCCGTGTGCTCCTCGCACTCGGACTAGCGATTTCGGTCGCGATCGGACACGGCTGTGGTTACGCGACCATTGCCGCGGCGGACTCCGTTGATCAGGGCGGAACTAGCCCCGACGATCCGCCCTCCCTGTCGCTCTTCACCATGTCCGATGTGCACAACTCCCCAATTGTGTTCAATCTGACAATGACCGACGCGGAAGGGGATCCCGCCCAGGTTGTGTTTGAGTTCAAACTGACAGATGGAAGCGACGCGCACCCCATGTCGCAACTTAGCTTTTCCGACCAGAAGGTTGAGGGCAATGCCATCCAATTGCAAACATCCGACTCAGGGGTTTCACAGGAGGTCAGTTGGGACTTCGCTGCCGATGAGAACCTATTCGAAGCTGGAGCTTCCTTTGAAGAAGACGTCCGGCTAATCGTGTCTGTCGTTGGCGGGCTAATCATTAAAGGTTCCGGAGCCAACGAGGAGCCAATAAACGTTGGCAACAACCCGCCTCAAATTGTCGATCCAACTATCGACGACTCCGAAGAGCTAAGTGGCGGCATATCGATTGAATTCGATGTCGTAGACTCATCTTCGGACCCAGTTCAACTCTTTGTTCAGTACAAGACTGTGGGTTCGGAGGATTGGCTTGACCCCAGTCTGCAAGGTGCAACAACTGACCTCTGCAGTGATCCGCTGGGCGGGTCGTGCCTCGTCGATCGCCACGAAGTCACTTGGCTGTCTGGCGCAGACGAAGACCTGTCAGGTTACGACGGAATGGTCGAGCTTCGGCTGCGTGCCGAGGATGGCTATGAAGCAGAGACGGACCCCAAGGTCTGGGCCGTCCTCAAAGCCCCCTTCCATCTCGACAACAACGAGCTACCCATTGCTCTCTTAGATGCGGATGCGCTGTTCCTGAGTCCAGATCGAGCGAGGGGAGTGCCCATTACGATCAAGTTACAGGACGCCGAAAGCGATCCCGTTCGCCTCGTTGTCCAGTGGCGTAGAGCGGGTGAAGCCTTCCCTGAGTTTGACTTCGAAAGCACCGCGGAACTAGCGGAGGCCATCGCGAATCCAAACGATCGCGCAGCCCTCCACATTTGCACGGAGCAGCCGACAGTCTTTGAGGGCATCATCGGAAAGCTCCCTGGTAGCTCGGAATCGGTTCGACAGCTCCGATTACCAGAACTTGCAAGTTCGGCTTCCAGTCTCGCGTCACAAGGGCTAGCCGGCCGCTCGGTGGAGATTTTCCGCGCCTCGCAAGTTCTGGATCCAGTAAATTGGGATCTCAAGGGTGTCGAGATCAAGGATGTCATTCCTTTAGGCGATGGAACCAGAGCCTTAGTTCTGGCCCGTGTTGACAACGTAGACTGGGTTGTCGGAGAACTCGATCTAGAGAACCCGGGCGCGAATCCAGAGTTCGCGATCGAGCTAACGGAAGGGCAGCTTGCAGGATTCGTTCCGGTGGCCATCGCCACAGATCCGGATGAAGAATTCCTGTTCATTGCCCTATTCACTGAGGACAAGTGCCGGCTGATTCGCATCGAACGGGACAGTCTCGAGCGCTCCGACATCAGCTCCAACCTCATCGAAGTTGGTGGCTTCCAGGTACGGGATCTGGCCGCCCCATCTTACAATATGGCGATCATCACAACTTCCGACCAACCATATGCATGGAACGACTCTTTGGTATTGCTGGACAAGGTTGACGACCCCGCCCTGGGTGGTGCCTGGGGCGTAGCTGCTGATCCGCTTGATCCAAACCAGGCATACATCTCAAACCCGAGCAAGAACCAAATCTACTCTCTGGATCTGGCCACAGGAGTGCCCAAACCACTCATACCAGAAGGGTCATCGCCCATTTCTTCACCTCGCTCTTTGGCGATCGAATCCAATGGGGAACGCCTTCTCGTGGTCACACAAGAAGAGTCCAGCGAAGCCTCGATCTTCGCAGTCAACGTAAGAAGAGATCAAGGATTGTCGACAGGTGGCAAGAGCAAAACGGAACTATCCATTGTTCAACTCGCTGCGGGCTTACCGGATCCGGAAGCTCAACTCGCTACGGGTCCAGATGGACTGCGAATCCTGACATCAAGCGAGTTGCTCGTCGGTGGCGGCCTAGAGCAAACTCGGGCGATCGACATCTCACCGAATGCCTACGACACTGGTAGTCAAGTCATCCTCCTCAGCGAAGACCTTTCGCCTGCACCTAGCGACGGTTCACCCTGGCTGATTCGCGCCGAGCAAGCGCTGGCTTCGAGTAGCACTCAAGGGCAGCAAGCCGTCTTCTTCTGGGACGTCTCCGATGTTCCGCAGGGCGGAATTGTATTTGTCAGGGCTCTCGCCACCGACAACGACATAGGGGAGTTCGCTCCGTTCGAAGCCGCCAAGACTCTTCGCTCCAACTTTGACGGCGCCCCCCTTCTTATCGGAAACGGCGGTGCGACAGGGGCCGCCCCACGAAACTGCTTGGTACAGGACGTCGACGGCGATGGGTATCGCGACCTGCTTGTCACGCAAAGCCAAGGAATTGAAGTGTTCCTTCAAACGCAACCAGGGTCACTATCAAGCACTGGAATCCCCTTCTCCGCCCAAACGGACTTGCAGCCGATTGCCATAGATTCAGCCGATCTCAACGACGATGGCTTCTTGGATCTCGTGGTAGCAAACGGTGCGACCAATAAAGCTGATATCTACCTCTCACAGGCCGCTGACAATCCGGGCGAAGCTTTCTTCATTCTTGTCGGCTCTCTTGGTTCCTCCGAGGTTGGCAACAGCGCATACATCGAGCATCTCGCTGGTATTCTTGTGGAACAGAGGGAACCGCCATTCGATGTGTACACGGTGACTGCAATTGATTCCGGGCTGGGAAAGCTGCTTACCTTTCGCCAATCATTCTTCAACGACCCTGAGTTTATCCTTGAGAATGCCATCGACTATCCGCTCGTTACTCCGATCGCATCACACAACCTTGGGCTCGGTCCCGATCCGGACCTCGTGGTTGGTGGCTGGCCAAGCCAAGAACTGACGATCTTCTATAACTTCCAAACGGCTCCGGCTCCCCAACAAGTCATAAGCATTCCCGGTCTGGGCTCCCCCAGAGCCCTGCAAGTCACTGATCTCGATAGAGACAACCTCGTAGATATCCTGATCGCTTCGGAGCTCGACGATCAGCTATTCCTCGTTCCACAAATTCCTCTCGGCGAAAAGGAGTTCATTCCAAAGTTCGGTGCCCCGCAACTCATCGGCGGATCGGGAATCACAGAAAATCCAACCGACCTCGCAACCGCCGACCTCGACGGTGATGGGGACCTCGACCTTGTCAGCGCCAACAACAGCGGCGACAACCTGACAGTCTTTTTCCAAGACGCAAGCGGTAAGCTCTCCCCCCTACCACTGGTTCTTGGCGACACTTCCAACATGAATGGGCCAAGTTCCGTCATCGCAACCGACATCAACGATGATGGACTGACAGACCTCGTGTCTGCGAACCAATTCGGCAACAACCTGACGGTCTTCCTTCAACGTGCTCACGGAACTCTTGGATCGACTCCGGTCCAAGTGATCGTCGATGGCCCCGCAGGCTTGGGTGCGGATCCGCTATCCATCGCGACGGGCGACATCGACGGCGACGGCATTCTCGATCTCGTCTGCGCGAATAAGGAAGGTGGCGGCTTGAGTTTGTTCCTTCAGTCGCAACCAGGAATCTACTCCCCTTCCCCTTTCATGGTTGGCGAGAAGGGCAACGACTCCTACGAGGAACTCGCTATCGCTGACCTCAATGGCGACGGGCACGTGGACATTGTCGCGGGCAACACGTACTCGATGACCGTCGACATTTTCTTCCTGCGGCCGAACCCGGACTACACCCCCTTGGCCGGAGATGGTTCGGGGAACGCGGATCTTGGAAGTGGCGGGTCACAGGGAACTGTTGGCAACCTTGGCAGGCTTGGGCCCGGAGGAACTCCAAGTAGTCCCATCGGCATCCAGTCGATAGTGAAGCTCGGGGGACCGGGAGTTTGCCTACCGCGCTCCTTAGCAGTCGCCGACTTCAACGCTGACGGTTTGTTCGACATCGCCTCGGCAGGTGCAACGACACCAATTTTCCTGCAGCCGACGAGCGGGTTTATTTCAACCGCGGTCCCTTCAACAGACCTTTCCACGGCAAGTCTCCATATCGCAGCCCATGATGTAGATCGCGATGGCTGGATGGACCTCACAACTGCATCCGAGAACCTCATCGTTCATTTCCAAACCACTACCGGCGGCGGCTTCCATGGGGTAACCGCAGCGCCCACCGCCCCCTCAGTCGGAAGTCTATCACCCAACTCGATCACGATTTCGGATGTGAATAGTGACGGCCTGATTGATGTCACTATCGCTGAGCGACTCCAAAGTCAGGTGCGTGTATTCCTGCAGAGCTCACTGCGTGAATTTGCATCAGACCCCCTGACTCTCGAGCGCAAGAATGAGAGCTTTGGGCCCCAACAAGTCGTCGCCGCTGACATCGATCGAGATGGAATGCCGGAATTGCTCTGCGCTAACGCGGACGGAAACGACCTGACGATCTTCTTCCAAGCGCTCCCCGGACTTTTTGTTCCGGAACCAATCGTAAGAGGAGGATTCGGTACAACCAACGGTATCCATAGTTTGGTCGCTGCAGACTTGGATGGCGATGGAGACCTAGACGTTGCCTCGGTGAATCCGGGAAAGCAGGGCGACCAGGGGAGCGACTCGATCACCGTGTTCTGGGGCGGGCACTGATCGATCGGCTGCCCTAACTGGGCCTTCGATGTGATTGCCCCGGGCTGTGCTCTCAGGGCAGCGCGCCTTCCTCCGGGGGATTGATCGCCTTGTTCAACACGGTTCGGCGTACCGTGTGCACATGAAGAGAATAGCTCTACTCGCGTCGCTTGGCGCTCTGCTGCTGGTGTCCGTCGCTTTTGGGCCGCCGCTTGGCGAGTATCCGTCGAAGGTGAGTCGAGTGCTTGCGACGTACTCGCCGGCGCCGGAGAAGTTGAGTTCGGCGAAGTCGCGCGCCACGGCTGCTCAGGTGTTTCTCAAGGGTCTTAGTAAGGAGTTGCGTGAGCAATGTGCTCTGGCACTCGAAGATAAAGAGCGACAGCGCTGGACGAATGTGCCGCCCCGGGCAAAGGAAGGTGGTGCTCGGCTTGGAGATCTATCGCAGGAAGAGCTCAAGCTCGCCTGCAATCTGCTCGCAGCCGTACTTAGTCCGGAGGGCTATGCGAAAGTGCGCGACATCATGCTCGCAGATGACTTGTTGTTGCGCGGCGGTGCGCCACGAGTGGGGTTTGGGGCGGAAAACTTTTGGGTTGCGATATTTGGTGAGCCAACGGCAATAGGCACGTGGGGCCTTCAATTGGATGGGCATCATCTGGCACTCAATCTCACTTTCAATGGCGAAGAGATGACAATGTCTCCCTCATTCATCGGCACGCAACCGGCAGCCTATGAGAGGGAGAATGTTCAAGTCGTCCCCATGCGCCGGACGGCTCACGAGGCCTTCGAACTGTTCAATTCGCTCTCCTCGGAACAACGCGGAACGGCGCTGCAAAGCGCTAAGCGTGGGCAGATCACCACGGGCCCGGGAACCGATGGCGTCGTTCCCAAAACGCGTGGAGTCTCGTGTGCTGGCTTTGACGAGAAGCAGCGCTTGCACCTCACTACACTCTTGCGTCAATTCGTCAGCGACTTACCCAAAGAGATCGCAGACACGCGCATGATCGTGCTCGAAGCGGAAATTGACTCGATGTTCTTTGCTTGGAGCGGCCCGTCTAAGAATCCGAGCGATGTCTCGTACACAGTCCAAGGTCCGACGGTCATTGCCGAGTACGCATGCCAAGACTTGGGTGGCGACCCTCTCAACCACTTGCACTCGATGTACCGCGACCCACAGAACGAGTACGGCAGTGCTTATGCCGAGTAACGGCTAGCGTTAGAGGTTCTCCCCTGGCGGAGGGAAGACGAATTTTTCCTCGTTCGATAAATCGCTTCCTCCAGCGCCCGCGCCCGTGTAGCCGAGGGCTTCCAAGGCTGACGTTGAACTACCTTCAGCGCTGGCTTCCACCATCTGCGCTCGTTCGCGGCGGCTTAGCAGGAAGGTGTAGTGCTCTTGGAAACTCTTGAGGGCGGCCGCCGCACGGGGGTTCTTGAAGTCTTCAGAGTGATCTTCGAGGGCTTCCTCGGGAGAGTGCTCGAGGTCGATCCAGTGCAAGATCTCACGATCGCGCACGACGTTGGCTTGCTTCTCGAATGCTGCGGCTAGGTCGGGAGCCAGCTCCTCTTCCATCGTTGCCCAACTACGCTCACGGGTGATCTTGATCGAACCTGCGCGGTAAGTTTCGAGCAGGGTCAAGCGCATAGCCAAGACGTCAACTTCCTCCTGACCGGGAACGAACACGCGACCGAAGGTGTTGCGTACGAGGCGGTTGAATAGGAATCGGTCGTAGCCTTTGCTCTCGCCGCTCGCCACGTTGAGGAAGCTCGAAGAGGAGAGGTTTGCTGGAGCCTCTATGTCGAGCAGTTCTAGCACAGTGGGAACGATGTCAACCGTCGAGACCAATCCGCTTCGTCGTTCTCCCGCGGGTAGTCGTCCGGGAAAGCGTAGGACCATCGGGACTTGGACGAGCTCTTCAAATAGAGTCGAGCGGTGGCCAATCCCATCGTGTTCGAAGAATTCATCGCCGTGATCTGAGGTGACAACGATGAGCGTGTCTTCGGCAAGACCAAGCTCTTCGAGCTTGCCAAAAATTCGTCCGAGCTGAGCGTCGGTCCAGGCGATCTCGCCAGCGTAGAGCGAGAGAATGTGCTCCAGGTCGCGATCGGAGACAACACGTTGACGGCGAAAGGGCCAGCTGTCTTGACGCACGCTAATCGTCGGGTTGTCGAGGAAGTCCTCGAGGTTTGTCGTGCTCTGGTATTCCGGATCGAAGAGCGAATTGAAGGGCTCGGGCGCCACGTAGTCGTAGTGCGGATCGAAGTAGTGCGCGAAGAGAAAGAACGGCGCATCGCCAGCGGCCATATCTTCTAGTTCAGTCAAGACCGCATCAGTCACGACCTCGGAACTCACTGTAGTGAGCGCGATTTTGCGATTGGCGTGGTCGGCGTTCTTCTCCGCGTCTTTGGCCTGCACGATCCTCGCGGCATCGCCACTCTCTTCGGCCAACTTCAAATTGTGGCGCGCGTAGCGCAACAACTCGTCGGACTGAGCAGCCATGTTGCCGTAGCAAGACTTGTAGAGATCGAATCCTCTCTCGAACCCGTACTGCGGCTCTAAATACGGCCCCGAGTAGAACCCAGCAGTTCGATAGCCGGCATCTTGCAGAATCTCTGGCAGTGGAGTGAATTTGGAATTCGGGCGTTGGTGATCCAAGTCCACCGAATGCACCAGCTCCGACTGACCGAGGAGCATCGAGACATGCGATGGAAGCGTCCAGGAGCAGCTTGAATAAGCCTCCTCCATCACAACGCCGCCAGCAGCCAGCGCTTCCAGATGCGGGGTGTTGCTGGCTTCGGGCGCACGCACGCTCTTGTACCCGTAGAGGCTGAGCATGTCACGCCGAGTGCTGTCGAGAGAGATCAGAAGAACATTCGCTCTCTTCGGAGATTCACTTCCGCAGGCCGTGCCAAGAAGGACCAGCCCGAAGGATGCGAGCAGCGATTGAAGAAGTCGAACGTGTGCCATCGTCGAAGAATACCAAATGTGGCCCAGCCGAATGGATGTGAGATGCGGGACATGCCCTCATCTCCATCGCCCTCCAATCCGCCGACATCGACGGCCGGGCATACGCTCCCCACACCTTCCATCATCCCCTTCGGCGATGTCAAATCTCACATTCCTGGCCCCGCAGGAATTGCGATCAACCGTCCAGACCAAGAGACAGACGAGATGTGGGAGATCTTCGTCATCGACGATCAAGCAAGCTAGGTTCTGATCAAACTCAGTGGACCCATGCAATTGCAAGGCAAAGTAGCGCAGCACGCACGCCATCCGAACGGCCGCTTCGTCCACTACCTCGCTGACTATCGAGTGGATAGCCAATACGACCTGTCCAGTGGGCGGTTCGACCGATCTAGTGAGCACAGTTCGCTTGAATGAACCACCAGTCTTCGGCTGAGATGCCTATCTCCGCTTTACCGTGCCAAGCAACAAAACTACGAGAGCAGGGAGGTCATCCGCAAATGGATCCACAACCTCACTCATCCCACGCTAGTTGGCGATCAGGTGCCACCCTATCGATCGGTGGACCAGACGGATCTGAGCGCAAGTCGGAAGCACCTGATCAACGGCGCCGACCCTATCGGGAAGGGTGCCTTCGAGCTCTTCTCGGGCAAGCTGACCGTGCGCGCTGTCTTGAAGTCGGTGATTCGTCGCCCCGAAACGAGCGGCTCATTCTGAGCTAGACCTGGCAAGGAACAGAATCTCTCAAACCGCCTGCAATCAGCAAGGAAATCGATCAGATGCGACTATTTTTGTCTTATTTGCGTCGATTAGCGATCACATGTGATCGATAGAGGTTAGATTCCCTAGATCTGAGACTCACTATCGGGCCGTAATAGATCACACATGATCTACTTCTAGCTGGCAAGGCCCGTTATCGATCACATTTGATCACATGAATATCGACAGACTTACCCCCGACGATGAGATCCTGAAGGAGCTCGGCGCAAGGCTTACCAGGGTTCGCAAACAGCAGAGCCAATCCCAAGAAGCCCTCGCCCGCGAAGCTGGCATCGGCGTGGCGACCCTGCGCAGGGTCGAGGATGGTAACGATAGCCAACTCAGTTCTTGGCTCAAGATCCTCAAGGCTCTGGAACTGGAGGGCACGATCAACAGCCTCTTGCCCGAATCCTTTCACTCACCAATGGAGGAAGCGTTGACCCAGAAGAAACGCAGCAGCAAGCGCGCTGCTAAGGCCTTCAAATGGGGGGATGAAGAATCGTGAGCAGCGCCACCATCAATCTCTGGGGAACGGCGGTTGGCTACGTCTCGATGGACGAGCGCGAACCTTTCGCACGCTTCGAGTACGACCCTGATTTCCTCTCGGCGGGCATCGAGTTGGCGCCGCTCACCATGCCAGCCGCGAAGCGTCGCATCTACCAGTTCCCCGAGCTTCATCCGCGCACCTTCCACGGATTGCCGGGGCTACTAGCGGACAGTTTACCGGACAGGTATGGCAACAAACTCATCGATGTATGGCTGGCGCAAACGGGTCGCCTACGCAATCAGTTCAATGCCGTCGATAGGCTCTGCTACACGGGCTCCAGAGGAATGGGCGCGCTCGAATTTGAACCTTCGATTGCTGCTACACGCCCGCAAGATCGGCCGCTCGAAGTCCAGCAACTTGTAGAGCTGGCCTCCTTGGCCTTCGCAACCAAAGAGACCTTGGCCACCGAGCTCAGCGGCGAAAAAGGCGAGCAGGCACTGCTAGACATTCTGAGCGTAGGCACCTCTGCGGGTGGCGCCCGCGCCAAGGCCGTCATCGCATTCGACCCAAGCACCAAACAAGTCCGTTCGGGCCAATTGAAACTCCCCGCGGGCTTTGAGCACTGGCTGATCAAATTCGATGGAGTCGAGTTCAACGGCGACTGGGGCGTTGCTGACCCTGCCGGTTATGGCCTGCTTGAGTACAGTTATTCGCAAGTAGCAAAGGACTGCGGGATTGAAATGATGGACTGCGCTCTACTTGCCGAGAATGGTCGAAGCCACTTCATGACCAAACGCTTTGATCGCGACCAAGACGGCGGCAAGAAGTTCATGCAAACCTTCGGAGCTATCGCTCACTTCGATTACTTCGAGAGCGGCCACTACTCCTACGAGCAACTCTTCATGACCATGAAGCAGCTGCACATGTCCCAGTCAGCCACCGAAGAGCAATTCCGCCGCGTTGTGTTCAACCTCGTCGGTTGCAACCAAGACGATCACGTCAAAAACTTCGCCTTCATGATGCATCGTGACGGAACCTGGGATCTAGCCCCCGCCTACGACCTCTGCCACGCCGAAGGCAGCGACTTCACCCGGAACCACCAACTAAGCATCAATGGCAAGACCAACGACTTCACCAAAGAGGACCTCAAACACCTGGCAAACTACGCCGGACTGCCGCGAGGCAGGGAGAAACTGATTCTTGAGGAGGTGCTGAAGGCCTTCGCGAAGTGGCCGGAGAGAGCCGAGGAGTTGGGTGTTCCGAAGGTGGTTAGGGAGCATGTGGGGCGGACGCTGCGGATGAGTTGGTGAGGGTCTTCGAGGCTGCATCGGTTTTCACAAGTGTCACGCCCCGACGTCCCTTAGTATCAGTCAAGCGCTAACCGTTCCTAACTCGCCCACATGCCTCGTATCCCCCTAGTCCTCCTCGCCCTCACCCTCCTCAACACAAGTTGCGGTTGCGAGGCTCCCAAGGGTCCGCACGTCCTCTTCATCTCGCTCGATAGCACGCGGCGGGACATGCTTAGCCTTTACGGCTATGAAAGCGTGCGCGCGCCGGGGACTAGCAATACGCCGCGGCTTGAGGCGCTCGCGGCGGGCGGGGTCGTTTTGGAGGATGCTTATTCGAGCAGCGCTTGGACGCTTCCGGCGCACGTTTCCATGATGCTTGGGCAGTCGGAATTGGTGCATGCGGTTGATTTGGATCACCAACGGCCGAGTTCGAAGCTCACGCCTCTTCCTGAGATTTTGCACGATGCGGGCTACCACACTGCGGGCTTCTTCTCTGGTCCGTATTTAGATCCGCTCTACGGCTTCGGTCGTGGCTTTGATCGTTATGAGGCGTGCTACAGCCAGGAAGTTATCGAGGCCAATGAGCGGTTGCAGAACGCTCGCAATCGTTTGGAGATCGCTCTGACAGATGGCGATGAAGCAGCCATCGAACAGGCGACGCGCGCCGAGAAACGCGTCGACGGTGAGACTCGCCAAGTCGCTCGCACTGCGATTTGCGGGGCGGAGGTTACCGACGCCGTGCTCGCGCAACTTGAAGAAGCCGTTTGCGGCGACTCTCCGATCTTTGTCTTTGCGCACTACTTCGATCCGCACTACGACTACGTCGCGCCGGCGCCCTACGACACGCTCTTTGATCCGGAGTATGCGGGCACCGAACCCCTCGATAACTTTCTCGACAACCCGGCGATTAGCGTACGTGATAAGAATTGGCAACGCCGTCGTGTGCGTGTGGCTTCGGATCGGCAGCTTGAACACATCCGCACGCAATACGCTGGTGAGATCGCTTGGACGGACGCCCAATTGGGTCGCATCTTCGACAAGCTTGAAGAGCTGGGCATTGCGGACGACACCTTGGTCGTCGTCACTTCCGATCACGGTGATGAGTTCTTTGAACACGGCGGGCTAGGTCACCGCTCGACGCTCTTCGAAGAACTGGTACAGGTCCCGATGGTCCTGCGATTCCCGGGCAAGCTACCGGCGGGAGAACGCAGGGAGGGGCTTGTCTCCACCATCGACATCATGCCTACGGTGCTCGAACTGCTCGATATCGACGCTCCCCCGGGCCTGGTTTCCTCGAGTTTCGCTGACCTACTCAAGGGAGAAGACAAGGGATCCGACCGCGCAGTCTTCAGTCGCCTCGTACGCAATACCTTTGGGCGCGTGAAGGTTCCCGGTCAAACCAAAGTGGACGTGAGAGTCATGCGACTGACTCTTCTTGAGAGTTATCGCCAGGGCTCGATCAAGATCACCCGCGAACGCAGCTGGGCCACCTTGCAAGAAGAGCTTTCGCCCGAGTTGACCTTGGCCTTTCAAAAACAATCCGACATGGTGCGCGATCGAGAGATCCTGCATTGGATTGATGTAGAGAGCTTCTCACTGGAGGAGTCCGAACATCACTCCGAGAGCTTTGAGGATCCGCGTGCGGCTCTGGCTCTGCGCAACTTCCAAGGGTACTACCGGACGCTGCTTGATCGTCGCAAACCGTCGGACTTGGTCGAAGCGAGCGCCGCGAGCGACCAGACCTCCGCTCTCGAAGCGTTGGGTTATACCGGAGCAGGCCAGGGCGCTTCGACAGGCGACGGGGAGTTCGTTTTCCCCCCGCCGGGCGAGTGAGCGTAAGCCCGCCAACGCACTGTTGCGCTTCGTCAGGCAGCACTCACTGAAGACTCGCCACGCAGGTCTGAGAAAAGTGGTATTTTGTGTCCGTGTCGAACAGCGTCTGCGCTCTTGGTTATGGAACGCAACATTCGGACCCAATTCATGAGGAGTGACGCACAGTCAACGTCTCTAGGGTCGCGAAGAACGAAAACACACCCGAAGGGTTACCAAGGAGTTGAATCGATGGACGCAATTAGACTCACAAGGAATGAAGGCAATCACGTCGCAGATAGGCAGGCAGCGCGGAAAGGTGCAGTCGGGGCGAGCCTTCTTTTCGCCTTCGCCTTGGGAAGCCAAGCACACGGCGCTTCAACAATCACCCTCGATTCATCCTCTTGCCCGGGGCCCCAGACCTATACGGTAAGCGCTTGCTTCCCGAGTGATTGTGACAGTCTGCGATTTGCAGATGACTGTGGCGGAGGGGGCGCACCCGAAGCCGTCCTTGTTCCAAAGTTCAACCCGCTGTTTGGCCAATTAGTCGGCGTCGACATTGTCATTTCCGTCCGCTCCGCAGGTCAGGCTTGCGGCGATCAGACCTTCGGCAGCTGCGGTTCACAGGCAATTTTCACTGTCAATGCGTTCTCCACATTCGAGGCCGCCTCCCCCCTTCCGGGTTTGGGGGTCATGTCTGCAAGTACGCATTTCGAGGACCTTCAAGTACTGGGAGCCAACGACGGGATTGATGACTGTGGCCCCTATGTGCCAGGAACGTGTGGAACAAGCTCCCCTCCAAGTGACCATGCGCTCTTCACCTGGGATCAAGAACAAGCTAGCCCCCCTGTTCACGTTTCCGGCATTTCGCAACTCTCGCCATGGATAAACCCCCTTGGCCTCCCGCAGGAGTCGATCACATTTAACTACAGCAGCTCTTCGTGCCTGGGTCTCTTCGGTCCGTTGTCCCAGTGGTCCAACATGACGCTCGAGAGTGCGTCCATTGAAGTCACTTATACGTTCTGCCCGATCCAACCTGCCACTACCGCCTACTGCTTTGGCGATGGCACGCAAGGGCTTTGCCCGTGTGGGGCTATCGGTGCATTCGGCCAGGGCTGCCCCAATACGAATCCCAATCAGCGCGGAGCGAAACTTCAAGCCAGCGGCTCCCCGGAGGTCGGAAACGACACCTTCAACCTCGTGATTAGCGACGGAGCCTTCAACCGGCCGGGAATCATTATTCAGGGCGCGACTCCTCTGAACTATCCGAACGGCAACGGGAGTGTGCCGAATGCATCTGGCCTCTTTTGCGTTGCTCCGCAACAACGCGGAACCGTGTTCTTCATGGATGGGAGCGGCAACGCAGTAGTCTCCGACTTTCAAGGTGCCCCTTTCGGATCGAGTGCTCAGCCCTGTGGCTCCACCACTTACTACCAACATTGGTTCCGCGACCCGGAGAGCGCCTGCCAGAACGCTC
>JBLIOI010000076.1:0-24013 GCA_047639675.1 Planctomycetota bacterium | reverse complement strand
GCGAGCATCATTCCAGTCGAAGCCAAGCCAAACATGGAAAGCACCGGCAGTGCCTCCCAAATACCGTTCATCGAGCTCGCCTGCAGAGCACCAACCAAAACCCCCACCAATGCAATCGAGGTAATCCCCCCGAACACAGATGCAAATAGGATCAACCCGTGGCTGCCTTTCCTGAGGCCAGCCGCGGGCACTTCTATGTGCAAGCCGGAGTCTGTTTCCTGAATGCTAATTCTCGCTTTCAACTCATCGAGGGACCCCTTCGGTTCTTCCGAATAGTACGGCCGCGCCTTGGTCTGCGGCCAAAGGGCAGAGTTCTCATCGTTCTCATGGATCTTGCCATCCCACTCAAGCTGTGCAGCTTCGAGGTTCTTGACGAGCTCCTCCAACTTCTTAGCCGGGTAGCCAATGGCCACCCAGTAAGTCTTGTTGTCACACTCGACCAGAACCCCGTGAGGGCTATCGCCGCTTTGATTGTCGCGGGCGCGGGCGTGCACGGAAAAGATTGCCTGCTGTGACCATGCGTGATCGACGTGCTTGATGAATGGTCCGACGCTTTCCGAGACCCGCAAGCGATTAGGCGTAGCCTCAATTGTGCAGCGGCTCTTTAGAAAGCGCCCCAAGACGCCCTGACGTTCGGGCAATACGTATCGATAGCCCTCCTCTTCGTTCGAT
The DNA here is from genome assembly GCA_047639675.1 of Planctomycetota bacterium. Taxonomy (GTDB): domain Bacteria; phylum Planctomycetota; class UBA1135; order UBA1135; genus JABACD01. The sequence goes on along the minus strand of JBLIOI010000076.1, from coordinate 23,341 downwards.
TGCATTGAGCTTGTCTGCATAGATCCGACCGCTTCCCTCATCGTCCCATGGGTCCCGCCGATTCCTGGGGATCTGGCCAAAATGGTGCACTTCTGAAGGCGCTTGCAGCAAAATGAAGGCAATGAACATCATCGCCGCCTCCCTCACGCTTTTCCTAGCCAGCGCACTACCCCTTCCCAAGCCCTTGCCCCAGGAAGCGAGCGCTAGCGAACCGACGCTGCTCTTCCCGATGTTGCGCAACGGCGACTTCACCATCCCCCAGAAGGAGGGTCTGGTCCCCGGTGGTATCCCGTGGTGGTTGCAACGCGGCAAGCCAAGCAAGTTACACAAGAGTCTTGGATCGACCTGGATTTTCACCGAGAGCGAGGCGGTCGCCCATCAGCCCATTCCTGGGTTTGCGCCGATGACAGATGGGATCATTATTCGAGGTCGAGTACGCGGGCTCGGAATCCTGCACGTGATCGATGGTAAGGGGCGTTCAGCACAACTTGAGGTTGGCGAGAAGTCAGAGGTAACTTCCTTTGAATGGACAGGCGCCGACATCGCTGCGCAGCTTGGATCTGCGCCGATGCCGCGCATGTCAATCGAACTCACTGCGGCGCCGGGCAAGTCCGCCGCTTGGACCGACATTGAGTTTCTAGTGCCACTACCCTGCCCCAGCGAGGAAGCGCTACGCGCGGAAATCCTCGAGCGACTACACGAAGCTCTCGATCCTTGGCTAGAGCGCGGATTGGACAATTTCGGGCCGCGCAAGACTGGGCTCGTGGTCACCTACTTCGATGCGGTCACCGGCGAAATTCTCGTCAAGCAACCGGGCGCGTTCCACCCGCTCATCGACATTCTTTTCGATCTCGTCGCCGCTGAACCCGACCCGAAGTGGGTCGCAGCGGTCGAGCGTTTCATCGAGGACTACCTTGAACTCTTGATCCACCCAGACACGGGACTTCCGCGCAAGTGGAATGCCGTCGAGGACGTACCGCTTAACGATCGCTTCCAGTACATTCACTTGGACTTGCGCTTCCTGCTCAACGTTGCCGAAAGCGGTCCCGAGAAGTACCGCGAGAAAACGCTGGCCGCCGCGGAACGCATGGTCGAGTCCGCGCTCGCCACCGGTGTGCTGCCCGATGGTAATGTCGCGGCTCTATACCGCCCTAATGATGGCGCATCGAGCAACGAAACGCGCCCCATCCGACGCTTCGACGCAATCGCGCAAATAACGCGCTTGGCCAAGATGAACGGCGACGAGCGCCTTTTGCAGGTCGCGCGCGACGCGGTGGCAACCATGCTCTACACAAATTACTGGTCGGGTACGTGGAGAAAGATCGATCCCGGTTTGGACGATAATTTCGGCCACTACGCTGCCCGCGCCGTAGTGATGGCAACAGCCTATCCCGACGAGCCCCTCTTCCGTCGTGTGGTCGATAGCGGCTGGGACTTGTTCCGTGTTATCTGGCCACAAGCCATGCACTACGGCGGAAGCATGGCCGCGGACCAAGTTCGCTGCTGGAAGCTCTTGCTCGACTACCGTGAACTGCGCCCGGACATCCAACCCGAGCTCGGCGCCATCTTGCTAGAAGCCGTGCACTCGCATTTGCGCGGACAGCAATATGGAAACGGTGCTTGGGGCGACGTCACTTACTACAAGTACCAACCCGCCGTCGATCTTCAGGTTGGCGATTTGCCTGGTACCCCTACCAACTTGCTCGAAGGTCTATCCTTCGTATACGGTTCGGGCCTTGGCCTTGAAGACGAACAGATCCGCGCTTGGTTCACCGCCGTCTTGCGCAGCTCTGTCACCAGGTACAAGCGCGAGTATGGCTACCTAAGCACCATGGGTGAAATGGACGGCCCAAACCACGCAGGCGGATCGCTACGGATTGGGCCGGCGCTCGTAATGATGCTCTCGAAACTCTAGTAGGTCTCGTTGAAGATCAAGCTGACTCCGTCGTTGGCGGAGTCCACCACGACCAAGTCTTGATCGCCGTCCCCGTCCAAGTCGGAAGCGACCAAAGCGATACAGCCGACGCCGGCACCGATGTCATCCAGCCGGCGAAACTTCCACTTGCCCTGACCGCCGGGAACCGTCAACCAACTGTTGACGTTGTGACTATCCAGGTTGGCGACGAAAATATCCGCCAAGCCATCGCCGCTCAGATCCTCCATCAACACGCGCATCGGGCGCAGGTCTGTTTTGAACGAACCGATAGATTTGGGAGTCCCGCCTTTCACGATTAGCGGCTCCATGCGGCCATGAACCGCTCCTTCGTGGTCTGCCGCCAAGTAAGCCAAGTCGTCGAATCCGTCACCATCGATGTCGCCTGAAGCCAGATCGATCGCTGCTCCAGAAAGCACTGCTTCCCCGCGCTTTTTCCATTCGATGCCGCCACCGTCGAGCTTTGACATGGTGAAGATCTGCACTAGGGAACGGTCCGAAGATGTTTGCATCGTGACGGCAATTCCCAGAGCTGTTTGGTCTCGGTGCATGGTTGCTATCGAGCGCGGTGGACCGTCCAAGGTTAGCTGCCCGACTTCTGTGTGAGCAAGTCCGTCGCTATCACCGGTCACGTAGGTCCAGAGCAACATCCGCGCGTCCTGATCCGCAGCGACCACCATGCTTCTACCCTCGCCATTGAAGTTCTCCACCACGAAGTCGCGCACACCAACACCGAGGGCAATGCTCTCAAAATCTTTGGCAGCCCGCAGCCGGCGCTCTCCGTCTCCAAGTCGAATGTTGAGACGCGTGCCGGACGTCTTCTTTTCGCACCACATCAAGTCTACGTTGCCATCTAAGTCGACATCCGTCGCGAGCACCGCACGTGGCGAGGGTCCCGTGGCCACATCGAACATCCGTGCGAGCTCGCCTTCTTTACGCAACAAGACTGAGATGTCGTTGTCCTTGGCGTTGACCACAAACAGCTCATCGAGTCCATCGCCATCCAAGTCGCCGCTGGCAATATCATTAGGAAAAGCGCCGATCTTGAGCTTTATTGGCTGAATGGGGCCATCAGCGTCGTTGCGCAAAAGACTAATTCCGTGCGCGTCGCGGTTTGCCACCCAGAAGTCTTCGAGGCCGTCGCCCTCGATGTCACGCAAGAGAAGGTCGCGCGGCGTTTGGCCCGCGTAAGTGAAGAGCTTGCGCTGGGGACGCGTTCCGTTCCAATCCCAAATCTCAGTAGCCACGCTCGAGGCGGCCAACACCGTCCAGCGGGCGCTGGCTTCGTGCTGCATCTCCAGAAGGCGCAAAGGAACATAGGAGGTTTTGAAGAAAAGCGGCTTGCTGTCCACGCCAAAAAGATCAACCCCACTGGTGCCAAAGACCCAACCACTTTGATCACCTTCGACTAGAAGCAATTCTCGGTCGCCATCGCGGTTCACGTCCATTGTGAGCAAGTCGCGCGCCGTCCCCGCCAGTGGAAAGCTCAGCTGGTGCTCTAGCTCATCTTGACCAGGCACGGCCCGATAAACTTCCAACGTGTCGCTACTCTGAAAGCCAACCACTAGGCCAGCTTCCGGGTGCATGACGGCAATGCAACGAGGGACGGACTCCCCCAGCTGCTGGACCGATAAGACGCCACTAGCATTGACGCGCACCAAGAGGCCCTTCTTAGTCACAACGAAGATCTCCTCCCCGCGCACCTCGTCAAGGACTCCCGTTGTAAGCACCATCGGTGAGTCAGGGAGCTTCACGTTGAAGAGCTCCTGCGGCTCCCCCGGTTTTGACAGATCAAGGGCAGTGAGAGAACTATCCGCGCGCGTGGCGACCGCTAGGCGTGCATCGCTTCCAGTTCCAAACATGGCCGGGCGCAAGGGATAATCCCCCACAACCACGATCTCCGTATCTCCAAGGGGGTCGCGCCAAATCAACAAGGCACCGGGCGAATGCGTCGCCGCGACCACTTCGGGTTCGCCATCGCCATCTAAGTCGCCGCCAAACAGCCACTCAGGCTTGCCGTCAACTCGGCGTTCTCGCCGAGTGCGAAGCAGCAAGTCCTTCACACCGCCGCCAATCGCCGTAGCGGGTGCGTTCCCGCGTAGTGATCCGCTGCTTGCAGGCCCAGCCATCTCAGACTGTAAGGTTTCATCCGGCTGAACGCTCTCCTCTGGAGAACAGCTCGCGAATAGGCCAATTAGAAGCGCAGAGCGCCCGATAGAAAGGGTGGTGAATCTCACGGGGTCATCCTGCTGGGCTGTTCACGTTCCTGCAACCGCCGGCGGCACATTCCGTGGCGCACACGCTCATTCCTGTTCGAGTTCGACGCCCAAGCCATCAGCGATTCGATTGACGTAGGCGTAGTAAGCAGTCACTTCGGCGATGTGCAAGACGTCCACATCGCTGAAACCGACCGCGGACAGACGTTCCACGTCCGCACGAATCATCGCCGCTGGTGTTTCCGTCAGCTTTAGCGCATAGCGCAACATTTCGAGGCGCCGATCGTCCAGATCAGCCGACAGAAAGTCTGCTTCGATCGCCGCAAGCAACTCATCGTCCTTCAAGAGCCGGCGCAGACCGCGCCGGTGATGGCCAACTCAGTAATGACAGCCGTTACGGAGGCTGACCACCAAGGCGATCATCTCGCGCTCTGCCTTGCGCAGACTCGACGTCCCACGCATCACCGCAGTGTAAAGCGCCAAGTGAGCTGCAAGCCCGGCGGGGTGCGCTGAGTGAATCGCCATAATGTTGTCGAGCTCGCCGGTCGTGGGATCGCAAGCCTTGCCGTACAACTCGGCGAGTTCACCGCTGGCATCGTCCATGCCCTTTGTTTCTATCCAAGCCATGGAACAGTCCTCAATAATTGAAGCGCAGGAGTCTAAGTTCACTGCCAAGGGGAAACCCATCCTTCTCCAGAAGCGGATAACGCTCCTGGGTTAGCCGTCCGGAACGCAGGAGCGGAATCGCACTGGGCGGAACTCCACTTGGCAGGGGCGCCCTCTGCGGCAAGAGCATTGCGGCAAAGTAGGTCGGGTTGCGATCAAAGAAAAAAGATGGCTCCACGCGTCTGTCGTGTCCGGGTGACGCTTTCTTCAGCGGCTCGGAGGACTCTGCAACCTTCGGAATAACGAGGCCGTTCTGATCTAACAGAACGAGCTCGGAGTAGAAACCAGTCGCGCCAATGTTGCCGCGGATAAGCGATTCACCTGCTTGCGTGTGCAGCGCCAGGGCACGTCCCAAATCCGACCACAGACGTGACTGTGTGTCCATGAAGCGCCACTGTTCGATCTCGGAACGAGCCTGCGGACCATTCCAGCGAAAGTGGACCTCTTGGCGCAGCGCAGCGCTGACAGGTAAGCGGTCAAAACAAGCGATTAGGCCCAGTCCTAAGACGCTAACGGTAAACACGCCCGATAGGACCTTCCCTCCCAATCGCTGGCAGATGAGCGCGAAGAGCAATGCTACGAAAGGCAAACATGGGACGACAAAACGTCCCATGGTCATGAAGTCGCCACCGACGTAGATGGCGTAGCCAAAGCTCGCCACGACAAAAATGAGTGCCGACGGTACAGCTCTCTTGCAGGAACGAGTTGCGATCGGCGCAAGCACGAGAACCAAGGCGATCGACGGCACCGCCAAGAGAAATGACGCCAAGTATCGGAGACCCCGTTCGCCGCGCAGGGATGTGTATCCCGCTTTGATCTTCGCCGTATTCGGCAGCCACTCACCAAAGTAGCTGTGTCGCCAAAGAAAGTGCAAGGCAACCGCAAGGGTCAGCAAGACCCCAGTAATCAGAACAGCGCGAAATCTGGCGCGCGACCAAAACGGCAAAACGGCTAGGAAAGCAAATCCACACCAGAGGGCGCCGTCGGCGCGCAACAAGGCGGCGGCAATTGCAAAGACACCAGCGAGATAGGGCCGCGGCTTTTCCGGATCGATCGTCAAGGCAGAGAAGGTCGCGAAGACTGCCAGAGCAAAGGGCATGGTCTCCAGTCCGCTGGTTGACCAAATAACAAACGGAGGTAAGCAAGCGAGGAACAAGCCCGCAGCAAGTGCCACGGGCATCTTTGCTTCGAATCGAAGCTGGACATAGCGAACCACCAGACTGATAAGCCCGAATCCGCACGCTGTGGAGATGACGTTAGCTGCACTCGGCAAGCCAAATCCCATCCACTGATATGGGGCGAGCAATAGGATCCAAAGCAAGTTGCTGAATCCTTCCACCGGCGGTGACTCACCCGGATTGAATATCAGCCCCGTTCCACCTGCCAAGTGTTCTGCGTAGCGAAAGGAAATCAGCGCATCATCGCAAGTCCACCAAAAGCGAGAGACGAGCCAAGCGAAGGGCACGAGTGCCACAAGAAGGGCTAGGTTCAGATTGCGCTGTTTGCTCATGCAGCGCGGATCCTAACCGCAGGTTTGACGTGGCATGGGCACTTTTCCGGGCCCATGTCCGATTCCTGCCAGTTCGCTGCGAGATGCGGCGTACATTGAGCCCCGTGCAATCCACCGATCCCGATACCTGCTACCGAGCCCTTGTCAGCCGCGACGGGCGCTTTGACGGGCGCTTCTTCGCGACGGTCAAGACCACAGGAATCTATTGCCGACCGATTTGCCCTGCGCCCAAACCGAAGCGTAAGAACGTCGATTTCGTACCGACAGCGGCCGCCGCGGAGGTCGCTGGATTTCGAGCGTGTTTGCGTTGCAGGCCGGATTCAGCGCCAGGGTCGTCGGATTGGCTCGGGAGTTCGGCGCTAATCAGTCGCGCCATACGCAAGATTAACGACGGGGCGTTGAACCTTGGAAGTGTTAAGGACTTGAGTGAACAGCTCGGGATCACATCACGGCACTTGTCACGTTTGTTCCGTGAAGAACTGGGTGCATCTCCGCTCGAGTTCGCACAGACACTGCGCGCGCATGGAGCTCGCCGCTTGCTCGAACAAACCGGGATGAAGATGACGGATGTAGCCTTTGCTGCGGGTTATGGCAGTATTCGCAGCTTCAACGCGGAGATGCGTACGCGCTTTGAGCACACGCCCGCTGAGTTACGAAAACGAGCTGGAGTGCGTAGTGTGCCTGGCGAGTGCACGATTCGCTTGCGTATCCCCTACCGTCCGCCGCTCGCCTGGGAAGCCATTTTGGCGCACCTCCAGGTACGGTCTATCGCGGGCGTGGAGCGGGTTGTCAATGGCACTTATCAACGCACGGTTAGGCAAGAAGGCGCAAGCGGTCGCATCACAGTTTCCAATGCTGCGCAGTCAAACGCGCTGATAGTCGCCCTCGACCTTCCAGTGTCGCGCGGCATGACTGGCCTACTAGAGCGCGTAAGGGGCCTGTTTGACTTGCGTGCTGATCCGCTCCAGATTGCGGACGACTTGGCGGGCGCGCGGGAACTAGCGCCTCTAATCGCAAAGTATCCAGGACTGCGCGTTGTCGGTGCCTGGGACGGTTTCGAGTTGGCATTGAGGGCGATCCTTGGCCAACAAGTCAGTCTAAAGGGAGCGACGACGCTTCTCAGCCGCCTTGCAACACTATGCGGAGATAGCGTTGAATTCACTGATAGTGGACTCGCACACCTCTTTCCAACTCCGGAGCAAGTTGTCAACGCAGACCTATCTAGCCTCGGGGTGCCCCGTGCGCGCATCACGGCTCTGAAAGGTCTAGCCCAGGCTGTTGTGACTGGCTGGCTCGACTTGGATTGCGGCGCGGATCCGGAACAAACACGGGCGAGGCTGTTAGAAATCGCCGGTGTCGGGCCCTGGACTGCCGAGTACATCTTGATGCGCGGCCTGCGCAATCCCGATGCGTTCCCAGCGGGCGACTTGGTGTTACGCAAGGCCCTGTCGAAAGACACGAAACCTCTCTCGACGAGAGACTTAGAAAATCGCTCAGCAGCTTGGCGGCCATGGCGCGCTTATGCCGCGATGTGGCTCTGGAAAGGAATGGCGGATCGAATATGAAAATGCACTACGAGACTTATGCGAGCCCAATCGGGGAACTTCTGCTTGTGGCAAGCGAACTTGGCCTGCGTGAGATTCGCTTCGAACGCGAAAATGAAGCTCACCAGCTAGATGACAATTGGATCGCCGGTGGATCGGGCACCCACGAAGCCATCGCACAACTTGAAAGTTATTTCGCCGGCGATCTCACCAAATTCGACTTGCTCCTCGACGCTCAAGGCACGGACTTTATGAAAAGCGTGTGGATTGAACTGTGCCATATCCCCTTCGGTGAGACGATCTCGTATGGTGAGTTGGCGAAGAGAATCGGTAATCCGAGCGCCTCGCGTGCAGTTGGCATGGCCAATGGACGCAACCCGATTCCGATCGTGGTCCCCTGTCATCGCGTCATTGGCTCAAACGGCCGCTTGACGGGTTTTGCAGGCGGCCTGCCTCTGAAAGAACGTTTGCTGCTTCATGAGTCGAAAAACCAAGAACGGCAATCAACCCTCTTTGCCGCCAAGAACACGTCCTAGCCGATCACGTCATGAGACTCCTCACTCTCTGCCTCTTCCTTCTCCTCGGAGCACCGATATTCGCAATCCAGGAGGATCCGAGTGCGAAGGAACGATTCACCACCGATCGCGAGAGCCCGGTAAAGTTGCCACTAGCGGAAGAGGACGACAGTTTCATATTCGCGGTCTTTGGCGACCGCACTGGCGGCCCATCTGATGGAGTGAAGATTCTCGCTCAAGCCGTCGAGGACGTGAATCTGATTGACCCCGACTTGGTTATGACGGTTGGAGACTTAGTTCAAGGCTACAACCAGACCGAAGGCTGGCAAAAGCAAGCGGACGAGTTCACGGGCATCATGCAAAAGCTGACTTCCCCGTGGTATCCCGTAGCCGGCAATCACGACGTCTACTGGCGTGGTGAAGGCCGTCCGGAAACGGAGCACGATGCTAATTACGAGCGGCACTTCGGTCCGCTTTGGTATGCCTTCCGCCACAAGGATTGTTGGTTCGTCGTGCTCTACACAGACGAAGGCAATCCGACGACCGGGAAGAAGGACTTCCACAAACCCGCCGAGCAACGCATGAGTCCGGCGCAACTCGCCTTCCTCGACAAGACACTGGAACGCACGAAGGACGCACGCCACGTCTTCGTCTTCCTACATCACCCGCGCTGGCACGGAGGCCAGTATGGCGACGATTGGGAACAAGTACACCAGCGCTTGGCAACGGCGGGCAATGTAACCGCCGTCTTCGCCGGCCACATTCACCACATGGTTTACGACGGAGTTCGCGATGGGATCGAGTACTTCACGTTGGCAACCGTAGGCGGCAGCCAACCAGGAATTGCCGCAGAAGCGGGCTATTTGCACCATTGGAACCTTGTCACGGTTCGTGATGGGAAGATCGCGGTAGCGACCTTTCCTGTCGGTGCAGTCATTGACCCGCGTATGATCACGGCGGACGTCGCTGCTGATGCCCGGCGTATCGCCAACGATGTGCATCCGGAGTTCTTGAAGTACCCACGACTCGAGTTCGGCCAACCTGTTGACGAGCAAGTCAGTATTCAGATTCACAATCCTCTGGAGCGAGCACTCGAAATCACCCTCAACTTGGGGTCGGCAGATATTCGCTGGCAGGTAACGCCCGATCATCATCACTCCCTGATTCCTCCAGGTGAGGCGCGCAGTTTTGACTTCAGAGCTCTCCGCAACTCAGGAACTGTAGATCCAGGATTCCAGTCCCTCGCCGCTGAATTGCAATTTGAGTACTTGGAAGAGACTCATCGCGTCAGCATGCCACTGCGCACGGTGAGAGTTCCAACCAGTCTGGACACCTTCCCCACGCCAATGGCACCAAAGGAAGAGCTCGCCTTTGCCTTTGACGGGAAGGACGATTGCTTGGCCGTCAACGATGAAGACTTGGCCCTCCCGGATGGGCCGCTCACTCTTGAGTGCCGCTTCAATGCAGATAGCTTCGCCGAGCGGGTCGGACTACTCAACAAGACCGAGAACGGCGAATACGGGTTCTTCCTCGATCGCGGTCAAGCGAGTTTCTTCGTGCATCTGAACGGCGCGTACGCCGCCGTCAATGTTCCCGACTTGGTTCTGGAAACCGGACGTTGGTACCACATCGCGGGCGTCTTCGACGGCCAAGCCTTACGCCTGTACCTCGACGGCAAACTAATGGATGAAACTGCCGCGAGCGGAAAGCGAACGATGCTTAGAATTCCTCTGCTTGTCGGCGCGGACACGGACGGTAAGGGCGCCGGCAACTCTTACTTTGATGGGCGTATTGACGAGGTGCGCCTCTCTAAGGTGGCACGCTATACAAGCAAGAGTTTCTCCCCCGCAGACCGTCACGAAGCAGACATGGACACTGTCCTACTCTTGCACTTGGATGAACGCATTGGAGAATGGGCCTTCGATTCAGCGCCTTCCCATAACCATCCAGAACTACGTGGTCAGCCACGGCTCGTCCCTGCGGACTGAGTTCGACAATCGACCTCCATGGACATATACGAGATCAATCGAGACGGCTGGGACCAACGTGTTCTGGACGGTGACATCTGGACGCGGCCCGTCACAGCTGAACAAGTGCTCGCGGCGCAACGGGGCGATTGGAGCATCGTGCTGACCTCAAGCAAGGAGGTGCCGCACGAGTGGTTTGGCGATTTGGCGAAGAAGCGTGTGCTGGCCCTGGCTTCCGGCGGCGGCCAGCAAGGTCCGATCATGGCCGCAGCTGGCGCACAAGTTGTCGTATTTGATGCATCGCCCCAACAGCTGGCGAACGATGCCGTCGTCGCCGAAGAACACGAGCTTGATCTGAAGACGGTCCAGGGCTTCATGCACGACCTGAGTGCCTTCCCTGACGGCTCTTTCGACCTCGTCTTTCACCCGGTCTCCAATTGCTTTACGCCGGAAGTCTTGCCGGTTTGGCGCGAGGCCTTCCGAATACTGAAGCCGGGCGGGCACTTGCTCGCCGGATTCATGAATCCTGATAGCTACATTTTCGATCAGTTCGCCGAAGATCGTGGCGAAATCGTGGTGCGCTTCCCTTTGCCCTACTCGGACTTGGGGAGCTTGCCGCCGGAAGAGTTAGAACGGGCCCGCGAGGAATACCAAACCCTCGAACACAGCCATTCTTGGCAAGACCAGATCGGCGGGCAGCTTAAGGCCGGATTTCACCTAATTGGAATGTATGAAGATGCCGAGCCGAATCGACCTGTAGCACGTTACATACCCGACACAATGGCGACTCTGGCGCAAAAGCCGAAGTGAAGTAAAGACCGCAAGCGCCCTGCCGATTACAGTTCTCGGCATGCACTTCTCCACCACCGCACCTTCGCTGCTCATTGCCTCCGGGCTATTCCTCTCGCTTCCCCTGCTAGCTGGCTGTTCCGAACAGGCAGCAGAGGAATCTCAGGCGGCTCAGGAATTCGTTCCGTACGACGGGGACGCCCTGGTTCGTCTCGATTTGACTCCGCTGGGCGATTTGGAAATCGAAGCGCCTACGGAATTCGATGCTGCCTCCTGGTTGAAGCTTGGTGATGATGGAGCGATCGATGGCTGGAAGCTGCACGAAACAAAAGCCCGATCCGTGATTCTCGAGGGCAATTCGGTGCTCGTAATCACACGCACACAGGGAGCAATTGTTGAGATTCCCATTGCGCTCACACTGCGCGACACTCCGCAAATCAGCTTCAACTGCGTTGTCCGGAACCAAGGCTATTCGATCCGTGCCGAGCTCCTAAAAGACGGAGTGGTTCTAAGCACCGCTGTCCTTCCGATCGTCAAGGCCAAGTCGTTCCAGAAATTGAAAATGACATTTCCTGCGGTGCTTGGTTCAGAACTTCGTTGCGACACAATCAAGCTCTATCTTCCGCCCGGCAAACTGCCCTTTGTTCTCGAGAGCCTCTCCTTAGAAGATGTGGCACTTGGTGGCTACCTGCCCGCTGAGGCTTTCGGCGCGTTGGCCTTGATCGAGATTGGATCTGACTCGCGACAAGGCACCTGCATTTCAGACTCTGCAGGAACGATGACCAGCTTCGAAGTTGAGTCTCCGGAACAAGAGCTCGCTTTCTCCTTCTCAATGCCGCGCAGCATCATGCGGAGCGGAGCACCCACGAAGCTGCTAGTCAGCTTGGAAATTGACGGCGCGGATGTCGAGGCCCACCGCTACAAATTCATTGGAGACGACAAGACAGTTCCTGCTTGGAGTCACGAGAGTATCGGCCTCGCCAAGTGGCAAGGAAAGAAGGTAACCGCTCGTTTCGAGCTGCTCTCGCCCGACGGCTCCAAACGTCTAGCTGTGCTAGGGCGCCCTCAATTAGTAGTTCGGCGAGAGCGACCGCCCACCGTTTTGCTGATTAGCTCCGACACCCACCGTTCGGACCACCTCGGCTTCCTCGGCAAAAAAGAAGGACTGCAAACGGACATGCTCGACAAGCTCGCGGCCGCGGGCGTCAGCTTTCTGAACGCCACCTCGAGCATTAACAACACCACGCCGTCGCACGTCGCGCTGTTCACCGGGCTCAGTCCGCGCGATACGGGCATCGTCGCCAACGCAAAACGGTTGGCGGAAGTTGCCCCAACCCTCGCCGAGTGCTTTGCTGATTTGGGCTATGCAACCTTGGCGGCGGTCAGTGCAGCTCCGGTATGTTCACAGTTCTCAGGCCTTGGCCAAGGCTTCGATCGCTATTCAAATCCTGGATATCGCTCAGCACGAGATTCATCAGAGACACTTGCGCAAGTGCACAAGTGGCTTGCGGACTACGAAGGCCGGCCGCTGTTCGTTTGGCTGCACATCTACGACGCACACAGTCCTTACGACCCGCCCGAAGAGCTCCTGAATCTCTACTACCCTGAGCACCTAAAGGGGCGTGACGGCGCCTCCCCGGTTGCCGACTATTCCCTGGCTCCCGACTGGGATAAGGGCATCGCTGATCCTGTCTATACGGAGTCGGCCTACATGGGCGAAGTGAGTTATGTTGATCAGCGCTTAGCCGAGCTCCTGTCGCTGGAGCGCTTCTGGAATGGAACGATCGCTTTCACAGCCGATCACGGTGAAACCCTGCGCATACCTGGCGTTGATCGTTGGACGCACCGCGGGCTTTCCCACGCCAACTTGGCCGTTCCAATGATCTTCAAAGGCCACGACCTGCCCGCCGGCACGCAGCGCCAAGCTCCCGTACAACAGATCGATGTGGGCCGCACTTTGCTAGACATATCAGGCCATTCGGACGTCGACTTTCCCGGTAGCAACGTCTTTGACGTGGCTGAGGATGAGCCCGTGGCCCGCTTCGCACTGCAGGCCAATGGCTTCAGCGCATCGGTGCTTTCGGGCAATTGGATGCTCCTCTTTGGTCTGAAACCGAGAAAAACGGGGTCGATGGACCCTCTCGATTGGAAGCACGGTGCTGCCCTCTTCGACATCGAGATTGACGAAGCCTGCCAAAACGACCTAAGCGAAGAATTCCCCGAGCGCACCGCCAAACTGCGCCGGCTCGTGGTTCGTTGGCTTGAAGAGAGCCGGCGCAATAGTTGGATCGAAGCCCCCGTTGGTGAATCCGACGACATCAAACGCAAGCTGACTGAACTCGGCTATGTGATGGTGGAGGGTGACATCTCGGAAGACTGGCTCGAGGCGGATTGCAAGTGCGCTAACTGCGTCAAGTTCGAGAAGTAGACGCCGCCGTGGACAACATCGCCCACAGTTTGTGCGGAGCCGCGATGGCACGTGCACGTTTGGTTCGGCCTGGTCCACTAGTCACCGCAACCCTTGTAATTTCCGCAAACGCACCAGATGTGGATGCGCTCGCCTACGTTTTCGGGGATTCGACAGACGCCCTCTTCTATCGGCGGGGTTGGACTCACTCGCTGATCACCTTTCTGGTTCAGATCCCATTGCTGGCTGGCTTGGTTTACGCCTTTGGAATTCGGCGTGCTAAAGGTGGTGCTGATGCGCCCTGTTGGCGCTCGCTGCTTCTCGCATCCACGCTTGGTTATCTCTCGCACATTGCCCTCGATCTGCTAAACACCTATGGCGTGCGCTTCCTCCTGCCTTTTGACGATCGTTGGGTTCGTGGAGACATGGCCTTCATTGTTGACCCTTGGATGTGGCTCTTGTTCGGGAGTGCGACCCTATGGGGCGGAGAGATCCGCAGGCGGGGCTACGTTTTGTGGTTTGTCCTCTTGGGCTTGGGCGGTCTCGGCATGCAGTTTAGGCATGTGCCCCTGCCCGCAATCGCGCTGTGGTCCACATTGATGATTCTCAGCGCGGTCCTGCGTAGGCTGCGCGGCACCAACGTGAGCCTGGCACGTGCGTCACTGCTGATCGTTGCCCTGTACCTCTCTGGCCTAAAAGCTGCAAGCTGCGCAGCACGCGAGCGGGGGCAGGCTGTGATCACGAGGCACTTCAATGGCGACATAGAGATGGAATCAACGGTCAATCCTAGGCCCGCAATCCCCTGGCGATCGAGAGTTGTTGTGGCGACCCCGAATACTATTTTTCGCGTGCCTGTGGACCTGCTTCAAGCTGCAGAAGAGGACCAAATATCACACTGGTTCGACCGTAACCTGGACGACCCAGCGCTGAGCCAGATACGTGAAACTCGCGAGTACAAGACATGGAAGCTCTTCGCGCGGCACCCCTTCGTGCTGCGCGACGGAGATCAGATCATCCTGGGCGATGGGCGCTATAGCTACGGCACGCCCGAGAGTTGGGGCAACCTGAGTCTGCCTTTTAGTCCCGAGCCCAACTTGTGACAGCCAGGCGCCTGACTTAAGCTCCCAGGTGCCCATGAGATCACTATCAATGAAACAGCACCTGGCAGTTATCGCGGCGACCGGATCGCTAATCACATTATTCGCCTGCAGTGGAGGTGAAGAAGCCGAGAAAGCGCCGCTGGATACACAAGGCCAAGGAGAAGCCACCTCCCCCAGCGCTGCACCTCAGACACCTGCGCCAAGAGTGATCACCGATCTCGATGTCACACTCGACGGTCCGGCGCGAGTGATCCGTGGTCATCCGAATCTCTTGCCCGAGTGGGCGGATGATCTGCGCGATGGTATCAACCCAGAGAATGGTGACAGTTGGCGCGAGAAGGTTGCAGTGCGCTTGGAGGCAAGTTGCGCCGAGCTCATTAACGCACTGCTCGATGGAGACACCTCCTCAATCAATGCGCTGACTACGGGCGACTTCAAGGGCTACCTGGGGCTCTTCCCTGAGTTCCGAGAAATTCGTTTCGACGACGGCTCCTTCGTCATCCTTGACCAGAAGCTCGAAGCTACGGATCACGAGCCATTGATGAAACTGCTCGACCGCATCGATGTTAGCCCTTGGACGGCCCTCGCTGAGCGCAAGGTCACAGCATCGATCGTCGCCATCGAGCTTGTAGAAGAGGACACTTGGAAGTGCTCTGTCGAATTGCGCTTGGTCGGGGTGTTGGAAGGCAAACCAGCCATGTTCGATGTAGAACTGGGGCTCATAGCACACGCCAGCGAGGAATCCGCCAGCCCCCCGCACGTGAGAGCTTTGAGCGCCGAACACAGTCGCCTCATTCGCCAAACAGAATCCAGCTTCAGGTCGATCTCTGGAGTTATCCTGGAAGACCTCCCCTACTGGCAGCGCGACTTCGCTCTTGGTTGCGGCGATTACGATCGACGGGCCGACCGGCGCGGCGTGCCCTTTGGCACGGGAATGTTGGGTATGGCTCTCGGCGATGTGAACGGCGACGGCCTCGAAGACATTTACGTCTCGATGATCTCGGGCATTCCCAACAGGCTGCTCTTGCACCAAGCGGATGGCAGCGTCATCGACGGCGCTAGCGCAGCGGGCGTTGACATCCTAGACACGACGCGCGGGGCGCTACTCATCGATCTCGATAACGACAACGACCTAGACCTTTGTGTTTCTCGTCAAGCTGACCTGCTCATCTATTGGAACGATGGAAAAGGAAAGTTCTCCGCGCCCACATTCCTAGACGGCCCAGGTACTTCGCCGATCTACTCCCTGTGCGCCGCTGATCCAGACCTCGATGGCGACTTGGATGTTTTTTGCTCGCGATACCACACGGGCTCTGGGGCGGAAAACGTTCCGACGCCTTATCACAACGCGCAAAACGGTGTGGCGAATCTTTTCTGGCGTAATGACGGCGAACGGCGATTCACTTCCGCCGGTGAAGAAACGGGCCTTACGTCAGGATCGCCACGCTACAGCTTCATCGGCTTGTGGGAGGATTTTGACGGTGACGGCAAGATCGACTTATATGTCGTCAACGACTTCGGCCCCAACAATCTCTACATCAACACTGAAGATGGCTTCGTAGATCGCGCCGAAGAGATGGGCATGTTGGACGCATCGACCGGCATGGGGATCAGCGCTGCTGACGTCGAGTTGGACGGAGACTTGGATTTCTATGTCACCAACATGTTCTCGGCTCCTGGCCTGCGTTCTATAAGCGAGCCGATGTACCGCGATGGCGACGAAAACATACGTCCCCTGCATCGCACACTTGCCGACGGCATGTCGCTGTTGATTTGCGAGGCGCCGGGACAGTTTATCGAACAGGGCGCCTTGGCTGGTGTCGAGCATGGCGGCTGGGCTTGGGGCGCTGTCTTCTACGACTGGAACCTCGACGGCTACCCGGAGATCTACGTACCCAACGGCTTCATCACCGGAAAGAACGAAACGGACGTCGAAACCATGTTTTGGCGCATGGTGGTCGGCACAACACCTGAGACACAGGTGGAAGATGACGACTATGTTCGTGGTTGGACAGCGATGAGCTCCTTCAACCGCATGGAGGGTTTTTCGTACAACGGAAATGAGCGCAATCACGCATACCTAGCGTTGGGCGATGGAACCTACGCAGACGTCTCACCGATTAGCGACGTAGACTTCATCGATGACGGACGGGTTGCAGCGCGCTGCGATTGGGACAACGATGGGCGTGAGGACTTGGTGCTTGTCAATCGTACCGGGCCGCGACTGCGGATCATTCGGAACACACATCCCAATCCAGGTCACCGAATTGTCATCGAGCTCCACGGCAAGTCGGGAAGCGCGGAGGCGGTCAGCGCGCGCATGCGAGTAACGCGCAGCGACGGTAAGGTTGTAAGAAATACGGTGTACGCTGGCGAGGGCCTTCTGGGGCAGTGCTCCACACGTCAGTTCTTTGGCTTAGGCGACAGCGCCGGACCCGTCGATGTGGAGGTCACTTGGCCCGATGGCGAAGTCCAAAAGTTCCCGAAGCTCGCGATCGATCGCGGTTGGAATCTCTATCACACAGGTCAGAAATCAAGCGCATGGGCCTTCGATTCATCACCCTTTGAAGGGCAAGCGCACTCCCCCGCCGAACGTAATGAGAGTGGCGCGCAACGTGTGCTGCTCACGGACAAGATGCCGCTTCGGTACATGACGCTGCACAATCTTGCGGGACAGGTAGTCGCCCTGGACGAGTTGCCCAAGACAACCAAGCTGCTCACATTCTGGGATCCAAAGTCTCGGGCAGGGCTCGCCTTCCTCAAGCAGCTTGCCAAGTCACAGTCCGAAATCATTGCAACGGGAACAACGCTCTGCCCCGTCGCCATGGACGGAGAAGATTCAGACTGGAGTTCTACTGTCAAGAAATTAGGTCTTACTGAGTACGCGCTGGCAGCCTCCGAAACCGAGGAATTGATGATTGAGGCTCTCTTGCTAGAGATACTCAGTACCTATGATGAGATCGCTCTGCCACTCAGCTTCCTCTTGGACGCACAATCCAACCTATGCGCCTTCTACTATGGAGCGATTCCGACGGCAGAGCTAGTCGACGACTTGCAGCGCGTCGGAAAGATGCAGCCTGACGACAATTCGACCCTCGAACTCTCCGGCGGTTATTGGCTCGTCCATCCCACCCGCCGCTCTGGCCGCATCAGCCGCGCCTTGCTGATGCTTGGTCAACGCGACTTGGCTTCCGATCTGAAGAAGCACAAGTAGCTAGCGACTCTAGTCATCGAGAGTGAGGGGCAAGATCCAATCCTCTGCGTCGCGCGTATTCCATTTGCGGCGCCACTCTTGGTGCTCTTCGTCTGTGGGGAAGTTTTCCTCTGCCGTGTAGGGATAGCCGCTCATGCCATGGAAGGGCAGCGGCTCGACCGTCAAGGCCTCGAGCGTGTTGTGGTCACGGTCCTTGGCCCAACCATCAAGGAAGACCAAGTAGTCCCGACGGTAGCCTGCGGGAATATCCGGAAGTTCGCTCGCATCGAAGTGCACTTCGAGCGACTCGCCAGTCCCCATGACGATGTAGCGATCGTCGATGGCATGCAGCAGCTCGTGACACTCGCCTAGTTTCGTGTACTTGCCGGGATGCGGATTCCATCGGGGCTCTTCTGAAAGAATGTTCCAGTCAAAGCGCGCGGGCAGACCAGGATTTTCTGTAGCGATCGGCGCGCTGAACCCTCGTCGAGTGAGCATTGCGCTTGTCGGCTCGAGCGACACGACGTTGCGCTCTGCATCATCGTTGTCAGTCGCGAGCACAACGCGATCCCAATAGAGTTGCAGGCTGCAGAAGATCCGCATTCGGGGATCTGATTGCAGTCCGATCTCGGAAACATCGATCAGCATGGTCTTGGTCTTTCCGGCGGGAAAACCAACGGGCGGTCCCGTATCACGCCATCCGCCATTTCCATCGGGAACCTGGAAGATCGGCGGAATGAAGTCCACGCCGGGGTGGCGAGCGGCGGCCATGTTGGCGCTTGCGTCGCTCCAAAAGAACCAACCGGTGAGCACCAGCCGCAATTTCTTCGCATCCCGAATAGCCTCTGGATCAAATTCAAGCTCAAGGAACCAGGGCTCGGCCAAGCCTTGGAACTGCGGAGCTTGGTTCGTGAAGGGCATGGCGTGATCGTCGTCGAGTTCCGCCAATTGCGCAGTCCAATCGAGGCCGTCGCTTCCGGTGGCGCGAACGACCGGCTCAGGATTCTCGACGGAGTGCAAATGCTCCTCTGGGAAGGGCGGGAACTTGAACAACTCGTTCGGATAAACCGCGGTGCCTTCAGGGTGATCGATCACATCGAGGCGCAGTCGATCGAGATAGGTCACTTCGCGCAACTCTTCCGTGAATTGCATCTTCAGCATACCGTCAACAGGTTTCAGCTGTTTGCTGCTGACCAGTACGAATTCGTCGTGATCCGGCGGCACCATCATGCCGGGCGCCATAGGCAAACCGAGCGGCGTGATTCCGAGTACATCGCTGATGAACACGTAGCTCTCGCCATTCCAGGTGTAGAGGAAGGGGCACGAGCCCACTTGATCAGCCGGCTCAACGAATTGGTCAAAGGCTCCACCAGGGTCATCGATCAACGCATCGCGATCGAGGTCCACATCGATCTCGGATTGTATGGTTCCGTTCGGATAGGTGATACGAACCACATCAACACTGGAAGCGGAACCGACCCCAGCTGTCACCGGCTCCCCGCGATAGTAAATCCGTCGATAGGTTGTGCCCGTACGAATCGCCACGATGGAGCCCATGCCCCGGCGGTTCGAGCGGTTTCCTCGCAGGACAACGTTCATCGAGTTGCCGCGCTCACCGTCTGCTGAATGGGAAACGAGGCCCGTCCCAGCGGTCTGCACTAGATCGAGCTTGCGGTCCCCATCCACATCGAGAACCGCCATGGGAAGTGACTCATCTGTCGTGCCGCTTGTGGCCAACTTCACGAGCACCTCTTGCTCCAAGCCCACTGCCAATAGCGCGTTGAATCCCCAAACGATGTCAGCGGAGCCATCAAGGTCGATGTCAGTCACAGTCGCGTTCAATCCAGGAGTGGCACTCGTCGCTAGCTCAAGAAAGCTCCGATCTTTTGACTGCTTGAAGAGCCTGGCCTCGGGTCCTGTGCGGAAGATGTCTGCACGCGCATCCCCATTGAAATCAGCTACAAGCGGCTCTTGCGGTAGGGAAGCGCCCTTTGGCAAGAGCATCGATTGATCCTCGAAGTGTCCTGCTCGCAATGAACTCGCTAGATAAAAGCCGGACTCGCCGCCGAAGAGTAAATCGACGTCATTGTCGCCGTCGAAGTCTTCGCTTAGCGCCCAGTCGTAAGCGATGCCTTGCGGCAAACTGGCTTCATTAGTTGCGTCCACGTAAGCACCGGGAGTTTCTGCGTCAAGCACCCAAGCGCCGTCGTTTCGCCAAAGGCGTGCTCCAAAGTCACCGACGAGCAGGAGATCGATGTCGCCTTCGTGGTCGAAATCCAGGGGCTCAATATCACGCGCTGCGGACGGCAAGCTCGGGAACTGAACCTCGAGTAGCTGCCAACCCTCCTCCCCATTCTCAAGCATATGCATGCCGCTTGCATCAACAATCAGAAGCTCCAAGTCTGCCTCGGGTTCGTTGTCCAAGTCATAGGCGCGCACCATAGAAACAGCTCCGTTATAGATGCGCTCCTCTGTCCAGCCTGAACGGGAGTGCATGGCGATCGCGAGGCCATCCTTGAGGCGCGCGAGCAAATCCACGCGACCGTCGCCGTCAATGTCATGGGCGCGGAGCTCTAAGGCACCAGCTAAGAGCGGCAGGCCAAGATCCTTCGCGAAAAATTTCAAGTCCGTCTGCGGCGCTCCAATCAAGTTGCCTGTTGGCTCCGGCGGCGCGATCTTCCCAAAGGTACCCAGGCGCGTCTTCTGGCTACTCAGGGGAGAAATACCCGCTTCCTTCAGGCGGTTGCGGCGGTCGCTTAGCGGCTCGGCTTCTTCGTCGCGACCGTCCAAGAAAAGTAAACGCTCCAAGCCGTAGAGCGCCGAAACGTACCAGCTACCAGCGTTTTCGATGCCGGCATCAACAACCAGGCGCAGCATCGCTTCGGCTTCATCGAACTCATCCATGTCGCGCAATGCCTGAGCCAAGATGTAGGCAGTTGGCAAGTCGTTTGGTGCCAACTCGTAGGCTCGGCGTAAGGAAACGACTGCCGCCTCCGGATCACCAGACTCGCGAGCTATCTGACCCCGCAAAAAGTGCAAAGCTGGCGAATCCGGCTCAAGTGCTTCTGCACGTGCCAAGAACTCCGCTGCCGCCTCGGCTTCCGAAAGCGAGTACTCGATCGCTGCGGCACGAATCAGGTCCTCGGCCTGCGCATCTGAACTGCTGACAAGCGGCGCCAGGACTTCGCGAGCCCTCGCCAATTTGTCCTCCTTGAACCAGTGGGCAACACGCTCGCGCTGGAGAACTGTCGCGGCATCCGGGCCCGACTCCCTTCCTGCCCCCGGGCTCTGCCCGAGGAAGTAAATCGCCGCGACGATCGCCAACGCCAGGCCAAGGACTACAATCAGCCCAAGCTTGCCCGCGCCTCGCTGCATTCTGTGCTCGCATTTCATGCACAGAGATTGGCATACGCAGCCGGTTAAATAGAACTGTGAAAAGCGCTTTCGAGAGCAACGCCGGGTCCCGCCGGTCTGTGCTAACTTATCCGGCCATTCTGATCTCCAATCCGCCCACCATGCCCGAGTCCAAACGACCTTCCGACCCGAAACCTTTCGTCAACAAGCATGGGCGGGCCGCATAGCAATGTCGGAACTCGGATTCGATAGCCTTAGCTTCTCATTTGGCGCGGCTCAACTGCTCGACGGTGCTTCCCTGCAAGTCGAACAAGGCGAACACATCGGCCTGCTCGGACGCAACGGTTGCGGCAAGTCCACACTGCTCAAGATTCTGGGGGGCGAGCTTGATCCGGATGGCGGGACCATCACACGCCGCAATGACCTCAGCGTAGCTTCCCTCCCCCAGGATGTGCCCCGAGACATTTCCGGCACGGTGCGCGAATTACTGCACGCACCGCTCAAAGGCATCGACGCACACGGCAGCTGGGAAAACGACGAGCGCATCGATCGTATCGCGACGAAGCTCAGGCTCGATTTGGATGCCGAGCTGGCTGATCAGTCTGCGGGAACCAAGCGGCGCGCATTGCTCGCCCGTGCCCTCGTACAAGAGCCGGACCTTCTGCTGCTTGATGAGCCCACCAACCACCTGGATATCGAAGCTGTGCGCTCCCTCGAAGAGCTACTGCAGCGCTATCGTGGCGCCATCATCTTCGTGACTCACGATCGCGCCTTCCTGCGCAGCCTATCGACCCGCATCATCGACCTCGACCGTGGAAAACTGGCCAGCTACGAGTGCGACTACGAGAAATTCCTCGAACGCAAAGAGGCGCTACTCGAAGCAGAAGCAACAAATGATGCGGAGTTCGACAAGAAGCTAAAGCAAGAAGAGGCTTGGTTGCGGCGAGGGGTAAAAGCCCGCCGCACGCGCAATCAAGGTCGCGTGCGCGCTTTAAAAGCCCTACGCGAGGAACGCGGCGCGCGCCGCGACGTCACTGGCAAAGTGAACGCAGAGCTTGTTGAAGGTCGGCGCAGCGGGCAACTCGTGATCCGTGCGACAGGGCTCAACCACAGTTATGACGAGAATGTCCTGCTGAAAGACTTCAGTACTGAAATCCGACGTGGAGACCGGGTAGGGATCCTTGGGCCGAATGGATGTGGTAAAACGACTCTATTACGGATTCTGCTCGAAGAGATTGCCCCGCAAGGAGGCGAACTGCGCCACGGAACGAATCTTGAGATTGGCATCTTTGACCAGCTCCACAACTCGCTCGACGACAACAAGACCGTCAGAGAAAACGTTTGCGACTTCGGGGACAGTGTGACGATCGGCGACAAGCAGCGCCACATCATCAGCTATCTGCAAGATTTTCTATTCACGCCCGATCAAGTGCAGGGACCGATCACTCGCCTTTCTGGTGGGGAGCGCAATCGCTTGCAGCTTGCCAAGCTACTTGCCAGGCCGTGCAACATTCTGATATTGGACGAGCCGACCAACGATCTCGACATGGAGACCTTAGAGCTCTTGGAAACACTGCTGCTTGGATTCCAAGGCACACTGCTGATCGTCAGCCACGACCGCGAGTTCATCGACAATGTGGTCACATCCACGCTCGTATTTGAAGGGAATGCCAAGGTTGGTGAATACGTCGGAGGCTATACAGATTGGCTGACACGCGATGCCAGGTCGGCGACTAACGAAGCGGATCAACCCAAAGCGAAGAGCAGGCCGAAGAAAGAGAAGCCCAGCACCCAGAAGGCACGGCGATTGACCTTCAAAGAGCTGCACGAACTCAAAGACTTGCCAGAGCGCGTGGAGAAGCTCGAAACAGAGCAGGCCGCCTTGCTTGAACGCATGGGGAAGCCGGAATTCTTCAAGCGCGATAGTGAGAAGATCGCCGTCGATACCAAGCGCTTGGACGTGCTTGAGACGGAAGTCGCAACGACTTTTGCGCGCTGGGAGACCCTCGAGACCATCGCTGAAGAGTCGGGGCAAAGCGTCGGATGAGTGCAACGGCAGCCGGCACAGGCCAGGTCCAGCAGGCTGCACTGCGCGCCGTGCCCATGACCTTTGGACATCGCCTGGTTCAGCGCACCCTCGGGTTCTT
>JBLIOI010000075.1:0-24512 GCA_047639675.1 Planctomycetota bacterium | reverse complement strand
CGACGGTTGGTCCGGGGACCGGTTCCGTTGCGTCGTACCAGCGCGCGTCTTGACTCGGGCAGAAGTACGGCCCGTTAAAGATCTCTTGCAAACAGAGAACCTGCACGCCTTGTTCACCCGCCGCTTCAATGAACGGTATGTGTTTCTCAAAAGCCGCGGCTTGGATTTCGGCGACGGGGACGTTCTCGTCGTTGATTGGATTGGAGCACTGAATGAGCCCGCCTTTCACAATTCTTGCCATGGGAGGTTTCCTTATCGTTTAGGTGTTGTGTCGCGTCTACCAGCGAGAGATCAAGACCTTGCGGTCGGTGTAGAAGTCGTAGGCTTCGCGTCCGTGGGCTTTTAGGTCTCCAAAGAAAGAGCCTTTTGATCCGCCGAAGGAGAAGAACGACATGGGGGCTGCAACGCCTATGTTGACGCCCGCCATCGCGGCGGGGATTTCATAACGGAACTGTCGCGCTGACTTGCCGGATGTGGTGAAGATTGAGTTGGCGTTGGCTAGCGGTTGGCGCTTGGCGACCGCAAGAGCGTCGTCGAGGCTGTCGACTTCCATTAGGCACAAGACGGGACCGAAGATCTCTTCTTGTGCGATGGTCATGCCTTCTGTGACTCCGTCGAAGAGTGTCGGCCCAACGAAGAAGCCGTTGCCAGGGACTCCGGGGTTGCGTCCATCGACGACGAGTTCAGCTCCGCCTTTGATGCCTTCTTCGATGCGCGCCAAAACCTTGTCCTTGTGCGCTTGCGAGATCACCGGGCCTAAGGTGACGCCGGGCTGCGAGCCGTCGCCGATTTTGTAGGCTTGCATGCGCTTGACGAGTCCCGCGCGCAACTCTTCGCGACATCCTCCGACAGCCAAGATGACGGCAGCCGCAAGGCAGCGCTCGCCTGCACAACCGAAGGCGGACTCCGCCAAAGCGTCCATGGTCATTTCCATGTCCGCGTCGGGCATCACGATGATGTAGTTTTTTGCGCCGCCCAAAGCTTGTACGCGCTTCAGATTCGCGCAGGCGCGCTTGTAGACATACTCGGCGACGGGGCTTGACCCAACGAAGGAAAGCGCCTTGATGTCCGGGTGGTCGATGAAGCCGTTGACTACGTCATGCGCGCCGTTGACCATGTTGATCACGCCCGGCGGAAAACCCGCTGCGTCAATGAGCTCGAAAATGATCTTCTGGCTGAAGGGCACCTGCTCGGAAGGCTTGCAGACGAATGTGTTGCCGCAAGCGACAGCAAAGGGCGCAAACCACAAGGGCACCATGGCGGGGAAGTTGAACGGTGCAATCGCAGCGCATACTCCGAGCGGCTGGCGAACCGATTCGCAATCGATACCGCGCGCAATGTCTTCGAGCGCCATGCCCATCATCATTGACGGGGCGGATGTGGCGGCTTCGACCATCTGAATTCCTCGCCGTACGCTGCCGACTGATTCGCTGAGAGTCTTGCCATGTTCGCGCGTGACTGCCGCAGCGATTTGCTTCTCGTTGGCGTCCAGCAATGCTTTCAAGCGGAAGAGCGGTTGGATGCGGTCTTGGACTGGCGTGCGTCGCCAAGCGTCGAAAGCTCCTTGTGCGGAACTCACAGCAACATCCACTTCCTCTTTCGTGGAGAAAGGGCACTCGCCAATCTGTTCTCCGGTCGCTGGGTTGTGGACCTTACCGACGGTCGGGGATTTTGAATCAACCCATTCACCGCCGATGTAATTTTTCAAACGCTCGATAGTCATCGAATTGTGCTCCTACCTTGTTGTACGGATTGCCCAATGAATGGGCAGTGCAGAACGTAGCAGGAGTGGTGCGTCCCGACAATCGCAGCTTGAAACAACGGTCGCCACTCCCCCTGGAAGCTGCTGCTGCGTTGTCGAATTGTTGGGTTCTAGCAGGAAGCTTTCGAGCGTCGAATCATTGCCGCCTTAGGAAGCTACTCGGGTTGCCTCCAGCCTTTGGAGCACTAGCGGCTTGGTCCTTTGAGGCTGCAGCGAGCTCTTCCGAATTGGCTGCGCCCGATTGTGCGATTTGCTCGGAAGGCGCATACCGATTTACGTCCGGATGAGACCGTTCAACTGCTGCGAAGAAGCTTCGGCGATGCCCGCTTCGCACGCCCACAATCGGGCGGAGCCATTCCTCTCTTGAGCGAAGAGCTAAGCGTCCTTCTTCGGCTTTCTCTTGGGCTTTTTTTCCGCCGGGAGGTACTCAAGGAAGAGATCCCGAACTTCCTGGGAGTGCTGGCGAGAGTCCTCGGTACTCCAATCACTGGTCTCGATCGCTGGTAGAAAGTCGATTCGGATGGTTCCCGAACGAGCGATCAATTTTCCCATGGGAAGGATCTGGTCGAGGCCTCGCATGACCATCGGGACGATCGGGATTGAGTGCTCTGCCGCCAGGTGGAACGCTCCGAGCTTGAAGCGCTGCAGGCCGCCATTGCGCGAGCGAGTTCCCTCTGGAGCAATGACACATGTGCCTCCCTCGGACTGAATCCGGCGTCCCGCTTGCATGATGCTCGTGACAGCCGATTCGAGGTTGGTTCGGTCCACGGGGATCATGCCGAGCTTCGTAAAGGCGATGGCAATTCCGGGGATGCGTTCGAATTCGATCTTGTACAGCACAATGGCGCGTTCCGGACACAAGGCCGAGAGCACGAAGAGGTCGAGCAGGCTGACGTGATTGAACAGTATTAGCTTCGAGCCGGGAGAATCCCGGTGCTCGATGCCGTGGACGTCCAGCTTGACCCCGATGAGCATCAGAGGAAAGCGGCCCCAAAGCCGAACGGAAGAGATCCAGCCAGTCTTTGCGTAGTGTTCGGAGAGCATCGCCATGACCCCGATCATCCCCGCACCAATCAAGGCCCAGGCAAAGAGTGGGACGAAAAACAGCGCGCCACGCCAGGAGCTGCCGGGGTTTGCCCCAATCACTGTGTCGGTGGAATCCTTCGTCATGGATGCTCGGTACAATTCCGAGCGAGCATCCTAGTCCGTCATTCCGTGGCCGCCCCTATTCGAGCGAAAAAATGCCAGCGAGGCTCTCAATCAGTACCTTGGATTGAAGGTTCGATGTGCCCCCCACCAGGGTGATTTGGCGCGAGTTGAACTTGCTCAGCCTAGAGAGTCTCGCGATCAGCCCAGCGGGAACGTGCTCAACTCGCGACAGGTCGATGGACCAAGCAATGAGGCTTTGGGTGGAGCCTTGCAGACCAGCGATGTCCAACAGGAGCGCCTCGAGGATGGGTTTAGCTTCCACTTCGGGCACCGTTAGGTGGAGCTGGGAACCGCGCATTTGGGTGACCAAGCCGCTGGGGTGCGTATTGAGCGTGGACAGGTCCAATTCTCCGCGGCTAACTGGTTGAAGCGGGTGAGGGGCATCGAGCCCGTGCATTTCGTCCCAGGAGCCTTTCGAGCGCATCTCACTTAGGCGCGAGCAGCCTTCGAGAAGAATGTCGACGTCTTCCAGGGAGAGGACGACCCCGTCCTCATCCAAGTCTTGAAGATAGTGGCTGAGTCGAGAGCAGAGATTGATCTCCGCCATTGAGTTTCTCCTGGCGGCATCGAGAGAGTGCCCCCCGATAGCGGCGAGGATCTTCTCGATTCTGGGTTCACTGCCTTCATTCAGGGATGTGAGTTCTTCAGCGAGGGATGAGACTGCGAGTAGAGAGTGCATCGGCAATTGAGAGCTTGCAGCGGCAGTAGGAGTCAGATTGAGCAAATCCAGTCATCGGGTAAATTGCCTATCGGCGCGATTGACGCAATTCATGATGCGAGGAAGCGATCTGCCCTCACTTTGGAGTCATTTGGCTGCTGGGCTCATGAAAACGGGGCGCTGGAAGGAGGCGACTCACCAGTGGAAGAGTAGAGCCGGGTTCAATAGATCACCCGGAAACGGAGGGATTGCTCTCACTGAAAGGGAAGATGCAATTGCCGCGACGGGGTTGCAGATCTGTGCAGGGCAGATTCCTCGAGGAGCGAGAGTGCCCCGAGAATGAGGGAGGCTTGGGTGTCTGCACGTTATCCTCCCGGGATGAACCCCATATCGCTGCCCACATCATGGCTCCTACTATTCGTCGCCACCCCTGCTGTCGCCGGAGACCTGCAGCTCGAAGTTCCCGCAGGCCTCGAAGTCAGTCTGTGGGCAGAGTCGCCTCTCTTTTATAACCCGACGGCGATGGACGTTGATGCGGGCGGACAGTTGTGGGTGACGGAGGCTGTGAACTATCGCAAGTGGGGTGGGCGCAATCCGGGCCTCGATCACCCGGGCGGCGACCGGGTCGTCGTTCTCGCCGACAAGGACGGCGACGGAGTTTGCGAGACATCGACCGTCTTTGCTCAGGGGCCTGAGTTGGTTTCTCCCCTTGGAATCCTCGTCTTGGGGAAGGGGCGTGTGCTGGTCTCCTGTTCGCCAGACATCCTTCTCTATGTGGATGAGGACGGGGACGGAAAGGCGGATCGTCATGAGACCTTTCTGACCGGATTCGGCGGCCCCAACCACGATCACGGCGTGCACTCGTTTGTTCAAGGTCCGGATGGGGACTTCTACATTGCTGCGGGCAATGCGGGACCGCACTTGGTCACGGACAAGGCCGGATGGTCGCTTCGCTCTGGCTCGATTTATGTGGGTGGCGGGGAAGTGCTTGCGGACAATAAGCCCGGGCTCTTGAGCGACGACGGCCAAGCTTGGACCGGCGGCATCGTGATGCGCGTCGGCAAAGGCGGCGCGGGGCTCAACGTGTTGGCGCACAACTTCCGCAACATCTACGAGGTGGCTCTCGATTCCTTCGGGAATATGTTCACGTCAGATAACGATGACGATGGCAATAGAGGCTGTCGAACCTTGTGGGTGATGGAGGGCGGAAACTACGGCTACTTCTCCGCGGACGGGACGCGCTACTGGCGCGCAGATCGAAGGCCTGGGCAAGGAACACAGAGTGCGCACTGGCATCAGGAAGATCCGGGTGTTTCACCGATGGGGACGATCAATGGCGCTGGCGGCCCGACGGGAGTTTGCGTCTATGAGGGCGAGCTCTTAAAGAACTGGGTAGATGGCGCTGTTTTGAACGCCGACGCAGGTGCGGGCGTGGTCTATGCCCACTCTCCCAAGCGCAACGGAGCCGGATACGTATTGGACGAAGGCTGGATTGTGCGTAGCGCCTCGGGATCAGAAGAAGAGAGCGCTCAGTGGTTCCGGCCCAGCGATGTTTGTGTCGGCATCGATGGCAGCGTATTTATCGCTGACTGGTATGACCCCGGAGTTGGTGGACATGCCGCAGGAGACCGCGCGGCCTACGGGCGCATCTTGCGCATCACTCCCCAGGGTTACGATGGCACATCAGAGCCGATCGATCTTGCCACAATCGATGGCTCCTTGGCGGCATTCATGTCCCCGGCGCCGAGTGTGCGCGCCATGGGAGCGAGCAAGTTGTTTGAAGAGACGGCTGAGCACTTGGCCGTCATCTCGGAGACCTTGGCGGAGACTGCCGATGTACGCCTGAAGTCCCGGCTTATATTTGGATTGGCGCGAATGGGTACGGCGGGGATCGTGCAGGTCGTTCCGTACTTGAACTCAAAGGACGTCGACTTGCGAGTGGCAGCTCTGCGCGCCTTGCGTGGCAGTGGAATGGATGGCTTCGAGCTCTTAGCTTCGCGTTGCAAAGACAGCTCGCCGGCGGTTCGCCGGGAAGCGATGGTGCGCTTGCAGGCCTTCGGAATGGAAGAAGGTTACTTGGATGCCATGCTTCTTTTGGCACAAGGCTACGACGGTGTGGATCGCGACTATCTCGAGGCTTTTGGATCGGCTGCGAGTGGCTACGAGGATGAGATTTTCGTGCTACTGATGGGGGAGTTGGGCGACACGCCGTCGCGTTGGACGGAAGCTTTCGCCGGGCTTGCATGGCGCTTGCACCCCGCGTCTGCGATTGCCGCTTTCACCGCGCGTGCCTCGGATGTGACTCTCACTAAAGCTCAACGTCTGCAGTCGACAGACGCCTTGGCTTTCATCAAGGAGCGATCCGCTGCAGAGGCGATGGCGACTTTGGCGTTGCTCTCGGACGGAGCCGTACAAGAGCGCGCGGTCTGGTGGTTGCGCTTGCGCGACAGCAATGATTGGCGCGAGTACAAAATATCGAGTCAGGTGCATTCGGGCGACTTGGCTTCCGCCGAGCTCGTTTGGGAAAGCGGCTTGATGAAATCTGGCACGATGGAAGGAAGCGTCGATATCAGGGGCGCAAAGCGCCTGTGGCTGGTTCTCGAGGATAACGGCAACGGCAATGCTTGCGACTGGGGCGATTGGATTGAGCCGACGCTCATGGGAGAGGCCGGCGTTACACGATTGACGGACCTTGCCTGGGTCAATGCCGAAGCAGCCTGGGGAACGGTGCACAAGAACGCCAACGCAACGGGGGGCGAAATGCGAGTCGCCGGGGTTCCAGTTAAATGGGGAATCGGAACCCACGCGAATTCGCTGATCGAATTCGTCATGCCTAGTGACATCCAGACTTTTGAATTCCTTGTGGGCCCCGATGAGGGCGGTACGGGGACGGAAGGAACGAATCCCACGTCGATCGAGTTCAAGGTCTATGTCGAACGCGAAAAGGATCGCACTCTGATCATGGCGCAACAAGCCTTGGTGCTCGACGAAGCTGCCGAAGAGAACTTGCGCGAAGCGGCGACGCGCGCACTCGCCGTCGATCCAGAAGGCGGCCTAATGCTCATCGCGACCGCGCGCGCGCAGAAGCTTTCGCCGCAACTTACGGCAGTCGCGAGTGAAGCGATCTTCAGCAACCCCGACATCGTCGTGCGCACACTAGCCAGCGAAGTCTTTGAGCGCCCAGGCGGACCGCAAGCGTCCCTGCCGCCGATTGCCGAGTTGCTGAAACTTGTCGGGAATCCAGTGCGCGGAAGAGAAGTGTTCGAGAGCGAAGGCGCCTTGTGCTCGACCTGCCACACCTTTGATGGTTTGGGGCGAGACTTGGGTCCTGACCTCACTGCAATTTCGACGAAGTACGGACGTGCTGAAATCTACGATGCGATTCTGAACCCTTCTGCGGGGATTGCGTTCGGTTATGAGTCGTGGCTTTTGAATGTGGACGGTCAAGGGTACTTGAACGGCTTCATCTTGGCGGACGGCGCGGATGTCGTTTTGAAGGACAGTAGCGGTCTTCGCCATGTTGTCGCCAAGGAGGACATCATCGCGCGCGAGCGCCAATCAATTTCGATCATGCCCCAGGGTGTGGCGCTTGGAGTTGGTGCACAAGGGATGGCGGATCTCGTGGCATTCCTCGCCGAAGATCGCGCTTCCGAACCTGTCTATGGCGAACCGGTTGTGCTCTTTGATGGCAACGGGCTCGATGCATGGTCCAGTCATTTAAATGCGGCGGACGCGCAGTTGAGTGATGTTTGGAGCGTCAACGGCGAAGGCGTCTTGGTTTGCAAGGGCAGCCCCGCTGGATACATCTACACAAGCGAGGAGTTCGCGAACTTCCGCCTAGAGTTTGACTGGCGCTTTGATCCCGAAAAGGGTGCTGGCAACTCCGGCGTCTTGTTGCGCATGACGGGCGAGCACAAGGTCTGGCCGCGGTCCGTCGAAGCTCAGTTGCATTCGCGCAACGCGGGCGATATCTGGAATATCGATGAGGTTCCGATTCTGACCGACACCGCGCGCCTAAAAGGAAGGCGCACGACTAAGCGTGCGCCTTGTAATGAGAAGCCCTTGGGCGAGTGGAATCACTATTCGATCACTCTTGACCGCGGCAATCTAACTCTGATGATCAACGGTGAAGTGCAAAATACTGCTCGCTGGTTCGAGGAGATCGCCGGTAGGGTTTGTCTTCAGTCGGAAGGCTCAGAGATCCATTTCAAGGACATCGTCTTGCACCCGATCGTAGGTCGCCAGTAGAGAGCTAGAGCACATCATCGACGTAGGCGAGCCAGCGCTCTTCGAACTCTTCCTCGTCAATTTGTCCCCAAGATGCGGCGGTGGCCGCTTCCCAAATTTCCACATTCTTTGAACGAGAGTAGTCCCAGGGGCTGTTGATCTGCTTCATGGCGCGATCCATGTCGTCGGGGTCAACGTCCTCGGGATCGAGCTTGTCCATGCGGTCCTTCGCATCTTGGCCTTCCTTGCGGATTTCAGCGTAGATCTCTTGGAAGCCCGAGTTGAGTTGCGACATGTAGTTCGGAAGGATGTCGGCATATTCCTTCTTCCAGTACTTGCCCTTGACCTTCTTGAGTGCGCCTTGGCGCAAGAAGTAAACCAAAGAGAAGGACTGCGCATAACAAGAGACGTTGCTCGGGCCTTGCGACTGCCAACTTCCGTGGTCATAGCGGACGTGCTCAGATAACGGTGCGATGTCGCCGTTGCGCATCATCGTCTTGATTTCCGGCAAGCGCGCCAGCCCGCCCTTCATGTCCTCGTTCGGGATCAGCTTCTTGCCCTTCATCTTGAAGGCGCCGTAGTAATCACCGTGGCCTTCGTCGAACCAGCGGTGAGCTGCCGCGCGGTCAAAGAGGAAGTGGCAGTACTGGTGGAAACCTTCGTGTGCCATCACCGAGAGGGTCGAGGCTCCGCCGTCTTCTCCGAAGTAGAGCACAAGTTCTTCCGAACGTGGATTGAACCAGCCAGCAACCCCTCCACCCGTTTGCCCATAGGTGTGAAAGTCGCCCTCGGTCGCGCAGACACGGACCACCGAAACGGAGCTGATGACCTTGGTGGGCGGAAAGTCTTTTTCGTACAGCTTGCGAGAGGCTTCGAGGCGCTGGATAACGCCATCGATGTGCTTGTCTTTGTCGCTGTTGGTCTTGATCAGGTACTGCTTCTTGGGCGACTCGACCAAGCGCCAGCCGGGGGTTTGCTCGACGTCATTTTTGTGGAAGGCAAGCAGATCCTCGTAGCTGCTCTCGGAGTTGACCTCCTTAACGACTTCCGTGGTGGCGCCCTTCTTCATCATGCGGAAAGTCTTCATCGACTTCTCTACGGCCTTGCTCCACTTCTTGCGGATCTTGTCATCTGCCGGATACTCCCAGATGAAGATGGCCTTGGCGAAGCCGTCGACGATCGTGTAGACATCAAAGACGATAGGCATCTTGCCTGCAGTTGTATCCAGCGTCGTCACGATCAAACCTCGTTCCGCCATGATGGACTTGGATATCTTGAACTCGTCGGTTTCCGTCTCCAAGTCGTCGGGGACAGACCCCGAATAGAACGTCTTGATGAAGTCCTTGGGACTGCTGCGGTCGTCCTTCTCCCGCGAGAGTTGTTTGCCGCCACCGGTCGTCGGCCCTTCAGGTTCGATGTAGACGACCTTCATCTTGGGCTTGTACTGCAAGATCTGGTGCTCGGGGAATTTGATCATCGGGCCACGCTCGGCCTGGAATTGTCCGACCACGCCACGGGACTTGAGTCGATCGATGACCGGCACATCCGATGTGTCCTTCAGCGGCTTGAACTCGAATCCAA
Source organism: Planctomycetota bacterium (assembly GCA_047639675.1). Taxonomy (GTDB): domain Bacteria; phylum Planctomycetota; class UBA1135; order UBA1135; genus JABACD01. The sequence goes on along the minus strand of JBLIOI010000075.1, from coordinate 15,075 downwards.
GAGCGGGGAACTGTCGGTAGCTCTTGCCTGCAGATTGTGCTTCAGCGGGTAGCGTTAGCCATCCGAGCATCAGAATCGTGAGCAAAGCAAACTGCCCAATTAGGTGGGTGGCGGTGGATTTCATCGTCGTGTGGAGCGCAGGGATGTGTAGAAAATCGCGAACTTGACTTCTCTAAGCTAACGTGAGGTTTCGGCAGAAAGGGAAGGAAATACAGAAGACGGCCCAGAGCGACCAAAACCGCATTGGATCTAACAATTCTCATGCTCGTGGTAAGGTTATGCCGCCCAGAGCCAATTTTGTGCTCCGGACCGTAAGTATGGATGTCGAGCAGATGGAAGTGAGAGAGGGCGTTGAAGCCGAGGAAGGCGCTACAGGGGTCGATCCCCTTAGTGGGCCTCCGAATGGACGCTTACGCGTTGGCCGCTGGTTTCTGCTAGTCATTCCGTTACTTGTGTTTACATGGGCAGGGGAGTTGGGGCTCGATTTCGGTCGCCATTGGGATGAAGGCCATCGTATCGTCGACTTGTCGACCGCAGCCCGAGATCGGACCCTGCTGCCCGCCGCCTACAATTATCCCTCGATGTGCTTCAACCTGGGAATGGTGGCACTACTCCCCGATCTGATCGAAACTCAGGCTTTGGGATCCGCCACGGTCGAGTATCGCGAGGCGATTGCCCACGCAGCGCAGAGCCATGAGTTCATGTTGCAGTTAAGGCGGCATTACGTGGTCTTGACCGCGTTCGCTTTGATTTGGGTGTTCGCGTCGATGTTGGCGCTCGGGCGCCGCCCGTTAGAGGCGCTGTTCGCCGCGTGTTTGTTGATGGGCTCTTTCGAACTCTCCTATCACTCGCGCTGGGCGGCTCCCGATGCGATCATGATGCAGTTCGTGGCCTTGACGGTAATGGCTCTTATCCAGGGTCAGCGCAAGCCAGCCGAATTTCGCTGGCTGATACTAGCGGCTGTCGGTGCGGGCTTGGCTGGTGGCACGAAGTACTTGGGCGCACTGCTGACTGTTCCGCTCTTGCTGCTAGTCTTGTTCCGTCGACCTCAACTCAAGCCGCTCCTGATTGTCGCAGGGACCTGCCTGGCGACTTTTCTTCTCACCACTCCAGGGGCTCTGATCCAACCCTGGAACTTCTTCGAGGACCTCGCGTACGAGCGCGCGCACTACCAAGGGGGGCACGACGGGTTTACGGTGGAGGCAGGCTTCACGCACTTCTCGATGATTGTGCGCTATCTATTTGTGGACGCGCCGTCTGTCTATCCGAGGATCTCCATGGCCTTTGTAGGACTCGGCTTGCTGGGGATCATTGCGCTTTGGCGCGAGTCAAAGCAACTTGCGTGTCTGATTCTGATCCTGCCGGTCATATACGTTGTATTCCTCTCGCAACAGAGCGTGATGTTCGTTCGCAACCTGCTGCTCTTGCTCCCGTTCGCAGCCATCTTGAGTGCGCGCGGCTTGGGCGTTCTACTCGACATCTTCAAGCATCCAGTGCTACGAGTGATCGTTGCGGGCGCTGCATTCGGAAGCGTCGGCGTCAACGCAATGGCCGTGCTGGATGCGGGGCGAGCCGTGCATGACTTTGATGAAGATGCTCAGTTTGGCGAGGTGTACCGCTATCTTGAGGCACATCCTGAGCTCAACTTTCAACTCTCAAGGACGGTGAATGCGCGGATCAATAAGATCGTGGGCAAGGAGCTTGAGAATGCTCACAAGTCTGACACGGAGGCGGAGTACGTGGTGGTGATGCGGGCTGAGATACTCGAACGGATGTACTGGCCTAGCAATGATCCAGAGTTGTACGTGCGCGTATTCGGGCCACCCTCCGCCAATTACGCCTACTACTCCACGTGGCCGCAGAAGATCATCGTGGTGCTCGAACGAGAGAAGGCGCGAGAATTGGCGAGCATCTTTCCTCCGCCTGGTATCGAGAAGCTCTTCCCCGAGATGCAGGCCTCGGAAAAAGCCCACGAAGTAGAAGGTCTTCGCAAGGCCAAGAAAGACGCGAAAGATGCCAGGAAGGTGCTAGAGGCTCAAGATTAGGGTCACGTAGGGGCCCTGGAATCTGAACTCGGCGTCGATGTCGTCTCCGTCGTCCTCGTACTTGAGGTCGAGAGTTGTTGCGCGGTACCCAAAACCGATTGATCCCTCCACTCGATCGTCACCGCCAATCAAGCGATAGCGCGCGAGTAGATCGAGGTCGATGAAGGTGACTTGGTCGCCGCTAGAGCTAAGGTCGAACCCGGAGAGTAAGCCGACGGCCTCGAAGTCTCCTAGGTCGACTCCAGCGTGGATCGCGAGTTGGGGGATCACGATGGACTCGTCGACGGAGACTTGGCCAGCACCCATGTCCATCATTGTTGCGTCAACATTGATGTACGCGAAGCCGAGACCAATTCCAACGTCTACTGAATCGGTTGGAACGACATCGAAGGTGAACATCGCTTGGTGGAGGCCGAAGTCCATGTCGGAGTAGACGTTGGTGCCTGGTCCAATCGAACCGTCCGCCGTATCCAGGCCTTCTGTAGTGACGCCACTTCCCTTGTGGCTAGTCACCTGTGATGAAAGCGTGACCATCGGCGAGCCGAAATCGAGGTCTGCACGCAGCCCAAAGAACCCGTCGTCATCGCCAAAGCCTGCCGATGCCAGATCGTTCACTCCGTTGGTGGTGCCTCCAGCGTTAACACCGAAGTGTCCGTCCAGATCGAACTGCCCGTAACGCGGTATGATGTCTGCTGAGGGGACCGCGCAGCTGGCGGCGAGGGGCAGGGTGAAGAGGAAAAGCTTCAAGGGAGAGTTGACCATACCCCTGGTTTTCGGGCTTGGCGGGTTTCCAACGTTAGGCTCAACCGTCACCTACGCGTGAAAATCTACTTAGAGCGAGTCGCGCTTCCGTGCGAGGCCAGGCGCAATGGCTGCGATCGGCTGATATTAGAGCCGTTTCGCTTCGATTAGCACGTTGGCGAGCGGCGTGCCTTCAAAGCTCGAACTCCGACAAGTTTCGAGGCCGCAGCTCTCCAGAATGGCCTCGATCGAGTCCGCCGAACGAAAGCAAAGAGTAGCGCCACGGTTCATTCCGGTCATACAGCCAAGCTTCTCTACCCAGATGGTCGTATGTGCTCTCCACCCGCCGTTGGCGTCGAGTTCACGGATGAACAAGCGGCCTCTGGGCAGCAGGCAGGCGCAAGCACGCCTCAACATTTCGTCCTGAACCTCGATCGGATTGTAATGCAGCACGTCGAGCATCAAGAGTGTCTTGGCTTCGTGGTAGTCCATGCTGCGCAGGTCACCCGACTCGAAGGAGAGCCTCTCGGTGCCTGTGATTCCCTTGGCCGCATCGCGCGCCCATTCAAGCTTGTCTGCATCCCAATCGTGACCGACGACTTGCAGACCGGGATATAGAAGGGCAAGCATAAGGCCCGTCTGTCCGCGACCGCAGCCAAGGTCCACCACGGGTTCGGCTAGCGGAGCGCGATCGACGATCTGCCTGTACATCGGGTCGCGCATAAGTTTCCCGAGCACGTAGCCGTGGCTGAAGCGGCCGCGAGATAAGAATTGTTCGGCGCACTTTCGCGCAGCCGCCTCGTACTGTTTGGCATCGCAAGACATCAGGCTGACAGTGCGTGCCCTGCTTATGGGGGCCGTTACTACTGCCTGTGCCTTCTTGGCCTTGGGCGTTTCCTCGATGCCAGCCCTGCGGGAAGTGGGAATCCTGGGAGCGATCGGAATTGTCTCGGCCGCAGGCTTCGCGGTGATCGTCTTGCCTGCTTTGGCAGGGAAGCCAAGGGCTGCCGGGAGCGCCATCGTGGATATGCGTGCGCACTTTGCCAAGCTGAGTGCGCACACGGGGCGTGGGCTCTTGACGGTGGCTCTCTTCGCGACATTGCCCTTAGCTTATGGCGTAACTAAAGTTCACCTCGATGGTGATGTCGCCAATCTTTCGAGCCTTTCGGAAGAATCCGCAGCGGACGATCTCGGAATCAAAGAGACCTGGGGAGAGGCCTTTCGGGCCACTCAAGTTGTCGTTCCCGGGAAAGATTTTCAAACAGCTCTGACGGTCAATCGCTCCTTGGAAAATCTTCTCGAAAGAGCGAAGGGTGCAGGAAGTATTCGAGACTTCAGTTCGGTGAGTTCGATCCTTCCTACTGTTGCGGAGCAGACAAGCCGCTTGGCGGCATGGCGAAACTTCTGGTCCGATGAACGCGTCTCGCAGGTACGCTCAGACCTGGCCGCAGCCTGCGATGAATTAGGGTTCGAAGCAGCGACCTTTGCGCCATTCTTCGCATGGATCGAGAGCGACCCGGAAGTCTTGGAGTACAGCTTGGAGGGCGAGGGCCCGTTGGCAAGCTTGTTACGCGACAGGGTCTTGCGGATGGGCGATGACGTCTTGATCACAACCCAGGTCTTCGTTCGAGATTGGGCGGCCACCGAACGGCTGAAAGCAGAGTTGCGTGGCGAACTGCCCCAGGCAGTAGTCATCAGTAGCGAAGCCCTCAGCTACAAGCTGGCGGCGATGGTGGTCGGTGAATTGTGGAAGCTCGGCAGTTGCGCCTTCCTCGCTGTGGTCGTGATTGTCCTGCTCTGGTTGCGCTCGATTCGTTCCGCACTGCTTGTCATCATCCCCCTCGCTTTCTCAAGTGTCTGGACCCTCGGCGCCCTGGGCTGGTTGGGAATCTCGATCAACTTGGCCAACTCGGTCTTTGCCGCGTTCCTCTTTGGCATTGCCGTCGATTACGCGATCTTCATGGTCCAAGTGCGTCTCGATCGTGCGCGCGGCGAGGACGAGGATGTGGCGGAAACCGACTCCTCGGTGATGCTCTGCGCGGTGACCACTTGCATCGGCTTCGGCGCGCTGGTCGCCGCCGAGCATCCTGTCTTGCACAGCATCGGCGCCACCGCGCTGACCGGAATCGTGGCTGCCTTCCTGGCCACGCGAATCTTCGTCCCGTGGCTCTCCGATGCCCTGCTGAAGCCTTCCGATCCGGAGAGCTAACCCGCTCTACCGCTCAAGGATAGGATGGTGTAGCATCCCCTGAAACCGGCACGGACAGCCAAGAATACCGAGATGAGCGACATGGAAAGCCTAATTGCGGAACTGAAGGAATGCATCGTTACGAGCCTAGAGCTCGAGGATGTAACGCCTGAGGAAATTGAGACTGACGCGCCCTTATTCGTTGAAGGCTTGGGGCTAGATTCGATCGATGCGGTTGAATTGGTTGCCATCCTTGAGAAGAACTACAACATCCACGTGAAGGAGATGGAGACGGCCAAGACTGCCTTCGAAACAGTCCGCACGCTGGCGACCTTTGTCACCAAGAACCGCCAAGCGGTCTAAGTCATGCGCTTCTCCCAGGTCATCTTTCCCGTCGGGCTAATGCTACTTGCAGCCGCCTTTGTTGCTCCCAACTCCACGGTTGACGATTCAGTGGACGAGGTTGTCGAGGAGCCTGTTTTTCTGAAAGGCAAGCTCCGCGACCGGGCCTTCTTCCAGATCGAGAAGCGCATGGGCGCGCTGAGTTCCGTTGTGGCTACTTTCGAGCAGGAGAAGCACCTCGCTCTATTCAAAGAGCCATTGCTCTCCGAAGGACAGCTGCTCTTCTCGGTTCCCGATCATCTGCGTTGGGAATCCAACAAGCCTTTTCGTTCAGTCTTGATCGTGTCTGGCGATCAGGTCGCGAAGTTTGAAAAGAAGGGTCCCCTTTGGCGAAAGCTCAAGCAGGATCGTCAGGCGGAGCTGGTCTTGATCGTTATGGACAATATTCGTTCCTGGTTCCGGGGCGAGTTCAACCAGACAAAGGGTGGCTTTTGGGTAGAGATTGCACGCGAGCCGCGGCCGATGATCGTTATGCGTCCGAAGGACAAGCTAATGGCGCGCACACTGGACAAGATTGAGCTCTTGCTCTCTGAGAACTTGACTCACGTGGAGCGTGTGACGATCAGTGAAGCTTCCGGTGACAAGACCGTGATGAAATTCACTCAAATCGAGCGCGCGCCTTCGCTCGATTTGGATCAGAAGCTCTTTTCACTCTCGAATGTGATCGAGATCTATGCGCGGGAGTTGGAGTCAAAGCCTGTCGCGGTTGACAAAGGCAAGTGACCGAAAAAGTAGCCAGCGCTAGCGAACTGGGCTCTTCCCAAGCGCTGGTCAAGCCCAAGTGGGAAGGCAAGCGCCGTGGAGGACACCTCGGAAATGCCTTCTTCGTCCTGATCTCGAGTTCGCGCATTGGGCGCTTCGTGACACCCTTCTTCTTGTTCTGGGTTGTCATCTACTTCCTGTTCTTTGCTCCCAATGGCCGGCGAGTGTCCTTCGACTTGGCCCGCCGCGTTGGCTGTGGGGATCGCCCCCTTGGGCGTTTGCGCTTCTCCTACCGCCACTTCTATGTCTACGGCGCAATGCTCGTAGAACGCATGGCAATGCTCTCGGAAGGCGATACGCCCTTTACGATCGAGAAGGAAGGTGAAGAGCTCATTCGCGAGGGGTTGGAGGCGGGTAAGGGCGCCTTGCTTTTGACTTCGCATCTCGGCAATTGGGAAGCGATGGCGCAGTGCCTCTCTTGCATTGACGCCCCGGTCACCCTCGTGATGTATGACGGCGTACAGCCACAGGTAAAGAAGGCGCTTGAAGAGTTGAGCGCGCGACGATCCTTCGAAGTGCTCTACACCGACGGGGGGCCGGCTTCTGCGGCGGGCATTTTGGCCGCACTCGGGCGCGGATCGATAGTCGGCGTAATGGCCGACCGGACATTTGCCGGACGCGGAGTTGACCAACACTTCTTGGGAGGCGAAGCGCTGTTCCCCGTCGGCCCCTACTCACTGGCAGCAGCTTCCAGCGCGCCAGTCTTTCAGGTCTTTGCGATTCGCACCTCGCCTTTCTCATACAAGTTCAGCGCGTTTGCCTTTGGTCAATTACGCTACACAAATCGTCGCCGCAAGAACGAGGACTTCGAGCGTTGGAGTGGCGAGTTCGCCACGCGCCTCGAGGAGTTCACGCGTCGTCACCCCGAGCAATGGGGCAACCTCTACGATTTCTGGAAAGAGCCTTATTCCGCATGAAGAAGCCCCTCGCCTGCCTTTTGCTAATACTGGGCTCTTGCTCAAGCATTCCCTTCCCGACTCACGAGCCTCAAGCGAATGAAGATTCGCGTGCGTACTTGCATCAGGCTGTTCTGAGGAATCAATTTGGTTCGCGGCTTGTAGAACGAGCCGTTCTGCGGATACGCGGCGAGGATGTTGTGCTCACGATCTACGCCGATGGAAGCACTCCGGGAGAGTGGATGCTCGCCGCCGTATCGGATATGGGCGCCACGGTTTTCAGTGTGCATTGGAAAGAGGGCGAGATGGATGTGCAGGCAAGTTCGCCGATCTTCTCAGGCAATTTTCTTGAGCAATTCATCGCCGATCAAATTTCAGCCTTGATGTCGCCGAGCCTTGAGGACGTTACGTTGGTACAGTTGGAGGACGGTCAATCCGCGTTGTACTACGAACTCTATGATTGTCAGGTACTGGTTTCATTCGGCGAAGATCAAGGCGTCTTACACTTGTCGCGCGGCGAAGACGGAGCTCTGTATTCGACCATTGAATTGCGCGGGAGTGCGGACGTAAGCCCACTTGTGATTCGGGCGAGTGACCACTCGTATTCCGGCACCTTCGAAATCACACCCTGGTAATTGGGCGTTCGATGAGGAAGGAAGTCGCTGAAAGCTTCGTGTCTACCGAGCCTCGGGAATCCGGGTTGCACGCGGTCTTCTCTTTTTCGCCCGAGCTTTCCGTCTTCGTTGGGCATTTCCCGGGGAACCCGCTGGTCCCGGGCGTCTACCTGGTCGAAGCGTTGCGCCAGGTAGTGGCGCGCGCTTTGAGGCAGGACCTGAGTATTGCTGAAATCAAGATGAGTGATTCACCTCGCCGGTATTGCCCAATCAGCCCGTGAGCTTTGAGGTCACAATTGTGCCTGCGGAAGTGCAGGGGGGGCCCAATCACTGGGTTGCTAGAGCGAAGCTAGAGTGCGCTGGACGCGCTGCAGCCAAGCTCCAATTGCGCCTGCGGGAAGGAGCTTGTTAAGCTGGCTAGCCACTTCTAAGGTCCCAAAAGCCCAGAGCCACGCCAGACTGCCGCGAGTCGTTGTAACCGGAATCGGAGTCGTATCCTGCCTAGGAGACGATATCGACACAGTCTCAGAATCTCTGTAGGCGGGACGCTGTGGGATCGTCTTCTCGGAGGAGCGGATCGCCAAGGGGTTCCGTTCGGGGCTCAAGACAGAGCTGCCCCCGATTGATTTCAGGAAGGAGCTCGATCGCAAGGCACGCAAGTTCATGCCCGAACAGGCGCAGTACTGCGCTGTGGCTACCAACCGCGCTCTTGCGGGATCTGGACTTAAGCGCGAAGACTACGCTTGCGACGATGTCGGGATCATCATCGGCAATGATTCCTCTTCCGGGCCCTTGCCTGAATTGATGGCGACTCTTGATGAATACGGGGAGTCACACTTCCTCGGCGCAAGCATGGTCATCAAGGTCATGAACTCAACGGTTTCGATGAACCTCGGGCCGGTGCTAGGCGCGCGCGGGATCAACTTGACCTTGAGTGCAGCTTGTGCGAGCGGCGCGTACGCTATGGGTCTTAGCTACAATATGATCAAGAGCGGCGCTCAGCGCATGATCTTTGCAGGTGGGGCGCAGGAGATGAACTGGCTCTCGATGGTGAGTTTCGACGCCATGAAGAGTTTCAGTACAAGGCATGACGCTCCCCAAGAGTCGAGCCGCCCCTTCGATAAGGGTCGTGACGGTCTCGTTCCAGGCGGTGGTGCCGCAATGGTGATTCTCGAAAGCCTGGAAAGCGCCAAGGCGCGCGACGCACGCATCTACGGCGAAATTATCGGTTACGGCTTCTCGTCTGACGGGGACCACCTAACTACACCTTCGGGTAACGGCGCCTTGCGTTGCATGCGGAGCGTGCTGGATTCGAGCGGAATCAACGTCGGTGAGATTGACTACATCAACGCACACGCCACATCGACTCCGCTTGGCGACCAACGCGAAGCGATGGCGATCAATGAGGTCTTCGGATCGAATGGCCCCGGCGTTTCGTCGACTAAATCCATGACTGGCCACGAGTGCTGGATGGCGGGTACTTCGGAGGTCGTTTATAGCCTGTTGATGATGCGCGACGGCTTCCTGGCCCCAAACATCAACTTCGGTGGCTTTGATGAAGACACGCCGAAAATTAATGTGATCCGAGAAACGCAGCGGGGTGACCCCAAGGTCATCCTTTCGAATTCATTCGGCTTCGGTGGAACGAACGCGGCAGTCTTGTTGCGCCGCTTCGATCAGTAAGGGCAGCGTCTATGGTGCATAGCGATGTCGTCATCATCGGGGCCGGAATATCCGGTTTGGTCGATGCGATCCTGATGGCCGAAACCGGTAAGAAGGTCACGGTGTTGGAACAGCACGTGATTCCTGGCGGTTTCTTGCAGCAGTTCAGTCGTAAGAAGACCGTCTTCGACGTGGGCTTCCACTACATGGGTTCGACCTCGCCGGGGCGGCCCATGCGTCAATTCCTTGAGCACCTGAAAATCTGGGACAAGTTGCGCGTCTTGCCGTTGCCGGAAGACAGCGCGATTGAAGTGCAGGCTGGATCCAAACGATTTGGCTACCCGTTGAGGTTCGCAAGCTTTCACGAAAAGGCTCTCGCGACATGGCCCAGCGAGCGGGAGGCCATCGAGAAATTAGTCGCGGACACGGCGGCGGTTTGCGCGGAGTTCAAGTGGTTCGCCTTGAAGAAGGGCCGCGAGTACGAACACCCGATGGACCTGCCCTTTCCGCCGATCAGCTTGGCGCAGTACTTGGGTGAGTTTGTCAAAGATCCCTGGCTGCGCGAAGTGCTGGAGTTTCAGACCTTCAACCTGGGGCTCTTCGCGAATGAGATTCCGTGGACCAAGCACTTGCTTGCCTTCCGATCGAACTTTGACGAAACATCTCGAATCGATGGTGGGGGTGGTGCTCTGGTGGACGCCCTGGTTGCGCGCGGCAAGGAATTGGGTGTTGACTACCACTACAAGACCGATGTCGTGCGCTACGAATGCGAAGGGCGCCAAGTCCAAGCTGCAATCACAGCCAAGGGCGAGCGCTATGAGGCCGGGTTGTTCATCGCTGCCTGCCACCCCAAGGTTGTGCTCGCAGGATTGAGTGACAAGGCCTTGAAACCGATGTTCAAGGACCGCGTCTTCGAGATGAAGGATTCACGTGGGGCCTTTCAGTTGTTCTTGCGTTTGAAGCAGCCCCTCGATTCTCTGAAGAGTCATTGCTTGATGCTGAGCGACGAAGAGGAGTGGCAAGGCAATCCGCCCTTGCCGACCATCTTGGTGATCAATCCGCTGGAAGCAGAGCTGCAGGATCGCGGATCGCCGCGGCTTGAGGCGATGACCTACTTCGACCATTCCCTGTTTGAAGCTTGGTCGGACAAGCCGTTGCTAAAACGTGGGGGCGACTACGAAGCCTTCAAGGCGCAATTGGCAGATCGGGTGATCGCGATGATCACAAAGATTTGCCCTGAGCTGCCTAGTTTGATTCTCGATCGATACACATCGACACCTTTGACTGATGCGTCTTATACAAGGGCCTCCGGCGGCGGAGTCTTCGGTGTCAGCCATGACCTAACTCAACAGGGAAAGGATCGGCCGCAACCTCGAACGCGCCTAAAGAATCTATTCTTCACCGGACACTCGATCATGATGCCAGGTATCTGCGGCGTGTTCATCAACGCCTTTGATACGTGCGAAATGCTGCGAGGCGATGACTCCTTGTTCGAGTCCGTTGGAACTGAGTAGCCCGTGACCCCTTCGACAGCTGCAGGAGTCAAGATGCCCTTCTCGTGATAGAAGCGCAGAGTCTTGACCGGCAGGCCGCACATGCGAGAGAACTCGCCAATGCTGTAGAGGGGGTTTGAGATCACTCGTGGCAGCAAGGTGCGGCCTCCAGTAGCTGGAGGGTCAAGAGGCATTTCGCGAACTAATTTTGCCGACTAGCGGCAATTAGCTAGCACGAGATGCGATTGAGGAGCTCTTCGAGATCGCCGCTCGTCGTCTGTGGATTACTGGCCACCAGTCTGAAAGTCGCGGCACCATCCATTGTCGAGTAGTTCACCAAGAAGGAGCCCTCCTCGGCCATTTCCTTGCGAGTCGCGAGCGTGGTCTTGTGCTCCTGTTGGATTCGCTCCTCGCCTTTCAAGTCTCCGAATTCGGGCGGGAGATAGCGGAAGCACACGTTAGTGCCTTCCTGTTCGCGAATCAGTCGGAAGTCATCCCGTTCACGAATCAACTCGCGGAAGTCCTCGGCTAGCTCGAACAACTGATCGATACGCTGCCCGTAGCCTTCATCACCCACGGCTTGCCAGCTGAACCAAAGCTTGAGCGCATCCACTCGTCTACCGCACTGCAAGGAGCGATCTCCAAGGTCGTAGTCTGCTGCGGACTCCTCGTGGAAGAGATACTCGGCGTTCATTCCGAGGGTTTTGACTAGCGTTCCCTTTTCGCGCACCAAGAGCGCAGCGCAAGCTAACGGAACACCCATCATTTTGTGCGGGTTCCAAGTGACGGAGTCGACGCGATCGATTCCTTCAAGCAATCCGCGGTGCTTCTCGGAGAAGAGTGTGCTTCCACCGTAGGAGCCGTCGATGTGTAGCCAGAGTCCGTGTTTCGCGGTAATCTCAGAGATGGCTTTGATAGGATCAAAGGCGCAGGCCACTGTTGTCCCTGCGGTCGCGGCGACGAGGAAGGGCGTCTTGCCCTCCGCTTTGGCTTTGATGATTTCGCGCTCGAGTACATCCGTACGCATGCGCCCGACTGCGTCGACGGGAATCTTGCAGCAACCCTGGGTGCCAAAACCGGCGACCATGGTTGCGCGCGGCAATGAGTAGTGGGCTTCTTCCGATACGAAGATGATGGGACGGTCAGTGGGGCGTAGACCTTCCTCTTTGGCGTGAGGGAAGTGAGCGTGGCGCGCGGCGAGCACCGCCATTAAGTTGGCGATCGACCCGCCAGGTGCGAATACGCCTTCGCCGGATGTGAAACCGACGTATTCGGCAAGTCGCTCTATGATGGCCAGTTCGACGAGCGTCCCAACCGGGGCGGCTTCGTACGTGTACATCGAAGTGTTGGTCAGGGTGCTGATCCATTCGCCCAGGATGGCGGCTGCGTCGGCACCACCAAAGAGCTGATTGAGGAAGCGTGGATGACCGGTGGAAACGCTGTACTTCAGCGTCTTTCGAGCGAGAACCAAGGTCTCGTCGAGTCCGATCGCCTTTCGCGGAAGCTTAATTCCGAGGGCACTCTTGAGTTCGCGCGGGTTCAAGTGCTGCACGACCGGTCGCGATCGATCCTCGTGGTCGCTCAGAGTTTCGCTGGCGAGGCGTGCGGCTTCTTGAAAGAGGGCATCTACGGAAGTGAGGGTGTTGATAATTCTTGGGGCTATCTCGGGTCAGAATGCGCTCATTCTTTTGAGGATCTAAATGTGCCCGGAATCTTCCAAATGAACAGAAGGGAATTGGCGAGCGCTTGCACTACCGTGGGGAGACACCGACTATCCCCTCGCACATGATCCATATAGAAGAGCTTAAGAAGTCCTACGGCGACCTGTTGGCTGTGGTCGGCATTTCTTTCAGCGTGCCCGCTGGCCAGATTTTCGGACTGCTCGGCCCCAATGGGGCCGGGAAGTCGACGACGATCGGCTGCATATCGGGCCTAGTAGCCCCTAGCGCGGGAAAAATCCGGGTCGCAGGGCATGACATGGCTCGAGAAGCGCGCAAAGCAAAAGAGAGCCTGGGGGTCGTCCCGCAGGAGTTGGCGCTCTACGAGGACTTGAACGCTCGAGAGAATCTCTCGTACTGGGGGGCAGCTTATGGGCTTCGCGGCTCTGCTCTCGCACAGCGAGTCGATGAGGTTTTGCGGCTAATCGAGCTGGCCGATCGGGCCAAAGAGCCTGTGAAGGACTTCAGTGGCGGTATGCAGCGCCGATTGAATTTTGGCTGCGGCATCGTCCACAGACCGAAGATCTTGCTGCTGGATGAGCCGACAGTCGGCGTTGACCCGCAAAGTCGTCGCAAGTTGCTGGACCTCGTCAAGCAGCTCGCGGAGGAAGGTGTCTGCGTGTTGTACACGACCCACTATATGGAAGAAGCCCAGGAGCTTTGCCATAGGCTCGGAATCATCGATCACGGCAATATGATCGCCGAGGGTACCTTGGACGAGCTGCGCGGAATTCTCGGTGAGAACGATCTGCTGCGATTAAGCGGCAGTTTTGACGTGGAGAGGGTGGCCGGCGCCTTGAAGAGGTTCGAAGGGTTGGAGCTGGTTAGCGCAGAACCTGAGAGCCTTATGATTTCGATGCCGGGTGCGTCGCGCGAGTTACCCGCGTTGTTTGGCGCCTTGACCGAGGCTGGAATGGCCGTGGCAGAAACCACGCTCACCCAACCGAACCTGGAGAGTTTGTTCATCAAACTCACAGGGCGGGAGTTGCGCGAGTAGCCATGTCGTTCGTGTGGATCTCAGCGGTAAAGGACTTCAAGCGGCGATTGAGGGATCCAGTTGCCATGCTGCTTTGGCTCGGAATCCCCGTCTTGATCGGTGGGCTGCTCAGCTTGGTGATGGGAGGCGGCAGCTCTGGAACGATCAAGGCCAAGCTGTTCTTTGTGGACCAGGACGACTCGCTGATTACGCAGCTCATCGCCGGTATGGCACAACGTGGCGGCGAAGACTCGATGATCGAACTCATCGAAGTTGACCAGGAAGAGGCGCGGCGCCGGCTGGACGAAGGTGAGGGGTCCGCGCTACTTGTGATACCGGAGGGCTTCGGACAAGCACTCCTCGATGAAACGCCAGTCGAGTTGCGCTTGGTTACGAACCCCTCGCAGCAGGTCCTGCCGGGAATACTTGAGGAAGGACTGCGAGTGCTCATCGAGGGAGCCTTCTACACGCAGCGAGTGCTTGGTGAGAACTTGGCAGCCCTTTCGAGCCCGCCCGTCGAAGGCAATAGCTTTCTCGCGAGTGCCTTGGTCGCTTCTCGCGCGGCTTCGATCAACGATCGCATGCAGCAACTAGAGGGGGTTCTATTTCCCCCCCTGATCGATTTTGAGATCGAGATATTGGAGGAGGAAGATGCGCCGGTTCAGAGCATTGGTTTGTTGCTCTTTCCGGGGATCCTATTTCTAGCGATGCTCTTCATCGCTCAGGGCATGAGCGCAGATTTGTGGATGGAGCATGAATACGGAACCTTGAGGCGAGTGCTCTCGACACCGACTGGAATGAAATCGTTCCTGCTTGGCAAGGTTCTAGCCGGGGGACTCATTGTCGCCTTGGTTACCGGTTTGGGGCTCGTGATGGGAGTTCTATTCTTCGACCTCCCCACCTCAAATTTTATCCCTGGACTTCTTTGGGGCTCGTTCTCGGGACTTGTTCTCTTGCCATTTTTTATGTGGCTACAAGTTCTCGGCGCAACTCAGCAGGCGGGCAACGTGTTGACCACGCTCCTATTATTTCCGCTGATGATGCTCGGCGGGAGTTTGTTTCCCTTTGAAGCGATGCCTAGCTGGATGGTGAACGTGGGGAAGTGGACGCCCAACGGCAAAGCGATGGCGGAGTTGAAGGTCATCCTCGCTAGCCAGGTAGAAACTGGAGCCTTGCTCGAGGACATCTTGGCACTCTCCGCCTTCGGACTAGTGATGTTCTTCCTAACCGCGCGGCGAGCCGCTGGCCGATTCATCGGAGCCTGATCGTCATGCTAAGAAGCGCTTGGTTCATCGCGAGATACGACCTCGCCTACATGTTGAAGCAGAAGGAGACTCTTCTGTGGGTCTTCGTGATGCCGTTCATCTTCTTCTACTTCATCGGGACCGTGACGGGCGGTGCTTCCTCTTCAATGGGCTTGACTTCCACGAAGCCGGTCCCATTGGCTCTGATGGCTCCGGAGGATGGCGGTTTCTTGTTGGAGGAGTTGCTCGTCGCACTTGAGGAGCAGAACTTTGCCGTGGTGCGAGTTTCGGATGAAACCGAGATGGAGCTCTACACGCGGCGCCTCTACATTCC
>JBLIOI010000074.1:0-24933 GCA_047639675.1 Planctomycetota bacterium | reverse complement strand
CTGCGAGCGCGTAGCTCGCTCTCCAGCGAAGCTCACGCTCTATATGCCATCGGTGACGAACGAGCCAGCGAAGCCACACAGGGTTTGCTTGAAAAGGAACGCGAACTGGCTTCGATAGAAAACTCGATAGACCACCTGCTCGAGATTCTTTACTCCGATTCGCCTCGCAAGCGCGAGAAGCGTACGCGCGCCACAGCTCGTGAGCTCGCTAAGTTCCGACTCGACGCCATTCGCTCTAGCCTAATAGCCCAGCTTGACGATGACGAAAGTGAGCGTATCGAGATTCGTGCGCCGCGCTTCACCGTGAATCCTGAAGCTAGCACGGCAGTCGTTCGGGTCGAATTGTCTCAGCGTTAGGGAACGACAATCAAGGCCTCGCCGGGGAGGCTACCGGTGAGGTCAAGTCGGTGCTTAGCCCCCAGATCGGACAAGCCGAGGTCGAAGAGTTCTCGCGAAATCGCTCCGTAGGGCCGTTGCTTCACGAGCCAGCGCAGAACACGGTCTGGACCAAGCTCCCCTGTCGGAAACAGCAAACCCTGCCGAGAGTGCTCTGTGGGCCCAACTATCGAATGGAATAGAATCGTATTCGGCTTCCATCACCCGCACGAGGGAGTTGAGCGGTCCGGGAGGCGGGCAACAATAGACGAGGCGCGAGAATCACGCTAACGTCTAGGACATGCTCAAGACTACGACTTCGAATCCACTCCTCGACTACTCTGGCCTACCTCTCTTTGACCAGATTGAGTCGGATCAATTCGTCCCCGGTATTCGCGCTGCCATTGCAGATGTTGAGAAGCGGCTGGGGGAGTTGGATCGAACAGTGCGCCCGACTTGGGGCGATGTCTATGAAGAGCCGACGCGCATCTTCGCTGCGCTTAGCCACGCTTGGGGAGTCGCCCATCATCTCCTCGCGGTCAACAATTCTGACGAGTTGCGCAAGGCAGTTGCCGAGGTCGAACCGGAAGTAGTCGCGATTTATAACAAGGCCTCCCAGAGCAAGCCAATCTATGACGCGGCCAAGGAGCTCGCTGCTGGAGCCGAAGAGCTCAACGCGCAACAAGAGCGCATCTTAGCCAAGTCTATCCATGCGATGGAGCTTTCGGGCATTGCGCTGGAAGGCGCGGAGCTAGAAACCTTCAACGAGAATGTGGCGCGCCTCGCCGCTCTATCTACCGAATTCAGCAACACGGTCTTGGACTCGACGCGTGAATTCCGCCTCGTTCTGACCGAAGAAGCGGAAGTCGCTGGTCTGCCCGACACTTTGCTCGGAGTTGCGGCGCAGAGCGCGGCAGCGAACGGGAGTCCGGAAGCTACTGTGGAGAAGGGTCCCTGGCACATCACATTGAATCGCCCCTGTAGCGGGCCCTTTATGGAATACGCTGATCGCCGCGATCTACGCGAGATCCTCTACAAAGCACTGCTGACGATCGCAAGCAAGGACGACTTGAACAACGGGCCTCGCGTTGAAGAGATCTTGCAGCTACGTTCAAAGCAGGCAGCCCTACTCGGCTACGACAACTACGCCCAGATCAGTATTTCACAGCGAATGGCCAAGGACGTCACCGAAGTTCGTGCGCTGACCGAGCAGGTCTTTAGTCGTGCAAAGCCGATGGCTCTGATTGAGCTCGAAGAGCTCAGAGCCTTCTCAGAAGCCAACGGCGGTCCCCAAGCTGATGATCTGCAGAACTGGGATCTGCGCTATTGGAGACAGAGACTGCGCGTCAAGCAGCTCGATTTTGACGGCGAGGCGCTGCGTCCCTACTTTCCCCTCCCGAAGGTTTTGGAAGGACTCTTTGGATTGTCCCACAAACTCTTCGGCGTCCGCGTTGAAGCTGCAGATGGTGCCACATCTGTTTGGAATGAAGACGTTCGTTTCTTCAACGTCCTGGATAAAAATAGCGCGCACATCGCAAGCTTCTACCTCGATCCCTACTCACGCCCGAAGGACAAGCGCGGCGGAGCTTGGGTCAGCAATCGGAACGGACGAAGTGTGATCCTTGCAAGCCCGGGAGAAGATCTTCGATTGCCTGTCCCCTACGTGGTTTGCAACTTCGCCGCGCCGGTTGGCGATCAGCCCGCACTCCTCGACTTCAATGACGTCACGACGCTCTTTCACGAGTTCGGGCACGCCCTGCACAATATGCTAACCACGGTGGATTATGACACTGCCGCCGGAGGACGAGGCGTTGAACGTGATGCAATCGAGCTGCCCAGTCAATTCATGGAGAACTGGTGCTATCACAAGCCCACCCTGCTCGGCTTCAGCGAACACTTCGAATCGGGTAATAAACTGCCCGACGACCTCTTCGACAAGCTGACGCAAGCACGCACATTCCACGCCGCAACCGGGATCTTGGTCCAGCTCACCTATGGCGAAGTTGATATGACCTTGCACCACGACTACGACGCCACCAAAGATGGCAGTGTTTTCGATGTTCAGCAGAAGGTCAGCGAGCGCATCCTTCCGCTCAAGCCGTGGCCTGGGAATCGATTCCTGTGTGCCTTCCAACACATCTTCGCGGGAGGTTATGTGGCGGGCTACTACGGTTACATCTGGGCCGAAGTATTGAGCGCAGATGCGTTCGGCGCTTTCGAGGAAGCTGGATTAGATAATGAGGACACAATCAGGGAACTCGGGATAAAATTCAGAAGCACCGTACTTGCGCCCGGAGGCGCAAAAGACCCCGCAGAGATTTTCAAGGCCTTCCGCGGGCGCCCCTTCGAGGTCGACGCCCTGCTGCGTCATCGCGGGATTGCGTAGTCGGCAAAGATCTGCGCGCCAGCCATATTTTCGTCGATTGCCGTCATTTTCCCTGAAACACATGGGCGGAGAACTCGCTCCCGTAAGTAGACCTAAACTCCCCACACCCACTGAATGACCAGGTAAGCGCCATTATGAAACTCCTTTCCCTCGCCCTACTTCCGGCTCTCGCTCTTCTCGCGGGACAGCACGCAAACGCTCAAACTATTTACGTCGGAGGATTGGACACCTTCTTCATGGAAGGCGACCCGACAGCTGGCAACTTCTCCGCACTCGGCGCCTGTGGCGGCTCGATTCAATCGATGGTCGAGAGTTACCAGGACCTGTACCTTGGTGACGTTGGTGGACGCGTCTATCTCTATCACGGCAACCCGAACTTGCCCTCGTTCATGTTCACTAACTACGTGTTCGATTCACCGAATGATGCCATCGCCCTGGCAGATTACGGTGGAACCCTACTGGTCGGCGGCACCGATGGTTCGGTTCACATGATTGACAAACGCGACGGATCCGTTGAGAGGACCTTCAATGTGCCCAGCCCGATCGGCGCTATTTTCCGCGACGAAGACACCCTCTTCGTTGGCAGCCCGGACCTCACGGTCTACAAGATCGATCTCTTAGGTGGAGGAGCAACGGTGCTCGGAACTTGCGCCGGGCAGGTTCATTCGATGACCCTGGATAGCGGTGAGTTGATCCTCGGAACCCCAACGGGACTGATCTACAAGATGGATGTCGACACGGGTTTCCTCACCTCCTCCTTCACTGTTCCGAACGATGCGCAAGCCCTCGTCATGGATGGCGGCAAGTTGCTGGTCGGTGGAAGTGACGGCTCGATCTTGCGCGTCAATGTCGATACGGGAGCGGTCATTTTAACCCTAAACTCTCTCGGCGCAGATGTTTCAGCGCTAGCGATCAGTCCGGCTTTCGTGGAACCCGGCATTCCCTACTGCTTCGGTATCGACTGCCCCTGCGCCAACCAGAACGCGACGGGTGGTTGTACAAATAGCACTGGCAAGGGTGCACAGATGCGAGGCATCGGTAGCACGAGTGTGCTGGCTGACGACTTCACCTTGACCGTGGACAACATGCCGACGAGCAGTTGGGGCGTCGTCTACATGGGTGCGCTCAGCAATGAAATCAACCTCGGTGACGGCCTCTTGTGCGCTGGTGCGGGCTATCCCCTCTACCGCTTCCAGATCCAAAACTCGGGCGGCAATGGTTCCTTGACCCTCGGGCCTGGCATCGTGAATTACGCTGCGAAAAAGTTCGACACCCTCGGTCAGATCAACCCAGGCGATACCAAGCTCTGGCAGATCTGGTTTCGCAATCCCACTGGGCCCTGCGGTTCGGGGTTCAACACCTCGAACGGCTACTCAGTGAGTTTCAGCCAGTAGAGTTACTGACAAGCGGCTAGCCGGGCGGGTTGTGGTTCCAAGGACTCAACCCGCCCGGCTACTTTAGTATTCGGAGGGAACCACTCAAAGCGCTTGCAGAAGGTCGTAGAGCGGGAGCATGAAGAAGCTTTGTGCTCTAGGATTGCTCTCGGAGTTGAATGAGCGGGATGAGCTGTACGCTCAAGCAAGAACTGGCGCGCTGCGCGCCCAATGCCACATCGACCCAAGGCGAGCGACCGACGAGCTGGTGCAAGCCGTAAACCTCGGCGACCTGCAACCTGGCGATTGCAGGATGATCGTTACCGAACTCATCGCAGTCGTAGCACGACTTGAGAGGGTCCTCTCCCTTAGAGAGCCAGTTGTCGGCGAGAACGCGCCACCCGAATTAGCGCAGGCGCAAGAAACGATCGCCTGCGCGATTGAAGTCCTAAAAGCGGGCAAGACTGTCTTCCCTGAATACAATAAGTGGGACGCCCTGGTGCAAAACGTCGGTAGCCAAGCCGAGACCTTGGGTGCTAGCGAGGACCGGATGAAGACACTCGGAGGATTGGGATACTTGGGAAACGGCTGACGCGCTAGGCTATCCGACCGTTTGCACAACTCCCCTTGCGCGAAGCAGTCGCTTCGCAATGCGCCAGATGATTCTCAATCGCTTGCTTCTCGCCGCCTCACTAGCGGTCACGCTGACCTGCACAAGTTCGGGATTCCAATCAAGCAGCTCGGACCAGGGCGCGCTCACGCCTCGCGCTTGGGCCCACGAAGACTCAGACATCCCGGTCAACCCGCGCTATCACTTCGGTCACCTCGAAAACGGCATACGCTGGGTTTGGGCTACCAATGCAATCCCTAAGGACCGCAGCTATCTGCGCTTGCATGTCAACGTGGGAAGCCTGGCTGAAAGTGAAGACGAACGCGGGATGGCTCACTTCCTCGAACACATGGCTTTCAACGGCTCGCGGAACTTCGCCCCTGGAACACTGGTGGAGTGGTTTCAAGAGCGCGGGATGACTTTCGGCGCTGATGCCAATGCGCACACAAACTTTAGCGAGACCGTCTACAAGATTGACTTGCCCAATTCCGGCGAGGAACAGCTGCGCGAAGGTCTGACTGTATTGCGCGATTTTGCGGACGGGCTCCTGATTCAGGAATCGGAAGTGGAAGCTGAGAAGGGCGTCATCAATGGTGAGGAGCGTGAGCGAGCTTCCGCCAGTCAACGAGTCGCAGATCAAAGGCTCAACCTGGTCTTCAAGAACACCCTAGTCTCGAAGCGCTTACCGATTGGTCTTGAGGCGACTCGCGACAAATTCACTGCCGACTCGGTGCGCGCTTTCTACGAGAAGTGGTACCGCCCCGAGAACATGACCGTCGTGCTTCTGGGCGACATTGGCGAACTGGATCCGGCTGCGCTGATCGAGGACCTCTTCGCCGACATGCCAGTTCCCGAAGTAGCCCTTCCAAGAGAGCCAAGCCGCGGAAAGCTGGCGCGCTTTGATCAGAGCTTCTCGATTTACGAGGCCGAGATTCCAACAGTCACTCTACTCATCCAACGCTCTCGTCCTTGGGTCGCCAAAGATCCAACGGTCGCCAATACCCTGAAAGACCTGTCTCTCGACTATGCACGCAGCATGCTTAGCTTGCGACTTGCCAATCGATCCAAGAGCAAGGATGCGCCTTACCTCAACGCTGGCGCTTCAAGGCATACAGCCTTCCGCTTAGTCGATGGCGACGGTCTCTCGATCGTTTGCAACCCCGAGCGCTGGAAGGAGGCGCTCTTTGCAGGGGAAAGCGAATTGCGGCGTGCGATTGAGTTCGGCTTCCAACAACACGAGCTTGATGAGATGCGCGCCAATACCTTGCGGCGTTTGGACGAGAGGTATGAACGTCGCTCCACAGCAGGAACGCGCGGAATGCTCAAGAATCTGATGAATGCTGTCGAAAGCCCCACCGTACCCACCGACCAGGAAACGCGCCGTGACATGCTGCGCCCAGCAATCGAAGCTCTGACCGTTGAAGGTTGTCAGGCGGCATTGAGTGCGGCCTGGTCAATGGGCGAGTTATCCATCAACACTGCTGGCAACCTTGACCTAGGTACAGGCGCCGCACAGCAACTACTCGCCGCTTACAAGGCCAGCCGACTAGTTTCAGTCGAGCCCAAGAAGCTTGCCAAGGAACTCGCCTTCGCTTACAGCTCCGATGATACAGACCCCGGCAAGGTTGTTTCGAGAAAGGATGTCGAGGACCTGGGCTTCACTATGGTCCGCTTCGCGAATGGCGTTGCACTCAATATCAAACGAACCGAGGAACGTAAGAAGGCCATCCTGACATCCATGATGGTCGGCGAAGGCCAGTTGACTTTGGATCCCGAAAAGTCCGCCGTAGCGTGGGTTGCGAGCCGTGTCTTCTCGTCTTTTGGACTGGCTGCGCACAGCGCGGACGACCTAAGGAGGCTGATGGCCGGCAAGCGTGTCGGCATCAATTTTAGTATTGCGCCCGACCAGTTTCATTTTGGTGGTCAAACGACCACCGAGGATCTACTTCTGCAGTGCGAGCTGATGTGTGCGTTTCTTGCGTCGCCTGGTTGGCGCAATGCTGGACTTGAAGAGTTGCGACGACAGCTACCCCTGATCTATGAAGGAATCAGCCACAGTCCCCAAGGCCCACTCGGGCAGGAGTTTCGGCCGGCGCTCTTCGGCGGAGATCCGCGCTTTGGCACTCCAAGTGAAGAGCAGGCCGCAGCCGTCAAAATGCGCGACATACGCAA
The DNA here is from genome assembly GCA_047639675.1 of Planctomycetota bacterium. Classification (GTDB taxonomy): domain Bacteria; phylum Planctomycetota; class UBA1135; order UBA1135; genus JABACD01. The sequence goes on along the minus strand of JBLIOI010000074.1, from coordinate 18,017 downwards.
GTGGCTAGACCCCTCCCTGCGAAGCGCTGCATTAGAAATCAGCCTGATCGGAGATCTCGACATAGATGAAGCCATCGCAATCGCTGCGCGCACCTTCGGCAAGTTGCCCGAACGCCAAACCTGGCGAGCCTTAGATGAACGCCGTATTGCCCCCACTCCCGTGGCTGGCATGCGCCAAACTCACGAGATTGAAACCGAAGTTCCGAAGTCTTTTGTGCTGTTGGCTTTTCCAATCCCCGATGGAATGGAATCGAACCTGCGTCGTGGCTTCAATGTGCTTACAGGTATAGTCAACGATCGATTACGCCTCGAGATTCGCGAGCGCCTGGGCTACTCCTACTCCCCTCGCGCGCGCGTCGATCAGAGCCGCACCTATCCCGGCGTTGGAATGCTCTACATGCAAGCGATGGCAGCTCCTGAGGAGGTGGATGATCTCGTCGCCGCCTGCCTGCGAATTGCGGAATCGCTGGCTAAGGAAGGCGTAACCGAGGAGGAGGTGGAACGCTTGCGCAATCCCATGCTAACGGGGATGCGCGATGCAAAGCTCAGCAACAAGTACTGGGCCGGCATCCTGGGACGGCCACAACGGGATCCGTCTCAGGTTGATCAAGCACGCACAGCCGAAGAGTTCCTGGAATCCTTCAACAAGGGTGATCTCGATCCTCTGGCCGCGGAATACCTGAAAGCGGAGCGCGCTTCTATCCTGGTAGTCAATCCGAACGAGTAAGCCGTCCTCTCAAATGAAGAAAGCCTCTCCGCCATACATGGCGGAGAGGCTTTCTCTATTCCGGCCTTCGCTTACTGGAAGGTGATCGACAATCCGTCGGTGAGGTTGAAGCCATTAGGGCCTCCAGGGACATCGCGATACCAGTACTGGAAGTTGTGCGTTGTTCCAGGACTGATCGCGCCCAGGGCAGGCACAGTGTTCATGTCGACTACGTGTATGGCAACTCCTGCTGCACTCGCAACAAGCGGGGGCGGCATGCGGAGCACTTGACCGCCGACACATCGGAAGCCTTCACCAAAGGGCAACTGGATCTGGTTCGGACCGAAGAAGAACAGGCCCGGCGTGCTGGGCACGACGTTGTCCGCACGCAGAGTGAAGTTGTTGTCAGAGACAGTCGAACTTCCCGAAGCGCTGATCATTGCACCGGGGAATGCGGAGTTCGCGGCTCCGACACAGTAGTTCGTACCAAGGCCGTCGCTTTCAACGACGAACTCCAAAGTGACCATGGTCGGGTCGCCGCCTTGGTTGAACCAAAGCGTGTAGGCGCTAGCGCTCAAGGGCGGAGTGAAGCCCGTCGCGCCGCCCAAGGTGCCCATCGCGGGCAGAATGTCAGTGCCGATATGCATGGAACCATAGACGATGCCGCCTAGTAGATCGCTGGCCTTCGTATTGTCGTGAGGAGTCGTGAACGGCGTTCCTGCTTGGATTCCGAGAAACTCTGCGTCCGCGAACGAGGAAACGTAGCTGATCACATTCACTTCAGCCAAGCGCATCCCGGCAGGAATGTTGACCGTCAAGTAGTCAACATCGAGACCAAAGGAAGGGCCTTGCTGGGTAGAGATGACCAAGTTGCTCCCGAGAGTCAAGTTCAGCATTCCAGGCGTCAGATGGTCGCCCGAGAGATCTCCGTCGATGCTCTCGTCGTAATCGTTCGCGAAGGTGGACATGGACAGCGCCGCGATCGATGCGGCAATTAGCAAAGAAGTCTTCATTGAAAGTCAGGATCTGGAGTGTGAAGCGAAATTCCGAAACCGGAAGCCGGGTACATGTGAAAGCGACTTCGCCAAAGAACTGTTGCATCATTCAGACAGAAATGCCCAAAGTCGTCGCAAGCGTCCCCATACAATGGTTTTTGACATGCCTGGACAGTGTCAAGAGGGCGGAGTCGCCAACTCAATCGAACACATGCGCGACCGAGATCGCCCCAGGTATTCGTCATCACCTGAACTTCATTGAGCTTGGTCGATGCCCGGCTTCAGGAGCCTTTCGTACCTGAGTCGAGGCCACTCTTGCGAATAGGGCGAGCTAACGGATCGCGGCAACGCCCCAAGACAAGGCTCCCAAGCGCTCGATCTCCACGCGGAGACCCAAGCCCTCCAACACTGTTCGCGCACGATCGACGTCCCAGAAATACTCGTCTGAAATTGCTTCGAGCATGGCCGTGTTGCCCAGCTCTTTCCAACTGCGCTCGCACTCAGATCGATGCGCGGCATCGGCAAAGCCAAGGTCCCCGAAAACCAATCGGCCCTGTGGGTTGAGACGGGCAGCCAGGTTCTTGAAGAGCCCCTCTTTTTCATCGGACTCTAGGTGGTGAACTGCGTAGGTGCTGACGACCACGTCGATCTTCTCATCGCCATCCGACCAAGCGAGCAGATCCTCTTGGAGCAAATCAACCCCGATGAGTTTCTCGCGGGCGATGCTTAGCATTCGCTCAGAGACGTCAACCCCGATCAAGCCTGCAGCTTGTGGCAGCCGGGCACTTAGATTGCCTGTCCCGATACCAAGGTCGACGACGAGATCCGTAGGCTTGATCGCCGCTCGCTCAGTTACCCAGTTAAGGACGTCCTCGTAACCATGCCGAATCGGGTCCGCCTCGTTCTTGACGTCCGCATCGTACCCGTCCGCATCAGGGTCGTGGTTGAAGCGTTCAAAATGTTTGCTCTCGGTCATGAATAAGCGGTGATCAAGGCCGAACCAGCTAAGCTGAAGAGCGCCGAATTTGGCAAGCTCCCATGGTGGCAGAAGAATGACCAATCTAACCGAACTTTTCGCGGAGTTCTCATCCGGCAAGCCTGGAGCCTCCGAGCGCCTTCTAGAGCTCGTGTATGACGAGTTACGGCGCCTGGCTGCGCAGAAGATGGCGCATGAGAAACCCGGCATGACCTTGCAGCCGACAGCATTGGTGCACGAAGCCTGGCTGCGTATCGGGGGGCAAGAAGAGGCCGACTGGCGCAATCGCAGTTACTTCTTTGCGGCCTGCGGTGAGGCTATGCGGCGCATTTTGGTCGAGAACGCGCGATCACGTGGCCGGCAGAAGCGTGGCGGCGATCGCCACCGGGTGGAACTCGACTCAAACTTGGCCTCCGTGCCTGAGGACGCGCTCGACCTACTCGCTCTTGACGAAGCCCTCAACAAGCTAACTGAAGAGTCACCGCGCAAAGCCCGCTTGGTCGAGTTACGTTTCTTCGCTGGAATGGAGATCAATGAAGCCGCCATGGCTCTTTCTATTTCCAGAGCATCTGCAGACCGCGACTGGGCCTACGCGAAGGCTTTTTTGCACCATGAACTACACGTAGCAGACGAACCCGACTGAATTTCGAAGAAACCCTGAGGCGCCCACAGGACAGAGGGCGCAGGGAACCGTGGATGACGGTAATCCAAGATAATGGACTTCAAAAACAAGCAATCACTTGAGGAGATCTTCCACGCTGCACTCGAGCGTCAGTCGAATGCGGAGCGCGATGCCTATTTGGATGGCGCTTGCGCTGGTGACGAAGATAAGAGACGCAGGGTAGAGGCTCTACTGGAAGCTCATTCCGAAGCTGAATCCTTCCTTGAGAATCCCCTAGTTGATCCGTCGTCGATCCCGGCTCACGACTTCGGGCCCGGTACACGCATCGGTCCTTATAAGTTATTGCAAGAAATCGGCGAAGGCGGCATGGGCGTTGTCTACATGGCCGAACAAGAGCAGCCTGTGCGCCGCAAAGTCGCCTTGAAGGTCATCAAGCTTGGCATGGACACCAAGCAAGTCATCGCGCGCTTCGAAGCGGAACGCCAAGCGTTGGCGCTGATGGAGCATTCGAACATTGCACGCGTGTTGGATGTGGGAGCGACGGAGTCGGGCAGACCCTACTTCGTCATGGAACTTGTACGCGGCGTTGCTATTGGCGAGTACTGCGACAAGAACCAACTGCCCACGACGGAACGCATGCAACTGTTCATCGACACTTGTCGCGCGGTCCAGCACGCGCACCAAAAAGGCATCATTCACCGCGATCTCAAGCCGGGCAACGTACTGGTGACCTCCCACGACGGAACACCAGTAGTCAAGATCATCGATTTCGGCGTTGCCAAAGCAACCAACCAAAAACTAACCGAGAAGACGCTCTTCACCGAATTCCGGCAGTTCATCGGTACACCGGAATACATGAGCCCGGAGCAAGCCGAAATGAGCGGTTTGGACGTGGATACACGAACAGACATCTATTCGCTTGGCGTTCTCCTCTACGAATTGCTGGCTGGATCGACCCCCTTCGATGCGAAGACTCTGCGCGGCGCTGGCTACGAAGAGATGACGCGCATGATTCGTGATGACGTTCCTCAGACTCCTTCAACTCGCATTAGCAAGCTGGGCGCCCAGCTTGAGAGTTTGGCCCGCAATCGAGCCAGTGACCCCGGCACGCTCGTCAAATTGTTACGCGGAGATATTGATTGGATCGTTATGAAGGCGATCTCGAAAGATCGTACGCGGCGCTACGACTCGGCCTCCGCTTTGGCGGAGGATGTTTGCCGTCACTTGCGCCATGAACCGGTGCTCGCTGGCCCGCCTAGCGTGATCTATCGCACGCGCAAGCTATTCCAACGGCACCGCAACTTGATGGCTGCTGCCAGCCTAGGCACGATCGGATTGCTGGCAGGACTCACCCTCGCTTTGGCTGGATACTTCACTGCAACCGCCGAAGCCGACAGGTCCACACGGATCAGCGAGACGCTTAGCGACATTCTCTCCGTCGCGGGCGGTGACGCCTCAGGCGTCGATGTTGCGCAAGTACTAGCGAATGCGCGAGAACTGTACGGTGAAAATCACACGACGGTAGCCGCCAGCTTATTCGCCATGGCAACGCAGCTTAACAACGCTGGCGATGTGCGCGGCGCGCAGAAACTGTTCGCAGAAACCCTCGCCATTTACCGAACGGCCTACGGCGATGAGCACCCGACTGTCGCTAGGACGCTGGCCAGCCTTGGATCAACGCAGGGACGATTGGGCGAAAGCGAGGAAGCCGTCGCATCCCTTCGGGAATGTTTGCGAATTGAGAAACTGCAAGCGGGATTACCCAGTCAGAGTGGATGTGTTGCCCGCCGAGAGCTCGCCAGAATTCTGAACCAACAGGGAAGCTACGCCGAGGCCGCCGGACTTCTATACGAAGCGATCGATGTCCTGCGATCTCAAGACACAGATCAGTACATGGAAGTGCTCACTGTCCTCGAAGAACTGCTTCCAATGCTCATGGCTGACCCGGCCAAACCAGATATGGATGCCGCGTTCCTTGACATGATCGCAACCGCCGATTTGGCCTTCCCGGAGAGCGATCTCATTCCGGCCATGACCACGTTCTCTTGGGGCATGTACCTCGCCCGCGAGGGCCGCCGTGTTGAGGCAAGAACGGTCCTTAAGCAGTCGCTCGTCCGCTTTAGAGCAATGGAGAATCCGCCGATTATTCACCTGGTCAACTTGCTGGACATGCTGTTCCAGGTCACCAGAACGGAAGAAGATCCGGCGAGCATCATTGAAGCCGACGATCTGCTACTTGAGTTCTTAACGGTCGCTGAGAAGCTTTGGGGCCCCGACCATGAGTTGCTCGGACTAAACTACGACTCAGCTGGAAGTATCCTCTTCCAGCACGGGCGATACTCCGAAGCCTTGATGATTGCCGGGAAGTTATACGGTTATACGGAACGAAACAAAGAGCACGACAGGGTCCTCTATGTCGCGGAGCAAGTCAGTGGCTTGATCCTGGCCGTACTCTCCGCAGAGACAGTCGGAGAAGAAGACTTCCAACAGTCACTCGTGCTACTCGACCGCTTTCCCGACGAGGGAATCTGCGCCTTGCGAACGACTGCACTCCGCGAACTTGTCCGAATGAAGAGCGGACGCCCGCACGATTTGAAACGCGCCGCAGCAGAGCTCAGCGACGCAGCAACACTTACGGATTCCAAAACGCTCAACCTCTTGAGCGTAATTGAAGAGCTCAGCCTGAACGGCGAATAATACCGTCAACCCCTTTCCAGAAGCCGACATGCTAATTTTCCTCTCTACCGTCCTAGCCGCATTTCCGATACCTGCGGCGATCTCTGCGCCGACCCCCTCCGCTCTGGTAGCGCAAGAGAAGGGCTTTGAAGAGCGTCTTGAGCGACTCGTGGAACGCCTCGACCGTGATCGCATCGACAATCACATTCCCGGATACGCCTTAGCTGTGGTCAAGAATGACAAGGTTGTCTTATTGCACGGCTCGGGCTTCGCTGATATCGAGAACAAAAGACCGGTTGACGCTGAGACGATCTTCGCGATTGGTTCGACCACCAAGGCCTTCACGGCGAGCGTCATCGGCATGCTCCAAGACGATGGCAAACTGACGATCGATGATCCGGTGACTGATTACTTGCCTAAGTTCGACTTGCCGATTGAAATCGACGACTCCGACTATGACAGCGAAGTCACTCTGCGTGACTTGCTCAGTCACCGTACAGGCTTTACCCGCATGAGCATCCTGTGGGCATCCGGAAAAATTTCGCGGCCTAGGATCCTGGAGATCGCGATCAACGCTGAACCCTGGGCACCCTTCCGTGAGAAGTTCCTCTATAACAACGTCATGTTCCTGGCAGCTGGCACAGCCGCCGGAGTTGCCGCGGAAAGTAGCTGGGATGACTTGATCCGCGACCGCATCTTTGCCCCGCTCTCCATGACTTCCTCCACTCTTACCAGCGCGGAGGCCCAGAAGGACGAGCGCTTGGCGCTGGGGTATGACTGGAACGAAGACTCGGAAAGCTTTGACCGCAATCCGATGCTCGAACTCGCCTTCATTGGACCGGCAGGCTCGATCAATTCCAATGTGACCGATATGGCGCAATGGCTGCGCTTGCAACTGGGACACGGCCAGATCAACGGGGAACGCCTGATCAGCGACGAAGCACTGGAAGACACTTGGAGCGCAAACATCGAAATCGCCAGCGGGGTCAGTTATGGGCTGGGCTGGATGATCCACGACCGTAACGGCCAGCGCGTGATTGAACACGGCGGAAACATCAACGGTTTCGCTGCGCAGGTATCGTTGATGCCAGATGCCGGGCTTGGTTATGTCCTGCTAACCAACGTCACTTCCTCCGTCCCTTTTCAACAGGGGTCCATCCCCACCGTCTTCGACATCCTATTGGGTGACGAAGAAGATGAGCAAGAAACTCCGGCCGGCGACTTTGACGAATACCTTGGTTCCTACACCGCGAACTTCGCCTCATTCAAGGACGCCAAGTTCGAAGTGCAGGTCAAGAACGGCCACCTATCTGTCGATGTGCCCGGCCAAACCCTCTACGAACTGCACTCGCCCGACGAGGAAGGCAAGTGGTACTTCCGTCTGACGAACACCATCGCGGTTTCCTTCGATCGCTCAGAATCTGGCGAAGTCATCGGGATGAAGATGTACCAGGCAGGAATGACTTTCGACATCCCTCTGGATGGAGTCGTGGCGGCGATTGAGATTCCTCTGGAGCAATTCGACAAGTTCTTGGGAGCCTACGACATCGTCGGACACGAGATGCGGATTACCGCAGTCATCCAAAACAATCGCCTGGCCATGGACATCCCAGGCCAAATGGTCTTTGAGCTCCACAAACCGGATTCCGAGGGTAGACGTTACTTCAGGGTGTCGGACAAGTTGGCCGTTCGATTCAACGTTGATGACAGTGGCGAAGTCCCTTCTCTCACCATGTTTGAGGATGGCGACGAGAACGAATGTATCCGAGTGAGCTCAGTTTCAACCGATGGTGCAGATGCACTGCCCAGCGTGGATGAACTTCAAGCGCTACGTGGGCTCACCGGTCGTGCCAAACTGCTCAAAGAGCACGGCACGTTTCGGGAAGTAGGTACGGTATTCTTCGCGCAGGCGGGCGTTGGCGGAACGTACACCTACGAGGCTAGCGCCTCCCCGCTCGCCTACCACATCACCATCGACCTCGGTGAACTTGGAACGATCGAGCGTGGCTCCGACGGTGAAGCTTCGTGGAACCAAAATGGAATCCAGGCGTATAAGGAGGACAATGGCCAAACGCTGCAACAGGCACTCTTCGCCCATCCTCTGCGAATGGGATCCGATTGGCGCGAGACCTTCGAGAGTGTAAAAATCAAAGGTACCGAGGAGCATGAGGGCCGCGAGTACTTCGTCGTCACTCTCGAAGATGAGCGCCAACCCTCACGAACGATGTTCGTAGATGCGGAGAACGGCCAACTATCTCGCATGGAATACAATTTCGTCGCAGGCCCCGTTCGACTTCCGATCGTCATCCGCTTCCTGGACTACGCTGAGGTTGAGGGCACCCAGATATACCAGGCCTCATCAGAGAAGAATGACATGACGGGTCTCTGGCGCCAGAAGCTGACAGAGCTCGAGGTCGGGATTGATTTGCCCAAGGACTTCTCCAGTTACAAAGGAGAGAAGGAATAACCCTCGATCAAGCTGCCCTAGCGCGGAGATAGATCCATCTTCAGCGATTCATCAAGTCACTCGAAGCAGTGCATGCGCTCGAAGCAGTGCACGCGAAGACAATGCAATCGCGAAGAGTGGATCTTCCTCCGCAACGAACCAAGCACAATGGAGTTCGTGGCGATGGAAGCCAGACTAAGAAACCATCAGCCATGCATGATCGCCGCGCTTCGCCGGAAAGCCCGGCACCCACTAGGTGAGAACTAAGTTGTGGTGCCGGCACAGGAGCCTCTAGGCACTCACTCCTTAGCTAATGCCGACTCGACTCGCGAAATAGATGCTGTGACTCCTCTATTGCCAGGCTGAATCAAGTCCGCTCGGCGATACTCCACCAGGCTAAGCTTGAGTTGACCCAAGCTCTCGTGAGCGAAACCCAAATAGACGTGCATGCTATAGCGATCACCGCCGTTCGCCACCGCTTCATCCAGCAGTTTAATGGCATCCTCGTAGAGCTCCACGCGCACCAGGAGCGAACCAAGACTTTCGACTGCATTGAAGTCCAAGGGGTTTTCGCGAACAACCTCACCCAAGAGACGGATCGCTTCCTCTGAGTTTCCTTGCTGAGCCAAGCCTCGCGCGAAGTTCGATTTCGCATAGATCCCCGCCTGCGTAGCAGGAGCAGGGCGCGAACTCGGAGCCAGCGGGTCCGGCAACTCACCAACGTCGATGCCCGCCGCGGCATAGCCAAGCGCATTCAACTCCCGGACCTGTACTGCGCTCAGATCCACATCCCCTCCGGGACTAAGACGTGGCAGCTTCGATAGATTTGCAATCGCAGCACGATACTTCTCGACGTCAAAGTTCGAACCTTTCATCAGGTTGTTGGCTTCCACGCGATCCTTGGAAACGTCATAGAACTCCGGCACCGAGCTGTGCAAGTACTTGCCGCCCTTGTCGAACCAACCGGCGAGCGGACTCCAGCCATAGCTTAGGTAGCCCGAATAAGCCTCCATGTACACGCCGCGTTCTGCGGGCAAGGTGGCGCCCGCCAAACTCAAGCCGTCAATACCCTTTGGGGTTCCTAGTCCTAACTCATCCAAGAAGGTTGGGAAGAGATCAACAACGCTGACCACTTCATCGGATCGAGTACCAGCTCGGCGACCATCCGCGAAGCGCATGAGAAAGGGCACATGAGTGGTAGCTTCGTAGCAGTAGAGCGAGTGGGTCGGTTCGCCATGTGACTGGAAGCCTTCGCCATGATCCGCCGCAACGCCGATAGTCAGCTTGTCGTAGCCGACTTGCGACGAGAGTCCGTCCAAGAGGCGCCCAAGCTCATGATCCATTGACGAGACTTCCCCGCGATAGAGGTTCCCTCCCGCCTTTTCTGCAAATTCGATCGGCGGGGCATAGGGGATGTGTGGATCGAAGTAGTGCACCCACAAGAAGAATGGACGCTCAGTATCACGCTTTGCTAACCACGCCAAGGCCGCGTCAGTAACCTGTGCAGCGTTGCGCTCAGTCATCTTCTGCCCGCCGTTCACGGACTCCTGCGAAGGCTCGTCGTAGATCTCAAAGCCTTGATCTAGCCCGTAGTGCTTGAGAAGCACCGAAGAAGAGATGAAGGCCGCCGTTTCAAAACCAGCCTCAGCTGCACGTTCGGCCAGGGTCTCCGCTTCAGTAGAGAGCCTCATAATTCCGTTCTCGCGAACCCCATGTCGGATTGGGTAGAGCCCAGTCATCATCGAAACATGGGCTGGCAAGGTTAACGGTGCGACTGTGTGAGCGGTCTCGTAGACAACGCCCCCTTGTGCCAAGCTCTTCAAGTTTGGCGTCAACCCACGGTCCTTGCCATAGATATCGAGGGCGCCGAGATTCGTCGTATCGAGGGTGATCAACACCCCCGATAGAGGGAGGTCCTGCGCGACAGGCGCAGCCGATTCTTCGCTATCACTGCTACAGCCGGCGATAACGGTAACGGAACCTGCCAGAAGCGTCCCGTAGATCTTCCGTGCGTAGGATCTCCAAATGTTCATGGAAGACTAGTGCTTTTCGCCTGCGTGGTGCCCTTCGATGTGCTTGGCATCTTCAGCTGAAAAATAAGTCCCGCTGAACTCCAAGGCCAACGCACGTAATTTGGCCACGTTCGCCGTATCCGTAGTTTGCTTGCACTTCATGGCGGCAACGGTAATGCCGTGCATGTGTACCAACTGTCCAAGGTACTTGGCACGAGCTTCGGCGTTGTCCTCTTTCGGCGTCTTGATGCGCTGGGCAAGCCAGTAGGAAGCAACCGTTTCTTGAATGGCGGCCGCATGCTGATCTTTGTTCATGATCCAACGCACCATCTGGTTGCTGTTGCCTGCGCCCTCTTTCTCGAGCTGCGCAATCATGCTCATACCCTTCTCAATTGTGGCCGCATCTTCCATCAACATGTCAATCCGCATGCGATCTCCGTAGATGCCACAGGGAACTTGGCAATGAAAAGGTTGGGGCTCCGGGCTCACGACCGGAGCGGGGCTTGTGACGGATGCGACAAGCGGGAGGAGAGCAAGCAAGATGATCGAACGATTCACGGTCGGACCTCGTAGGTGGTTTTCTTTGAGTGGTTCGCAGCCCATTTCAATTGGAGCGGCCCGAGGAGCATAACACGCCCTTCGCTCTGGCAAGGGCCAAGCTCCCCTCGCAGCTCGTAGCAAGAAGCAATTCGCTCCGACTCGGCCTCCTCTACTCATCCCGAAGACCATGAATACTCGCTGAATCCAGCGACCCAGCTGCCTTTCAAGGCCTCAACCAGAAGCGGAGATCAACGCGTGAGATCAAAAGCAGATTCACCACGGCCTGCTAAAGAGCCTATCCAGTTACACTTGAGCCATGCACTCGCAACTCCCACTCTTGCTTGTAGCTTGTATGGCCCCGGTTACTCTCGCTCAAGGCCCACAAGATAGCTTCGTGTCGGAGCTCGCTCCGCTTCTGGAGAGATACTGCGTCGACTGCCACTGCGCACCGGAGCCAGAGGGAGGCATTGACCTCGAACCATTCACCGATACCGCCAGTGCCCTCGGTAACGCCAAGATCTGGCAGCGCGTGCGGAAGGTCATGGCGAGCGGCAGCATGCCGCCAGAGGACATTCGTTCGCGTCCGAAAAGCGATGAGATTCACGCACTGACTCAGTGGATCGACGAGCAGATAGCCAGGGGCCTTTTGCCAGCTAAAGAGGACCCGGTCGGCCACACGACAATACGCCGCCTAAACCGATCCGAGTATCGCCACGCGATTCTCGACCTCTTAGGGGTCGACTATCCAACTCCGGAATTACTGCCTGCAGATGGAATCGCCCATGGCTATGACGTCATCGGGAAAGTCCTGAGCATGCCACCCATCGTTTTTGAAAAGTACTTCGAGGCTGCGGAACAGATTGCGAGTGGCGCTGTTCCGCACAGTGGTGAAGAAGTCTATAGGGAGCAGCAATTCCTGCCCCTTGACTTTGAATTGAGCGACAAAGATTTCTCTGTGGGATCCGGCAATTTCGTTCGGATGCATACGAGCGGCAGCGCCAGCGTGCGATTCGATATCGACAAGAGTGGCGAGTATGTTCTGCACATCCTAGCGGGTGGCCAACAGGCGGGCCCTGATCCGACTCGCATGGACGTCGCGATTGACGAAGAGCGCATTGCACGCATTGACGTGACAGCACTCGCGCAAGACCCCAAGGAGTACGAATTGCACCTTCGCGTGCTATCCGGCGAGCGCAAACTCTCACTTAGTTTCGTTAACGATTACTACGATCCAGACAATCCCGATCCTGGCCAGCGCGACCGTAATTTCTTTTTTGCCTGGGCCAAGCTGGCGGGTCCCGTCGATGAGCCGATTCTCTCGCCTTTCCAATCGGAGTTCATGAGTGGCGAGAGCGACGCCCAACGAGTGCTGGAGCGCTTCGCAAAGCTCGCTTGGCGTTCGGAGGTTTCACCAAAATCCGTCCGCGCCTTATTCGACATCGCTGGCGAAACAGCGGAACCTGCCGAACGAATCCGCACAGCACTGACAGCGATCTTGGCCTCTCCGCGCTTTCTATTTCGATCGGAGCCAGAGCCAGAGCAAGGATCGCGCGTCCTTGATAGCTACGAGCTAGCCACGCGTATGGCGGCTTTCCTGTGGAGTAGCGTTCCCGATGCAAAGTTGCTTGAACTAGCTTCAACCGGTGAATTACGTATGCCTAGTGTAGTGGACGCGCAGGTCGACTTGATGCTCCGTGACGCACGATCCTCCAGGTTAGCAACCAACTTCGCGAACCAGTGGTTGCAGCTCCGACGACTAGACAATGTCTCGCCGAATCTTGCTCTCTATCCGGAATTCGACGAAGAACTGCGCAGCGCTATGAAGAGCGAGAGCGAACTGTTTTTTGACGCCATCCTGCGCGAAGACCGCCGCGTTTCGGAATTGCTAGGTGCGGATTTTACTTTTGTGAACGAACGGCTCGCGCTGCATTACGGCTTGGTGGGCGTTTATGGCTCAGCCATGCGGCGAGTCGCTTTGCCAAAACAGATGAGCGCCCAGCGCTGCGGAATCCTCGGTCAAGCAGCCGTTCTGACGGCCACGAGTAACCCGACGCGCACCTCCCCCGTGCTGCGTGGAAAATGGATCCTTGAGTCCTTGTTCGCAACCCCTCCCGCCCCTCCCCCTCCAGGAGTCGGGTCCTTGGATGAAAGTCATGAAATCACGCGCGCCACATCGATCCGCGAACGGCTAGAACAACACCGCACCGAAAGAGCCTGCGCCAGTTGTCATGCGCCGATGGACGGATTCGGATTCGCTTTGGAAAACTTCGGACCAACCGGAGCTTGGCGCGAACGAGATGGCGGTTTCGCAATCGACGCTACTGCCGAGATGCCTGGGAACGTGAAGTTTGAAGGCCCCGCAGGGCTGCGTGACAGACTCCTTTCGGATCAAGACTTCCTCCGCGGCTTTCTGCGCCACTTAGCAACTTACGCACTTGGACGAGGTCTGGTAGAACGGGACGAAGCAGCACTGCTACAAATCATGTCACAACTCCCCTACGACCCAACCGTCCGGCAAGTGATCCACTCTGTCGTCAACATGGAGGCGTTTCGCAAACGCTTCAGGGAGGAAACGGAGTGAGCAGCAACTACTCACGCAGGACAGTTCTACGCGGGATGGGTGCAAGCCTTGCGTTGCCACTCTTTGGGTCACAGGCGGAAGCAAAGGCTCAGGAGAGTAGCGCGCAGAACCTGCTATTCGTCTATGTGCCCAACGGCATGCATATGCCGGATTGGAGAATCGAGTCGGGAGACGGGCCCCTTCCGCAGAACTTGCCTAGCTCGCTCGGCGTCCTCGAACGGCAGCGCGAGTCCATTTCAGTGTTCAGTGGCCTAACCCTCGATAAGGCGCGCAACAACGGCGACGGCCCTGGTGACCATGCGCGCGCTGCTGGCGCCTTCTTGACTTGTACTCAACCAGTCAAAGCGGACGGTTCAGTCATTCGAGTCGGCATTTCAGCCGATCAGGTGGCAGCCCGCGCTTTCGCCGGCAGTTCTCGTTTCAAGTCCCTGCAACTCGGCTGTGAACCGGGCAGGCAGTCAGGCCAATGCGACTCGGGATATCCCTGCGCCTACTCAAGCAACATTTCTTGGTCGACGCCCCACACACCAATGCTCGCAGAGACCAATCCGCGCTTGCTCTTTGATCGCCTCTTTGGAGTTGGTCTGGCGAAGCTTTCTCCGGAAGAGCGCGAGCGACGTTTGCGCAGGCGCAGGAGTGTGCTCGACTTCGTTCGCGAGGACGCGCGCGCCCTATCCATGAAACTTGGTGCCAGCGACAAACGCAAACTCGACGAGTACTTGACCGGCATCCGCGAGCTTGAGCAACGCATTGAACGTTCTACGGATCCCGTCGCCGTTCGATTCGAAGCACCTACTGGAATACCGGCCGAGTACGAGGATCATGCGGCGCTGATGTTCGATTTGCTGGCCCTCGCTTTCGAAACAGGTTCCACGCGAGTCGCAACCTTCATGCTCGCCAACGAGGGTTCAGGGCACGCCTATCGCAATTTAGATGTGAGCGAAGGTCACCACTCGATTTCGCACCATGGCGAAGAGCAGCCGAAGACCGCGGCCATCGCCAGCATCAATCGCTTTCACCTAGAACTCTTCGCTGCATTCATTGATCGCTTGAATGCACCCTCGGAGGAGGGCTCGACCCTCCTCGATCAAACGATGATCGTTTACGGTTCCGGTATCGCAGACGGCAATAGTCATGAGCACCACAACTTGCCGATCCTACTCGCAGGTGGCGACGGTAGTATCCCTTTAGGGAGACACTTCATATCTCCCCGTGAAACACCGCTCGCCAACCTCTACTTGCGGATTTTCAACGGCCTCGGAATTCGCGGGCCCCGTGCTCCTCTCGCCCGATTTGGCGATTCGACGGGAATCTTGGCGGTTTAGAGCCAGGCATTACTCAACGGCGCGCACGCGCGTGACGCCCAGAAGCCGTTCGATTGCCTTCATCCGGCGACCCAAGAAAGGTACATGTTGGATGCGGGCGACCACTTGGTTCTCGCGGCGAATGACCAAGGTCCCACCGCCAAATGTCAGGAACATCTCGAGTACATCGGGGACTTCCCGAGTGATTGTCGTGCCCTGGCGCGGGATTGACTGATCGCGTCCCCAGGGTTGAATATAGTGCGTGAATTCATTGGGCTCTAAGCGCCAATAGTTGAGCCGCGGCTGCATCATCCCAAGGAAGAAGAAGAACCAAAGAAATCCTGCGACCACGAAGTACACGTCGGTGCTGTAGGTCAACTCAAGTCCGGTGATCCAGCCTCCAAGGCTTGATACAAATCCCATCTGCTTCTGACCGGAAATGTAGAGCAAGAGACCGATGACGATTAAGGTCAACGCCGCGATGAAGAACTTCTTCTGCGAGAGGTCCGTCACGATCACCAGTAGGTTGAACGCCAGGGAAGCTGTCGCTGCCCAGCCCAACGCCAAGGAAGAGACGTCGAAGCCCTGGAGAATGCCACACAACAAAAATGTGAACATCGAAGGCCAGAAGTAGATGATCATCGGAAAGCTAGCGACGGGCACCGCCTGCTTTTCCTCATCAAGCTTTGTCGGATAATACACCTCCCAAATAGACTCCTTGCGCAGGCCTTGGGGTGCATCCCCTTTTTCGTTCTCGTTCTTGTCCGACATGTGTTTGGCGGTGTCTGTGCTATGAGTCGTTAGTTGTAGGCAGCTTCGGCGGCAGCCAAGGCATCTCCAGTAGGAACCCGACCTTGAGCCGAAAGCGCCGAGCGGAGAGCGGTCAGGCAGAGCATAACATTGCGCCTGGTCGATCCCGCCCCCATCAATCCGATACGCCAAGCCCTGCCCTTCATGGGCCCCAACCCGCCGCCTATTTCGAGGCTAGATTCCCTGAGCAAGTGACTGCGCAGCCGAGCGTCGTCTATTCCATCGGGAATTGAAACTGCTGTAAGAGGCGCCAAACGCTCCGCGCTCGGAACGCGCGCCTCGAGACCAAGAACCTGTAATCCAGCGATCAGGGCCCGCGCATTGGCTTCATGCCTTTTGGCACGCTCAGGCAATCCTTCCAACAAAACCAAGCGCAGGGCTTCGTGCAGCCCATAGAGCATATTTATGGGCGCCGTGTGATGGTAAGCCCGCTCGGAGCCCCAGTAGTTGGAGATGAGCGACAGATCCAAGTACCAACTCTGAACGGGAGTCTTGCGAGCTTTCAATACATCGCTCGCCCGCGCACTGAAACTGATCGGCGAAAGCCCGGGCGGGCAGGACAAGCACTTCTGTGTTCCCGAGTAAGCGACATCAACCCCGAAGCGATCCAATTCGACGGGCAAGCCGCCCAAGGAAGTGACGCAATCCAACATCAAGAGCGCCCCGCACTCATCGGCCATTTCGCGCAACCCGCCGAGATCCTGGAGAACACCCGTCGAGGTTTCAGCATGAACGATAGCGATCAACTTGAACGAATTGCCAGCAGAGGCCTTGCGCAAGTCTTGCACATCGAAGGCGCGCCCCCACTCGCCCGCGACTTCTGTCACCTGTGCGCCGCAACGCCGTGCAACTTCCGCCATTCTTGTTCCAAACACTCCGTTGACGGCGACCAAGACACTGTCCCCGGGCTCGATCGTGTTGACCATGCATGTTTCCATGCCCGCCGATCCCGTGCCCGACATGGGCAAGGTCAACTCATTCTCTGTTTGGAAAACAGCCCGCAACATGACTCGAATCTGATCCATGACTTCCAGAAAGCTGGGATCGAGATGGCCGATGGTCGGCTGAGACAACGCGCGCAAGACGGAAGGCGCGACGCCCGAGGGACCGGGTCCGAGTAAAACGCGTTCAGGCGGAGACACTGGCAGGAATGATTGAGTCATGACCACAACCAGCCTGCCCTCTGTATCAACCAGATTCAACGACCGAGGGCGATCGCTTGCGACTCAGTGAATCACAACCCCACCGACCGGCGCACGCAAAGTCATCGGCGAGTTGATCACCCCCGCGCTGATCGCCGTGTCGGGTTCCAGCACAATGACTTGGCCGCCCGCAGGGACCGCCACCGTTGCTTGCCAGAAGTCGCGAATGGGCTCGAAGAAGCTGCCGCTCTCCGTCGAACCACTGTCCGTCCAATCAACAAACGTCCAATCGGGTTCCGCGTAGAGAAAGGACATGACGCGGCTATCCCAAGTACTCATGTGATCTCGCTGCCCAATCTGATCCTGCCACTCAACGCCATAAGGAGGGAGCACAGTGATCGTCGGAAGCCCATTGCCGGTCGCCTGAAATTGGCCGTAGTGCATGAATGAGTCGAAGTTGTAGGGACCGTAGCGCCCTGACCCAAACTGCAAGTTGAAGTTGAAGTTACAAGAACCGCTGCAACAGGTCTGGCAGACGTTCGCGTAGTTGATTTCTATGAAGGTATTACGGTCTTCGCGCGCATGTTCGTGCCAATAGCCGAGCGCGTGAGCAAACTCATGCATGATCGTGTAGTGAACATTCCAGGAGGCGATATTGATGGTTTGCTGGCCACCTGTTTGCCCCACGTTCGAACTGTTCTGGCTGCTGGAACGAATCAGAATGTAGTGCGTTTGATTCGTGAGCGGAACAAATTGCACATTCGCATGGGCTTCCCACTCGTCCATGGCCGCGATGGCTTTCAACTGTTGGTTCCCCGTCACGCTCGAGTGAAAGAAGTACGGGACGATTCCTCCGGCCCAGAAACTCGTCGCGAAAGCAGCCGGGTCGAGGTAGTAAGTTTCCGGAACAAGAATGTCCTCCTCAATGATCATCCAACCATCGGGGATCCCGTCGTCAACTTGCATGGCTTGCGCACTGCCGCAGTAGAACGCAAGGATCAAGAGTATCGCTACTAAGCTTTTGAACATGATTAGTAGCACCTACTGGAGGTTGACAAGAACCAAGACCAAGCCCGTGTTCCCAGCGAGAGCACTCATCGCCTTGCCGATGACCGAGCCTACTGAGCGCGTTGTATCCGTAGCCTTCATCGCGAAACCCGCGAGACTGGAAGTCGTCAATCGGTCGCCAGGTTGAATAGCTCCGTTT